>CAKRWZ010000028.1 GCA_934418295.1 uncultured Mediterraneibacter sp.
GCCTGTGCTTCCCATTTGCTTTTCAGTTCTTCCGCAAAGCCACGCTCATCTGCGATAATGTGGCTTGAAAGGCGTTGAATAGAGCGCAGTACCAGCTGATAGAGGACTTTGTCGCTGATATGATGGATGGTGCAGTTCACGGTTCTGTTTCCGTAGCTGCTGCATCGGAACGAATGATAAGGTTCTCCGCTTTTGTAGTAATTCATCCGATAGGACATCTTACTGCCGCAATCAGCGCAATACACAAGACCGGGCAGTAAACATTCCTCTTGGTGCGTCCCTTCCTTATAAAAATCAAGTTTTTGAGTTAAAACAAATATTTTCTAATAAAGTATCAGGCAGCATACAAAAAAGGAAGCCTCCCGCTATCGCACACATTTACATGTCATTCACGGAACGCTTCCTTATTTTTATGCCGTTATTCAATTGCCGATTTTATTGCAGCTCTTTTGGAAATCCGATCAGATTATTCTCCGATTGCTTCGTAATCGTCCGGAATTTCGATGCCCAGCTCTTTGCAGATCTCTGCGTTGTATTTCTTTGTGATATTTGGAGCGGACTCGATTTCCATCTTGGAGATATCTTTGCCGTTTACCAGGATGTCATAAGCCATCTCGCCGGTCTTGTATCCAAGGTCATAGTAGCTGATGGACAAGGTCGCTACGCCACATCCTGCACAAAGTCCTTCTTCACCTGTGATTACCGGAACTTTTTTCGGAACGCATACATTCTTTACAACGTCTGTGCTGGCAGCGATGGTGTTGTCAGTCGGAATGTAGATAACATCACACTCTTCTGCCGCTGTGGTAACAACTGCCTGTAACTCGTTGGAATCTGCAATGGTGTATTCTTTGAATCCGATTCCGTCTTTTTTCAGGGCCTCTTCAAATGCTTCTGCCTGATATTTGGAGTTTGCTTCTGCAGAGCAGTAAAGAATTCCAACCTGTTTTGCGTCCGGGAACAGCTCTTTGAGCATTTCCTCCTGTTTGTCCAGAGGTGCCAGATCGCTGGTTCCGGAAACATTGATTCCTGTTGCTCCTGTCCAATCCTCTACGCCCAGAGCTGTCGGATAATCTGTGATAGAAGTTCCGAGGATCGGAATATCCGGTGTCGCCTGTACTGCTGTCTGAAGCGGCAGTGTTGCGTTTGCCAGGATCAGATCCACATCTGCGGACACGAAGTTGTTGATGATCGTACTGCACATGGACTGCTCACCCTGTGCGTTCTGCAGATCAAATTTTACGTTGTCCTTTCCAAACTTTTCTTCGCATGCATCCTGGAAACCTTTTGTAGCTGCATCCAGTGCCTCATGCTCTATCAGCTGGCAGATCCCGATGTTATAAACTTTGCTGTCTCCGCCGTCTGAAGAATCTTTTTGGGATCCGCATGCTGCCAGAGAGAGCACCATTGCAGACGCCATAAGAATAGATACCAATTTCTTTGCTTTCATTGTCTTCTCCTCCCATAAGCCTTTTCACGTGTTGCTTTTTATTTTTATTATTTTGCTTTAAAGCGTTGTGCTTTAACGTGAAGAAGTGTTTTCTCGGTTATTATACTCCCGACGATCCGATCCGTCAATGCACATTTTCATCTTTTTCTTTTTTATACCAGCATCATGCGGTCATTGGAAAGTTCATCTCCGCTGACTTCCTCAAATTTAGCCAGAAGATCTGAAACCTGAAGCTTTTTCTTTTCTTCCCCTTCTACGTCATAGACTACTCGGCCTTCATGCATCATGATCAGACGGTTTCCGTGGGCGATGGCGTCTTTCATGTTATGCGTAACCATCAAAGCTGTCAGCTGGTTTTCTTCAATGATCTTGTCCGAAAGTTCCAATACTTTCGCTGCTGTTTTCGGGTCCAGCGCTGCCGTATGCTCATCCAAAAGCAGAAGCTTTGGATGCTGCAACGCCGCCATCAAAAGGGTAACGGCCTGTCTCTGTCCTCCGGAAAGCAGTCCTACTTTCGTCGTCATACGCTCTTCCAGTCCCAATTTCAGCTCTGCTACCATTTCTTTGTAAGCTTCTTTTTCTTTTTTGCGGATTCCCCAGCCAAGTCCACGGACTTTTCCTCTTCTGGCTGCGATTGCCATATTTTCTTCAATAGACATCGTAATGGCGGTTCCGACCATAGGATCCTGAAACACTCTTCCCAGATAGGAAGCTCTTTTATACTCCGGAAATTTGGTCAGATCCGTTCCGCCGACGATGATCCTTCCTTTATCCACCGGCCACACGCCCGCAATGGCATTCAGTATAGAGGATTTTCCGGCCCCGTTTCCACCGATGATCGTCACAAAATCGCCGGGTTTTAAGTTCAGATTTACCCCGTTTAACGCAATTTTCTCGTTGATGGTTCCCAGATTGAATGTTTTATGAATATCCTGAATTTCCAACATGTATTCCATTATTTTGCCGCCCTCCGTTTCTGTAAATATTTATCTTTCAGATATGGAACTGACAAAAAGCATGCCACTACGATGGCAGAGAACAGCTTCATGTAATCAGAAGGCATCTTCAGCCAGAGTACCAGCTGATAAGCAATGTAGTAGAAGATCGCACCTGCAAATACAGCGATCAGCGTCCATGCAAAGGCAAGCTTTCTCTTTGCGCAAAGCTTTCCGAAAGCCACTTCACTGATGATGACTGCTGCCAGACCGATAACGATAGCGCCTCTTCCCTGGTTGACGTCTGCCGCACCCTGATACTGAGAAAACAAACCGCCGCACAAGCCAACCAAACCGTTGGAGATCATCAGGGCAGCTACCTTCATCACATTGGTGTTGATACCCTGTGCCCGCGCCATCCGCTCATTACATCCGGTCGCACGGATCGCAGAGCCCAGCTCGGTTCCAAAGAAATAATAGACCAATGCGACCAGCACCAGACAGATCGCAATCAATTTTAAGAAAAATAAACCGTTGTCATTTGCCGTTACATAACGGAGAGATGCCACCAGATTTTTCTGTCCCAATCCGATACTTTGGTTAGCTTTTCCCAGGATTCTCAGATTGATTGAATACAAAGAAATTTGCGTCAGAATACTGGAAAGAATGCCCGGTATGCCCAAAAGTGTATGCAAAAGTCCGGTTGCCAGGCCTGCCAGCGCTCCCGCTAAAAATGCAAATACCAGCGCCAGCGCCGGGTTCATCCCGCCTTTGATCAGCATAACTGCAACTGCTCCTCCTGTTGCCAGGGAGCCATCTACCGTAAGATCCGCAAAATCAAGAACCCGAAACGTAATATATACTCCTACCGCCATGATTCCCCAAATCAGTCCCTGTGCCACATTTCCAGGCAATGCGCGCAGCAGAACAGACGGATCCAGAGAACTTAAATAATTCACCATTGTTCCTCTTTTTTCCTCTCTTCCCGCAAGATTTTTCTGCTTTAAAGCTTTGTTTTGTTAAAGCAAACTCACATGTTTGTTATTATAATACTACCCGGAAGTGTTCGTCAACTTTATTTTGTATCCGTCTGTCCAAAGAATCACTGCACCTGACGTCTGGGTATTATAAATCTGACAGCCCGCTTTCTGCAGCCGTTCCACCGTATCCGGATGGGGATGTCCGTATGGATTTCCTTTTCCGGAAGAAATCCATGCGTAAGCAGGCGTTATCTTTTCCAAAAGAGTTGTCCCTGTACTTCCGGATGAACCGTGATGAGCTGTTTTTAAAACTGTGATCGGCAGACTGTCTGCTCCATCCTTTTCTGTTTTGTTTTCTCGTTCTGTTTTCTCCAATTTTTTGATCAGTTCTGCCTCTTGCTCTCTCTCCAGATCACCGGTAAACAGCATCCGAAAATTATGATACTCCAATTTTAACACCATCGAGGCCCCGTTTCCCGGCTCTGCCGCTGTGACTGCATCCGGCAGCAGACAGGTCAACACCGCTTCCCGACAGATCAGGCTTTGCCCGGATCGGATCTCTTCCACTTTGATCTCTGCATTTCGGGCTTCTTCTGCCAGGTTTTCCAGCTTTTCATCCCAGGCCTCCCGGCAAGGCAGCACCAGATTACGAATCTCTATTCCTGTCCTTTGTCTGGAAAAAAGCTCTTCTACAGCATTACAATGATCCTGATCTCCGTGAGATACAAACACGTAATCCAATGAAGAAATCCCTCTTGCTTTCAAAAAAGGCTCCAGCCTGAATTTCCCTGCCGCATTTACATCTGAGCTTCCCCCGTCGATCAGACAAGTGACATTTCCCGGCAAGCGGAGCACAAAGCAGTCGCCCTGTCCCACATCTAACATAGTGACCTCCAGATTAGAACCGATCCCCCGCCCGCTGGTACAGATCCAGACCGCTAAACCATATAAAAGAAACACTATTTCTTTTCTTCTTCTCGTCTTTTTATCATTTACCGTTTTTTTCTCTTTTTGCGCTTTTTTCCCCGCCAAGCACCACAAGACCAACGCCAGCAGCAGGTAATATCCCAGGATCTGCCAAATTTTTGGCTGTCCAGCCCCCCATCTGGCTCCCGGAAGCGACAACGAAATTTTTGCCAGTTTTTCAAAACATTCCAGCAAAAATCCGCAGCTTTTCAGAAGCCATTCTCCCGGAACGCTTAAAAACACCAGACCGATGTTTCCGAAAAGCAGCAAAAACGACCCGGCAAACCCTGCTCCCAAGATCCACGACATCAAAGGAATGACCAACAGATTCAGAAAGATCGCGTAAAGCGGGATCTCATAATAAAAATACAGCAACAGCGGAAACATGACCGCCTGGATTGAAAAACTGCTGATCAGACTTGCACGGATGGCTGCTTTTGACGCAAATCGCTTCTGTCTTTTTTTGTTATTTTTTTCTTTCTTTTCTTTTTTCTTTTTTTCCTTTTTGCTTCTCCCCTGCCACAAATCTTCCGGCAGGCATTTTTGCAGGAGCAGACCCAGAACTGCTGAAAAGGACAGCAAAAATCCGGCTTCTCCCATCCAAAAAGGCCGGGAAAACAAAATGACCATGGCCGCAGCGGACAGACTGATCGCCAGGTCATAGGTCCTTCCGGTGATCTCTGCTCCCATCCGGATCAGATACATGACCAGGGCACGCAGGCTGGACGCCCCTTCGCCGATCATACCGGTATACACCGAAAGGAACAAGCCGCCTGCACAACCGGCGGGCAGAAAAGGCAGCCCTGTTGTTCGCAGCAGACGATAAAGCCCCATACCGATAAACGTCATATGCAATGCCGAAATAGCCAAAATATGACCGATCCCGCTCTGCCGGTATATTTCTTTTGTTTCTGCCGGAATATGATGTTTTTCTCCGAACAACATGGCAGACAGGATCCCGCCCTGCTTCTCTCCCAATATGCTGCAAAGCTTTTCGCTCCAGAGGATACTGGTCCGGCAAAGAAATTCTCCCGGCTGTCGGACGGATGCATCCCGGATCCGGACAGACTCTGCCCACACACCGGCGGCGATTCCGCGTCTGTGATAATATTGCCGTTGATCAAACATACCCGGATTGACCGCCGTTTCAAACAGATCCAGCCTGCCGCCAACTTCAATGCGGTTTCCGACCCGAACGGTTTCTATATTTTTATTTTGTGGGATATAGATCAGAAATTTCCAATGATCGGTGATTCGTTTCCCTGAAGAAACACTCCGAATAGATTCCAGATAACAGATGTGATATTTTTCTGATGCTTCTCTCCGGGATACGATCCCGGAAATCCAGACTTGTTCGCCGTCTGCCTTTTTTAGCAGAGCAGACAACGCTTTTTCTTTCGACGGCTCCTGCATCCATAGCATCCAAAGCGGATACAACAAAAACAGAAGCGCCGCTATGCATAATTTTCGCTTTCGCAACTTCCCTCCTTCATTTTACTTGCAGCATTATGGTGTCAATCTTTTTTGCTCAGCGGCTTGGACAGATCTACTGTATCCATATACATGATCTGGCTTTCTCCGTTCACGGAAATTTGAACCTGATCTGCCTCTGATCCGTCAATGATGGAATTGACCAGGGAATACACCACCACTTCCGGCTTCACTCCATAGATGTTTTCCAGAAAGGCTTCGTCCAGATTCACATAGCAGATTCCTTCTTCCGACGTCACACCCAGCACACGGGTAGCGGGATTGACCGTCGGATTGATGCCGGAGCTGCTGTCGCCTTTGATCACTTGTTCCACGATCAGCTTTTCTTTGGATACATTGCTGTTGTAACGGATCTCCCGTGTTTCTTTTACCAGTTCGCTGCCTTCTTCATCTGTAAAATACAACGTAAGCTCCGCAGTCTGATAGGAATGCAGCGCTGATCCAACATTCTGCACAAAGTTATCGGCACCTAGACGCCCCACCAAGGTTCCGTCTGTATTTCGAAGCGGTTCTCCATCTATCAAAAACTCTACGGTGTCGATCCCGTCGATCTGCACCAGAGACTGTACCACCGCCGACTGAAACAGCACTTGTTTCGTCACTTCTGCCTTTTCATAGTCACTGCTCAGGTCGATCTGCAGGTTTTGTCCGTCCAGAGTAATCTTCTGCACCGTTACATTTTCCGGAAACACACTGTAACGTTCGATATCGTCCGGCTGTTTCTGCAGAGCCGTCAGCATTTTTTCTGCTTTTTCCTCCGCAGAACCCTCGCCGATCTCATATGCGCTCTTTACCAATCCCGTCATCTCACCGTTCAGATAGTAAAGGAAGGGCTCTCCGTCTTTGACTTCATCCGAACTTTCACAGGCCGTCAAAAACAAAAGTACTGCCAGCACTCCGCACAAAAACCAAAACTGTTTTCTTTTTGACATCGGATCTCCCTCCTTCATCAGACGACATAGTTCAGAGGGATCCTTACGGTAAAGGTCGTACCTTCTCCCTCTTTGCTGTATACTTTTACGGATCCTCTGTGCAGGACCACGGCATTTCGGACAATGGCAAGCCCCAGTCCGGTGCCGCCGATTTCCCGGGAATGAGACTTATCCACCCGGTAAAACCGCTCAAAAATATGCTTCTGATCCTCTTCCGGAATTCCGATCCCGGAATCAGCCACTTTTACATAAAAATATTTATGGTCCGCATTCAAAGACACGTGAACCCATCCTTCCGGATGATTATATTTCACGGCATTTTCCACCAGGTTCGTAAAGGCAAGGGTCAGCTTTACCTCATCAATCTCTGCCGTTACCGGCCGGAAGCTCTCCAGCACCACTTCCACATTTTTCTCTGCCGCAATAGGTTTGAGCCGCTTCAGGATCAATTCCAGCAATTCATTGATGCTGACCTGCCGGATATTCAGATCTGCTGCCGTCCGATCCATTTTGACCAGGGAAAGCAGGTCTGTGATGATATCGTTTTCCCGCTCGATCTCCAATGTGATGTCCTGCATAAACTCTCTGTAGAGCTCATTGGGTACTTCTTCCTGGGCCAAAAGCGAATCTGCCAGCACTTTCATGGAAGCAAGCGGCGTCTTCAGCTCATGGGACACGTTGGAGACAAACTCTTCCCGGGAATCATCCAGCATTTTCAGACGCTCCAGCATCCGGTTCAGCGCCTCAGACATGGCCCGGGTCTCGGCGTAAGTGCTTTCCTGAAATTTGATCTCCCCGTACCCTTCTGTGATCTCGGAAACAGATTTAGTCAGTTTTGAAAAAGGCCGCACGATCCAGCTTGCACACAACAGTGCAAACACGATCACCAGAATGGTAAAAGTCCCCAAAAAGGTGCCTCCTCTTACCCGGAGCATGTCCACCATATCCTCAATGGAATCTGTTGACACGCTGACCAGGACAGCACCTTCTATCTTTTTGCCTTCCGGCTGTATCACAGGTACCGTCACCTCAATATAGCGGTTTTCTTCATCATAATTGCTGGTGGATTCCCCGCGGAAACACCGGATTACGCCTTCTGCCGTCATTCTTTTTCCTTCATCCAGCTGATAGGTGTCTTTTATGATCCGCAGATTGTCATCCACGATCATGATCCGGCCGTTGTAAATATTCATCAATTGTGTCAATTCGGAATTCAGGACGTCAGAATCCGGATTTTCCAGATATCCATATGTATTCAGGTGATTGCACAGAATGGTACAATGGTTCTGGATCTCCGCCGTCCTAAGAGATACCGCACGAGCTTCATAGCTTTTGAGGATCCCGAAAAACAGGAACAGCGCCGGAATGATCCAGGCCGCAAAAACTAAGACCACAATGCGGAAACGAAGACTTTTCAGAAATTTATTCAGAAATTTATTTTTAATCTTAACCTTGGAAATAATAACCCACTCCCCATTTTGTATGTACGTATTTTGGCTCGCTCGGATTGATCTCGATCTTCTCTCTCAGACGCCGGATATGTACATCTACCGTTCTGGCATCTCCCGGATAATCGTATCCCCAGATCAGATCCAGAAGATTGTCCCTGCTGTAAACCTTGTTCGGATTCATCGCCAGAAGCTCCAGTACATCGTATTCTTTTGCCGTCAGGTTGATCTCTTTCTCCCCGATGAATACCCGCCTGCTCTCGCAGTCGATCTTCATGGCACCTTTCACTACATATGTACTGCCGGCTTCTTCCTGTCTTTTTGCCGTTCTTCGCATAATTGCTTTGATCCTGGCTTTCACTTCCAAAATGTTAAACGGCTTCGTGATATAATCGTCTGCACCATATTCCAGACCAAGGATCTTATCCATGTCTTCACTCTTTGCCGTCAGCATCACAATCGGCATATCCGAAAATTCCCGGATCTGCTGGCATACCTCAAAACCGTTCATCTTGGGAAGCATAACGTCCAGAAGCACCAGATCATACTCACAGTTTCTGGCCAGTTTCAGTGCCTCTTCTCCGTCATAAGCACAGTCCACCTTCATTCCTTCCTGCGTCAAGCTGAAGTTGATCCCCTTTACGATCAGCTTTTCATCGTCTACCACCAAAATCCTTTTTGCCATACTTTTCCCCTCTTTACTGCAAACTTCTGTTATTTCAAACTTCTATGTTTAAACTTCTGTTATTTTGATCTTTTATAATTTCTATCTCTTATAATTCGATCTTGTCTTTTAATTTATTGTAAGTTCCTTCTTTGATCCCTTCTACCTGCATCAGTTCTTCCACCGCAGAAAACCTGCCGTGCTTCTCGCGATAATCCAGGATCGCATCTGCTTTCGTCTCTCCGATCCCCGGGAGCGTAAGCAATTCTTCTTTTCCTGCCCGGTTGATACTGACCCGGCCGGACCCGCTGCTGCCGGATGTCCCGCTGCCGGACGCTTTGCCGTCTGCTCCATCGTTCCCGGAAGTGCTCCTCTGCTCCTCTTCCCAAGTCTCCAGCTGCTCTGCTTCTTCCTTGGACGGCACATAGACTCTTTCTCCGTCACTTAAAGAGCGGGCCTGATTCAGATAAGCCTCTGCCGCACGCTCCGTCATTCCGCCTGCCACCCGCAAGGCATCACAGACCCGGCTGCCTTCATCCAGCATGTATACTCCCGGGCTGTTGACTTCTCCGCAGACATAAACCACGATCCGACTCCCGGACGTGTCGCTGCTTTTCGCTGCGTCGTTTTCATTTTCATTTTCTTTTTCGGTTTCGTTCTTCTCTTTCGAGTCCTTCGATGAGAAAAACGAACTGCTTTCATCGGTTTTCTCCGGAGTCAACTCCTGAAAGCTTTCTTCCGCTTCTTTCTGACATCCTGTCGACAAAACCATCGCTCCAAAAAGCAAGCTCCCCAGAAGCCGTGAAACATTTTTTCTTAAAATTCCGCGCATCCTTTTTCTCCTTTGCAGCCTTGCCGACCGCAAATCCCCCTGACGCCGGATAGATTTATTGTAACGAATAACCCTGAAAAAGACAATACGTTTTTACAGTTTTGTTACGGTTTCTGACGATTGTTACATCTTTATTACGTGCGTCCATTGCACATGCCGTCATTCCCACTGAAACAAAGCGATTCCCACCAATGCCAGCGCAAGTCCCCCGATTTTCCGCCATTCCAGAGCGGCCTTTTCTACGCCGAAAATGCCCAGCAATTCGATCACATATGCCACCGTCAGCTGTGCGATCACGATCAAAAGTGCCGCCTTAGCCGGCCCCAGAGATGCCATGCTTTTGATGACTGTCCAGGTGATCCCTGCTCCGATGACGCCGCCCAGAAGCATGTATTTCGGCTCCACCTTCCACACCATTCCCAGACTGTCTCGCCCTGTAACCAGCCACAGGATCAGGCAAAGACTCGCCGCAGAAAACTGCACCCACAGATTGCTGACCCACATGCCTGTCGTCTTTGTTACCTGTGTGTTAAATACCCCCTGTATACTCATAAGTGCACCGGAAAGCAGTGCAATCAAAAAACCGGCCATCCAAATATTCCTCCTGTAGATTCTACAGAAATTATATCCAGACAGCCGTCTTTTCATCCCAAAACTTTATGCGTTTAAGATTTTTTTCAATTTTTCAATCATTTCATCTACATGCTCTTTTTCAATGATCAGCGGGGGCACAAACCGGATCACGTTTCCGCCGGCCTGGATCACCAGAAGTCCTTCTTCAATGGCCCGCTGATTGACCTCTGCCAAGGGGATAGTAAGTTCCAATCCCTGCATCAATCCTTTTCCTTTTCTGCGGGTCACGCAGTCGAACTCTTCTACGATCTCATTCAGGCGCTGTTCCAGATAAGGTGCCACTTCATTGACGTGTCCTACAATATCTTCCCGTTCAAAAATCTCCACCACTTTACGGACTGCCGCACAAGCCAGCGGATTTCCTGCATAAGTGGAACCATGATCTCCTGCCTTCAAAGAATAGTCTGCCACTTTCTGGGTCATGGCAAAGGCTCCTACCGGGATTCCGTTTCCGATGGCTTTTGCCATCGCCATGATGTCCGGTTTCACGCCAAATCCCTGCCATGCAAACATGCTGCCTGTCCGCCCCATGCCGCACTGTACTTCGTCGCAGATCATCAGGATGTCTTGTTCGTCACAGATTTTCCGGATCCCTTCCATAAATTCCTGCGTCGCCAGATTGATACCGCCCTCTCCCTGCAAAGGTTCCAGGATAATGGCGCAAGTTTTTTCGTTGACCGCTGCTTTCACGCTTTCCAGATCATTAAACTCTGCAAAACGCACGCCCGGTACCAAAGGTTCAAAAGGCTCCCTGTACGCGTCTTTTCCGGTCACTGAAACTGCACCAAAAGTTCTTCCGTGGAAAGAATGTTCCATAGCCACCACCTCATAGCGCCCGCTTTTTTTCGTGTACGCATATTTTCTGGCTGCTTTCAATGCCCCTTCAATGGCCTCCGCACCGCTGTTGGTAAAGAAAATCCGGTCCATACCGGAGATCCGGTTCAGCGCTGCCGCCGCTTCTCCTGTATTTTCGTGGTAATACAGATTCGATGTATGATACAGACTGTCGATTTGTTCTTTCAACACCTGATTTAGCTCCTGATTGCCGTATCCCAGACCGCACACGGCAAATCCTGCCGCAAAGTCCAAATATTCTTTTCCGTCCGTATCGTAAAGATACACACCTTCTCCGTGATCCAGCACGATCGGGAACCGATTATATACCGGAAGCAAATTTTCTTCCGCTTGTTTAATCTTATTGTTCACCATGATAATACCTGCTTTCTTCTCCATTCAAAATGGCAGTTCCGATTCCTCTGTTAGTAAAGATCTCCAGAAGCAGACAGTGCGGGATACGTCCGTCCAGGATATGTACCCGTGAAACACCGCTTTCAATGGCATCGATACAGTTGTTCAGCTTCGGAAGCATTCCGCCTCCGATGAAACCGGACTTCATCAGTTCTTTTGCTTCTTCCACGCGAAGCTCAGAGATCAAGGTCTTTGGATCCGAAGGATCCTTGTAAACCCCTTCGATATCCGTCAGAAATGCCAGTTTCTCTGCCTTGATTGCCTTTGCGATGGCACAGGCCGCATCGTCTGCATTGATGTTGTATGTATGGAATTCGTCATCCATTCCCACCGGACAGATGATCGGGAGAAAATCTTTATCCAGCAGATCATAAATAATGTCTGCATTCACTTCTTTGACGTCTCCTACGAATCCGATATCTTTTCCTTCGGAATATTTTTTGTCCACCTTCAGCATGCCGCCGTCTTTTCCGCTGATGCCGATGGCACGCACGCCCAGCTCTTCCACCAGCTGTACCAGGCTTTTATTGACCTTGCCCAACACCATTTCTGCAATTTCCATAGTATCTGCATCTGTCACACGAAGTCCGTTGATAAACTGCGGCTCCATTCCGACTTTTCCTACCCATTTGCTGATCTCTTTTCCGCCGCCGTGTACGATAATCGGCTTAAATCCAACCAGCTTCAAAAGGGTTACATCTTCGATCACCTGTTTTTTCAGAGCATCATCTACCATAGCGCTTCCGCCGTATTTTACTACGATGACTTTGCGGTTAAACCGCTGGATATAAGGCAGGGCCTCGATCAGGACCTGCGCTTTTTCCAGATACTGCTGCATATTTTCATTCATAATTTTTTCCTCTTTTATTTTCTGTCTTTCCGTCGGTATTCTGTCAAAATCAGCTGCGATAATCCGCATTGATGGTCACATATTCATGGGTCAGGTCACAGCCCCATGCCGTGGCTTCTTCTGTTCCTTCTTTGATATCGGCTACTGCAGTCACTTCCGGCATGGAAAGGATCTTTGTCGCCTCTTCCTCGCTGTAATCCACCGCAACTCCATTTTCAATGATCTGGATCGTTCCCGCCTCGCTGGAGAAGAACAGATCCACCTTTTCCGGATCAAACTGCGCTCCGGAATACCCCATGGCACAAAGGATCCGTCCCCAGTTTGCGTCATGTCCTGCAATGGCTGTTTTGGTCAGATTAGAGCAAACCACCGATTTTGCCAGGGTTCTCGCCTGCTCCTTCGTCTGTGCGCCTTTGATGGTCACTTCAAAAAGTGCCGTGGCACCTTCTCCGTCACCGGCCAGCTTCTTGGAAAGATACTCTGTCACTTCCCGCAGCGCTGCCGCAAATCTCACGCAATCTTCTGTCCCTGCCTGGATCTCCGGATTGCCGGCTTCTCCGTTGGCCAGGAGCAGTACCGTATCATTGGTAGACGTGTCACCGTCTACAGAGATCATATTGTAGGTGTCCTGAATATCTGCGCTGAGTACCTGCTGAAGGGCTTCTTTGGAAATTGCCGCATCCGTCGTGATAAAGGAAAGCATGGTGCACATATTCGGATGGATCATTCCGGATCCCTTTGCCATTCCGCCAAGGGTCACCTTTGTTCCGTCCTCTGTGGTAAATACCACTGCTTTTTCCTTTTTATAAGTATCTGTTGTCATGATCGCTTCCGCCGCTTTCGTACCGGAAGCCAGATCTGCTTTCTTTGCCTCTGCCAGCTGTCTGATCCCTGCCGTGATCTTATCCACCGGAATCTGCATGCCGATCACGCCTGTGGAACCGATCAGCACGCCCGCCGGGTCGATCCCCAGGATCTCAGCCGCCGCATCGGCCGTTGCCTGACAACAGCTCATCCCCTCTGCTCCGGTGCAGGCATTGGCGATTCCGGAGTTTACGATCACTGCGTGTACCGGCGCTGTACCTTTTACCACTTTCTGATCCCATTTGACCGGCGCAGCCTTTACCACATTGGTCGTAAAAGTACCGGCCGCTTTGCAAGGCTTCTCACTGTAAACCATCGCCATATCCGTTCTGCCCTGATATTTTATTCCTGCTGCCGTTGCCGCTGCTTCAAATCCTTTCGCGGCTGTTACACCGCCTTCTATATATTCCAGATATCCCATTCTGCTCCTCCTTCTGCACTTTTCCTGCTCCCGCGCCTGTTTGGTTCTTTCTTTTCTATATTTTCTCTTATACTAGATGTTGTTGAATGCCGTGATATTTTCTGCATTTAATACAAAATCATAGTAGTTATATTCTTCACGTTTTGTCCACCCGATGGTGTTCCAAAAGGCATTCCCCAGATCATTGTCTGTAAATGCGATCAAGGTTACTTTGTTGATCTTCTCAGCCCGCAGCGCTTCCATCGCCCGTACCACCATGGCTTTTCCGATGCCTTTCCGTCGGTGATCTTCGTCCACGCACACATGATACAGACATCCGCGGCGTCCGTCGTGCCCACACAAAATACTTCCGACAACTTTTCCGTCTTCCTCTGCCACAACACTGGTGGATGGATTTCGTTTCAAAAACATTTCGATCCCTTCTTTGGAATCATCGATGCTGCGGATTCCAAATCCGCGGATCTTCGTCCACAGCGCAAAGACTTCGTCATAATCTTCGATTGTCATCGTCCTAAGTTTCATCACTGTATTTTACGGGAATACCGGAAGCATTTCCAGCCCTTCACTCTCCTCGAGTCCAAAAAGCAGGTTCATGTTCTGCACTGCCTGTCCCGCTGCTCCTTTCACCAGATTGTCCAGGGCTCCCATGATCACGATACGCCCTGTCCGCTCATCGATTTTAAAATTGATATCTACGTAATTGCTGCCTTCCACCCATTTTGTTTCCGGGCAGACATCCGGGTTCAGCACACGGATGAATTTTTCATCTGCATAATATTTTTCATAAGCAGCACGCACCGCTTCCTGGGTTACACCCTTTTTCAAAGATGCATATTCTGTCACCAGAATGCCTCGATTCATCGGCACAAGATGCGGTGTAAAGTTCAAAAGCACCGGTTCCCCTGCCGCATATCCCAGCTGCTCTTCGATCTCCGGCGTATGTCTGTGTGTCGTCACGCCGTATGCCTTGATATTTTCATTGACCTCGCAGAACAAATTGGTCACTTTAGCTCCTCTTCCTGCCCCGGAAGTACCCGATTTTGCATCGATGATCAGAGTGGACATATCGATCAGACCTTCCTTTGCCAGAGGATATGCCGCCAAAATGGAGCAGGTGGTAAAGCACCCCGGGTTGGCCACCAGTCTTGCCTGTTTGATCTGTTCTCTGTTTACTTCGCAAAGTCCGTAAACCGCCTCATCCAAAAACTGCGGGCTTTCATGGTGGATACCATACCATTTTTCATAGACCTCCACATCTTTGATACGGAAATCCGCACTCAGATCTACGATCTTTGTTTTGGAAAGGATCCCTTCATTGATCACAGATGCGCAGAATCCCTGAGGGGTCGCCGTAAAGATCACGTCCGCCTGATCTGCCAAAGCTTCCATATTATCGTCCAGGCAGGAAGCGTCTACGATCCGGAAAAAATTCTGATATACATCTGCGTATTTTTTATCGATATAACTTCTGGAACCATACCACACAATTTCTGCATCCTTATGTCCCATCAAGATCCGCACGAGCTCTCCGCCTGCGTATCCGGTCGCTCCGATTATTCCTGCTTTGATCATTTTACAACTTCCTTTCTTCTGCCGCTTTGTGCCGGCTTTTCCTCTATGTACCTATTTCTCCGGGTATCGGTTTTTCTGTATCTGCTTTAAAAACTTGCGTACCTATGATATACCATTCTTTTCCTAAAGTAAAGAAGCAGCAGAAAATCTGCTCCCTCTTTGTATTTTTGTATAATTATACATTAAATATGTATATTATGCAAGTTTTATTTCCTTTTCAGCAAACGCGACAGGTATTACTCCTTACCTGCCGCGTTTTAAGTGAAACTTATACAATTTTATTTACGGATCTGTCCGTTTCCAAAGATAATATACTTCGTAGTCGTCAATGCCTTCAGCCCCATAGGCCCTCTTGCATGCAGTTTCTGGGTACTGATCCCGATCTCTGCCCCGAAACCAAATTCAAATCCGTCGGTAAACCGGGTGGATGCATTGACATAGACTGCCGCCGCATCGATCTCCTCCTGAAACTTCAATGCATGTGCATAATCTTTCGTAATGATTGCTTCGGAGTGTCCGGTATTATAATGATTGATATGTCGGATCGCCTCTTCGATGGTATCCACGATCTTCAAAGAAATGATCGCATCCAGGTATTCCGTTCCCCAATCTTCCTCTGTGGCCGGCAGGATCTCCGATGCCAAAGCACAGGCTCTTTCATCGCCTCTTACCTCCACCCCATGCTCTTTCAGGCGGGCAAGGATCAACGGTACCGCCTTTTCTGCCACCGCACTGTGGACGACCAGAGATTCGCAGGCGTTGCATACACCCATCCGCTGGGTCTTTGCATTTTCGATGATATTTGCCGCCATGTCCAGATCTGCAAACTCGTCCACATATACATGGCAGTTACCTGTCCCGGTCTCGATCACCGGAACACTGCTGTTTTCCACGACATTTGCGATCAGTCCGGCGCCGCCGCGGGGGATCAGCACATCGATGTATTCCCGCAGACGCATCATCTCCGTCACCATGGCACGGTCTGTATTTTCTACCAAGAGCAGCGCGTCTTGAGGCAGCTTTTTGGTACAAAGGGCGTTTTTGATCACTTTCGTGATTGCTTTATTGGAGTGGATCGCATCGCTTCCTCCCCGCAGGATCGTCGCATTTCCCGTCTTAAAGCAGAGCCCAAAGGCGTCTGCCGTCACATTGGGGCGAGACTCATAAATGATCCCCACTACTCCCAACGGCACTCTTTTTTCACCAATCTGTAATCCATTGGGACGCGTCTTCATAGAAAGGACTTCTCCGATCGGATCCTCCAGCATCGCGATCTGCTCCAGTCCCATTGCCATGGCGTCGATTCTTGCCTCCGTCAGCCGGAGACGGTCTACCAGAGAAGCCTTCATTCCTCTCTTTTGGGCTTCCTTTACATCGACGGCATTCTCCTGTAAGATAAAATCCGCTTTTTCACGCAGCTGTGCTGCAGCTGTCCGTAAGCCTTCATTTTTGGCATTCTGCGGAAGATGTGCCATCACAGATGCCGCTTCTTTCGCTCTTGCTCCGATCAGTTTCATATCGCCTGCTTCCATCTTTCACCCCTCCTGTCTTCCATAATTTCATTTACTGCTGCTTCTTGCAGGTTCCAGACTTCTTTGCCCTTTTTGCGGCTCTCCGGTACTGTGGACGTTCGGAAGAAATTTCGTTTTCTACCCCGTTGGCATGTTCCTTCGCCAGAAACAGCGTACCTACTTTTTTCCCGTTTACAATATCGTTGATGGTATAAATGCTTTTTCCGTTTGCAATGACCATATCTGCCCCTGCCGACGTTGCAATCTTTGCTGCATTGATTTTCGTCTCCATGCCGCCGGTGCCCAGATCTGTAGAGGATCCCTTTGCCATGTGTTCCAGATTTTCATCAATCTTTGCCACTGTATGGATAAACCTGGCACTTTGGTTTTTATTTGGATCATCCGTATACAACCCGTCGATGTCCGACATCATAATCAGAAGATCTGCTCCTACTAACTCCGTAACATAAGCTGCCAGTGTATCGTTGTCTCCGATTACGCCATAGGCCAGCTCGTCCATAGAAATTACATCGTTTTCATTTACAATAGGCACCACTTTCATCCTGAGAAGCTGTTCAAATGTCCTGTGTACCATTTTCCGGCACTGTTCATTATAAACAGATTCTCTCGTCAAAAGCACTTGTGCAGTCAGCTGACTGTATTCATTAAAAAGCTTTTCATAAATCATCATCAATCTGCCCTGACCAACCGCAGCGCATGCCTGCTTCTCTGCATCCGTTTCCGGCTTCCGCTTCATCCCGATGGCCTGTCTTCCCACACCGACCGCTCCGGAGGATACAACAATCACTTCCATGCCTTTGTTTCGCATATTGATCAAAACCCGGACAAAACGCTCCAGCTTCTCCAGATTGATATATCCGGTATTCGGATAGGTAACAGTCGTCGTTCCTACCTTAATTACAACTCGTTTTTTCTGTTTTAAAATTTCTCTTAAATCTTTCAATCTTCTCGTCTCTTAATAATATTCCTTTTTACAATTATCTAATCTCTTACTTTGATATGAGTCTCTCTCAGCTGCATTTCCGTTACTTCCCCCGGTGCTCCGCACATCAGATCCTGTGCATTTCCGTTCATCGGGAACGGAATGATCTCCCGGATATTCTCTTCGTTTCGCAGCAGCATGATCATACGGTCGATTCCCGGTGCCATTCCTGCATGCGGCGGTGCTCCGAACTGGAACGCATTGTACAGTGCTCCGAATTTTGTCTTCAGATCTTCTTCTGTGTAACCTGCGATCTCAAAGGCCTTTACCATGATCTCCATATCGTGATTACGGACTGCTCCGGAAGACAGCTCGACTCCGTTGCAGACGATATCATACTGATATGCCAGGATTTCTTCCGGATTCTTAGTATTCAGTGCCTCCAGTCCGCCCTGCGGCATGGAGAACGGATTGTGGGTAAAAATCATTTTCTTTTCTTCCGGATCGTATTCATACATCGGGAAGTCATTGATGTAGCAGAAACGGTATGCATTCTTTTCGCAAAGATCCAGGCGGTTGCCCAGCTCTGCGCGGATCTGACCGGCATACAGTGCAGCCTTCTCTTCCTTATCTGCGATAAAGAAAATGGTATCGCCCGGCTCCAGAGAAGCCAGTTCTGCGATCTCCCCTTTCATCTCGTCCGGAATGAATTTATCGATCGGTCCTTTATACGTCTTATCTTCTTTTACTTCCAGATATCCCAGGCCGCCCATTCCGATGGACTGTGCAAACTTCAAAAGCTTCTCGTGGAACCCTTTGGACATATTTGCATGTACTTTGATGGCACGGACCGTCTTTTTGTGGAACGGCTTGAAGGTGCATCTCTGGAAAAAGTCCGTCACGTCTACAATACGCAGCGGATTGCGCAGATCCGGTTTGTCTGTTCCGAATTCCAGCATTGCCTGACGGTAGCTGATGATCGGATAAGGCGCCTGTGTCACCACGCTGCCCTCCGGTGCAAATTTTTCAAATACAGCACTCAAAACTTCTTCTCCCACACGGAATACATCTTCCTGTGTGGCAAAGCTCATCTCAAAGTCCAGCTGGTAGAACTCTCCCGGAGAACGGTCTGCTCTGGCATCCTCATCACGGAAGCAAGGTGCCACCTGGAAATATTTGTCAAAACCGGACACCATCAAAAGCTGCTTATACTGCTGCGGCGCCTGGGGAAGTGCATAAAATTTACCCTTGAACTTTCTGGACGGCACGATGTAGTCTCTGGCGCCCTCCGGTGAAGATGCACACAGGATCGGTGTCTGGATCTCCAGAAATCCCATCTCTGTCATCTTTTCTCTTAAATAGGAAATAACCTGGGAACGGAAGATCATGTTGTCTTTTACTTTTTTGTTCCGCAGATCCAGATAACGGTATTTCAGACGTACATCTTCTCTCGTCTCTTTTGAAGTCATGATCTCAAAAGGAAGCTGACGATACACCTTGCCCAATACCTTTACTTTTTTTGCATCCAGCTCAATGGTTCCGGTAGGGATCTTGTCATTGTAAGTTTCTTCGTCACGATGGTCGATCACACCTTCTACGCTGATGCAGTCTTCCTTGCTGATGCCTTCCAAAAGCTTCGTGTCACGCATAACGATCTGCAGCACACCATACATATCTCTCAAATCAATAAAGGAAACGCCGCCGTGGTCGCGGATATTCTCCACCCATCCGGCAACTCTGAGCTCAGCTCCCACATCTCCTTCACCGATCTGGTCCAGTGTCCTGTTGCGGTAAATGTTTTCTGTATTCATTGCCTGTATTCTCCTTTGATTTCTTATAGAACAATCATCGGAAGAGCCCAAAAGACTCCTTCCGAGATGAACAGTTGATTTTTTCGTCCGTTTGGTCAAAATTATATCTTACAGCCCTGTTATTGTCAACGGAAAGCCCCTCTGTCTGTCACTCTTTTTCTATATTTTTTCAAAAAGTTCTTGCTTTTTGTCTCCGATGATGGTATGATACATCTTGTTCGCGGGTGTAGTTCAATGGTAGAACACCAGCCTTCCAAGCTGGATACGTGGGTTCGATTCCCATCACCCGCTCTTTTTTATGCCCTTTTACAGGCATAATATTTCAAGCACCACATTTTTACGGCGCTTTTCATTTTTTATTTCTGATAAGCATATTGAAGTTTCTATTATACCATAAAGCCTTTCTGTTGAAATCTTTTTGTCCCCATTTTTTCGCTGTACACTTTTGTTACATAAATATGCATATTCTCATTCCGCAAATGCATTTTTATTCATTATTTGTTCATTTTATACAGTTTTTTAATTTATTTTCCATTTTCTCTTGCATAAATATAAGATGTGTTGTATAGTAGGACTCGTGAAAAACATCACAACATCTTTTAATTTTTACCAAGCATCAGGAGGAAGATAAAATGAGCAAAGAAAAAGTAGTACTGGCATATTCCGGCGGACTGGATACGACAGCTATCATTCCGTGGCTGAAAGAAAACTTTGGTTATGAAGTAATCTGCTGCTGTATTGACTGCGGACAGGGCGAAGAACTGGACGGACTGGAAGAACGCGCAAAGCTGTCCGGCGCTTCCAAATTATATATTGAAAACATTATTGATGAATTCTGCGACGACTATATCATGCCTTGTGTAAAGGCAGGCGCTGTTTATGAAAACCAGTATCTGCTGGGTACTTCTATGGCTCGTCCTGCTATTGCAAAACGTCTGGTAGAAATTGCACGGAAGGAAAATGCTTCTGCGATCTGTCACGGCGCTACCGGAAAAGGAAACGATCAGATCCGTTTCGAGCTTGGCATCAAGGCTCTTGCCCCGGACCTGAAGATCATCGCTCCATGGCGGATGACAGACGTATGGACCATGCAGTCCAGGGAAGATGAGATCGAATATTGCCACCAGCACGGCATTGATCTTCCGTTTGATACAAAACACAGCTACAGCCGTGACCGTAACCTGTGGCACATCAGCCATGAGGGTCTGGAGCTTGAAGATCCTGCAAACGAACCAAATTACGACGATCTTCTGGTACTTGGCGTATCTCCTGAAAAAGCCCCGGATGAAGGTGAATATGTGACCATGACTTTTGAAGCCGGCGTTCCGAAGTCTCTGAACGGAAAAGAAATGAAGGTTTCCGAGATCATCACAGAGCTGAACAAGCTGGGCGGAAAACACGGCATCGGTATCGTAGACATCGTAGAAAACCGTGTAGTCGGCATGAAATCCCGTGGTGTATACGAGACACCGGGAGGAACGATCCTGATGGCAGCACATCAGCAGCTGGAAGAGCTGATCCTGGACCGCGATACCTATGAAATGAAAAAGAACCTTGGAAACAAATTTGCGCAGATCGTATACGAAGGAAAATGGTTTACCCCACTGCGTGAAGCGATCCAGGCATTTGTAGACGTTACACAGCAGTATGTGACAGGTGAAGTGAAATTCAAACTGTACAAAGGCAACATCATCAAAGCCGGCGAGACTTCTCCATACTCTCTGTACAACGAATCTCTTGCAAGCTTTACCACAGGAGATCTTTACGATCACCACGATGCAGACGGATTCATCAACCTCTTCGGTCTTCCGCTGAAGGTTCGTGCTATGAAAATGAACTCCATAAAAGAAGAAAAATAGTATCCCTCATACTTTGGCTCAGCGCCATAGAAGGATCGGCCAAACGGAGAAATCCGAATGGCCGATCTTTTATGTTTCTTCATATGTTTTTTCAATTTTTTAGAAACTTTTATATTTCTTTTGCATTTTTTTATTCTTGTCTCTCGGTAAATAGTAACCCGAGAATCCCATTTGTAACCCAAGACTCCCAGTTTGTAAATGAAAGTCCTGTTTTGTAACCGA
>CAKRWZ010000029.1 GCA_934418295.1 uncultured Mediterraneibacter sp.
GTGTATTATATGACGGAAAATATGTGAGCCTGTTTGATCTGGAATTTGGACCGGGAAAGCATTATCTGGACGCTTCCAGGCGAAAGATCGACGATCTGGCCGTGGTAAAAAGCGATGAAGAATTCACACAAATGCTTCCGGATGCGGTCAGCTGTATTGTGATCCTCCGGATAAAAGGTCAGCCGCCGCGTCTTTGCCTGAATCAGGAATTCCGCTACCCGACAGGTCGGTTTTTGCTGAGTGTGCCGGCAGGTTTGATCGATCCGGAAGAAAAGAAAAAGGAAAATCCGATCTTCTGTGCTGCAAAGCGAGAATTGCAGGAAGAAACGGGGATCCGCCTGGAAGAGAGGGATCGTATGACCCTGGTCAGTCCCCTGCTGTTCAGTACGCCGGGAATGACAGATGAAAGCAATGCATTGGTCCAGATCGTGCTGGAGCGGGATAAGATGCCGACGATCTCTCAGGAGGGGGCCGAAGGCTGTGAGTGCTTTGACGGATTTATCCTGCTTACCAAGGCGGAGGCAATGGAAATCTTAAAAGCAGGCGTAGACGGAAACGGAATTTTTTATTCCGTTTACACTTGGGCAGCACTGATGTGCTTTATATCCGATATTTGGTAAAGAAAAATATCCGGAAAGAAAAATGCCGGGAAAAGGAAAGTATGCAGAACTCCCTGCGAAAACCAAAGGGAATCCTGGTTTCGCAGGGAGCTCTTGTATATGAGTGAATGAAAGAAAAAGTCTGGTTTATAAGTGTAAAAATACGCTGGCGCCGATCCGGGCAACTCCGCAGAGGCACATGACCAGAATGGGATTCTGCTTTCCTTTTCGTATGGCGACAAAAGCGGCGGCGAAAAGCGTGATGGAAACAAGATCCAGATTCGCGGCGGTGACTGCTTTTCCCCGAAATGTCATATTCTTGAAAATGGAGAGACCGGCGGAGGCGATCAGCGCTACGATGACTGGGCGCAGGATCGAGAGGATATTCTGCAGGACAGAGAGGTTTCGATAGCGGTAATAAAGGAAAGACAGGATCGAAACGATGATGAGGGATGGAAAGATGCATCCCAAAGTCGCAACGATCGCTCCGGGGATACCGGCGATCCTGACACCGACGAAGGTAGCGGAATTGACAGTAATCGGTCCGGGCGTCATCTCTGCAATGGTGATCAGGTCTGTAAATTCATTCATGGACAGCCAGCCGTAACGCTGTACGACCTCGCTCTGGATCAGGGGCATGGCTGCATAACCGCCGCCGATGCTGAACATTCCGACCTGTAAGAAACTGAGGAACAGCTGCAGGTAGATCATAAGGGGCTGCCTCCCTTCTTTTTTTGGATGATTGCCAGACAGGTGCCGATGCAGATGGCAGTCAAAATAATGAAAATGACATTGATCTGGAAAAAGAAAGTAGCGATAAAAGCGGCGGCCAGAATGAGATACAGAAAAGGCCGTCGGGTTTTTCTGATATTGGCTTCCAGGCTCAGCACGACATCCAGTATCACGGCAGCGACGCCGGCCTGCATACCCTTAAGGAGCAGGGAAACATACCGGTTTGAAATAAACGCTTTATAAAAAAAGGAAATGACCGTCAAAATCAGCATAGGCGGAAGGATCGTACCAAGGACGGCAATCAGCATGCCGGGCAGACCGGCGACGTGCCAGCCGACTAAGATTGATGCATTGACTGCGATCGCACCGGGAGAAGATTGTGCCAGGGCGGTCAGATCCAACATTTCTTCTTCATCGATCCAGTGAAATTCATCCACAAATTTCCGCTTCATAAAGGTGACGATCACAAAACCGCCTCCAAAGGTAAATGTACTGATATAAAGGGTACTGGTAAACAATTTCCACAAGGTTTGCCGGTTTCTTTTTATTTTTGCTTTTTTTGGCTTTTCAACAGAGTTATTAGCTTCCTGCATTTTTATACGCTCTCCTTTCTTTTAGCATACAACTTGCAGGAAAATAAGTAAAATGTTATTATTTTATTTATTTCATAACTAAAATGATATAATAAAACGGGATGAAAACAATGGGAAAGGTATCAGGTCGATAAAGAAAAAGCAGGAGGAAAAAACATGACAATCCGACATATGCGCATTTTTCTGGAGGTTTATCGGGAAATGAACATCACGAAGGCGGCAAAAAAGCTGCACATGACACAGCCGGCGGTTTCCAGAGCGATACAGGAATTGGAAAATCACTATGGGATCCAGCTGTTTGAACGCATGAACCACAAGTTATACCGGACGAAAAGCGGAGAGCGGTTTTATGCCGGTTCTCTGCATATTGTGGAAGCATTCGATGAGTTGGAAAAAGGTGTGAAAAATTGGGATAAACTGGGAATCTTGCGGGTGGGAGCCAGCGTGACTCCGGGAAACAGCCTGTTGCCGGAGGCGGTAAAGGAAATACAGAAGCTTTATCCGCAGCTGCAGGTAAAAGCCATTGTTTCCAATGCGGCCAATATTCAGCAGGGAATTTTAAAGAATCAGATCGATCTGGCAGTGATTGAGGGAAAGGCATCGTATGAAGAGATACGATGTGAGAGTCTGGCAGAAGGAAATCTGGAGCTGATCGTCCCGCCGGGACATGTGTTGCTGGAACAAAGCCGTATATATTTGAAGGATGTGGCAGAATATCCGATGCTTCTCAGAGAAAAAGGAAGTGCCGGCCGGGGATTTTTGGATCATGCGTTCGCCATGCAAGGGTTGGAACTAAAGCCCGTCTGGGAAAGCACCAGTACGAGAGCCCTGTTAAATGCGGTTGCCCAGGGGCTGGGAATCAGCATCTTACCCTCCCTCCTGGTCAGCGAAGACTTAAAGGAGGGGAAAGTGGCTGCAAAAAAGATTGAAGATGAAAGCTTTCGATGGGGCAACTATATCATTTGGCATCGGCAGAAATTTTTGACCCCTGTGATGGAACATTTTGTTAAGCTGTGCCGGAATTTGTCGGGGCAGGCGTTGTCCGAACCTCCTGATCATACTCGGTAATGCCCTGTCCTTCATTCGGATACCAGTGGGAATAGATCTGGTCGGTGAGAAAAACGGTCAAAAGTACCGTACATAAGATGAGCTTCAGCCGCTTTGGAATTCGCCGTAAAGCATTGTCCAATAAAGGTGCGACCAGGTAAACAACCGTCATGCCACCCAGTCCGAAGACCAAAAGTCCCTCCGCGCAGATTCGTCCGTCCAGATTTAAAAAGTATCCGTCATAATCCCACCAGCGTTTTCCGTCGTGGGTAAGCTCCAGAAAGAAAGCTGTAAAATATTCCACGAATCCGGAAAGGAGAATCATGGAAAAAAATTCCAGTCCCGGGTGTTTGCGGAAACGCTTTAAGACCAAAAGCATCAAAAGACAGCCAAAGCCGTAGATCGGAAGCCAGGGGCCGTGCATCACTCCTCGGTTTACAAAACGGGCATCCATAATCAGATGCAGAATGACTTCCCAGATCCACCCGATAAAGGAAAAGATGAAAAACATCAAAATCAAGGAAGACGGAGAATAATGGCGCATAAAATGGATATGTGCCAGTTTTCGGTTGCGCCGGTTTTCCGGGATCGTGAAGAGTCTTCCGGGATAAGAAAGGCCGCTGACAGCGTACATGCCGGTGTAGATGTCAAGCTTCCGCTCCATGGTTTCTTCATAAAGGGCTTCCTCCTGCTGATTGTAGAGCGTGATCCCGAAAAATCGTTCTAAAAAACCGCGGAATCCGTGATAGCGGACGGTGCAGTCCGGTAGTTTTGCCAGGGCAATAGTGTCTTCATAGGCGGAGGCCAGAACATCAGGCGCAGCCGCCTCAAAGAGATAGCGGTCATTCAGAAAGGCAGAGGCATCCGGATCCTGCTGCAGATAAAGGTCTCTTAAATTTGCATAATATTCTGAAAAGAACGCAGTTTTATACAGATTGGAAAAAGCGACCTGTGAAAAGCCCAGACTGCAGATGCCAAGCAGTAGCCAATGCAAAAAAGACAGGTCTGCAACGAAGCATTCCCATTTATGGCCGTCCATCATCTGCCGGGACAGTGAGATGGCTTCCCGCCAGCTGAGACTTGGGTTTTCGGCAATCAGATACGGCACCATAAAATAGGAATAATACTTAATGATACCGCCGATAATGGTAAGGGACCATAAAAGTTGAAACAGTGTACGCATAAACAGTACGAAACAGACATTCAGCCACTTGCGGACCCGGAGGAAAAACAGAAAGCGTCGAAAAGGAATGCACGGATAGATGCGGGCTTCCAGGAAGATTCGGCGGGTGACGGCTGAAAACATGTTAACCAGAAAAAACCACATGGCGCAATGCAGAAGTAAAGCTCCGGATACAAAAATGATCTGAATTGCTTTTGTGGAAACGCCCAGACTCCGTGCACCGGCGATCAGGCTGACCATAAGGGAACCGGAAGAGACTCCGTTGATGAGAGTGGCGAAGACTCCGTGGCTGCGCGCCAGGATAGGCTGCTTCCGAAGGGCACGTTCTTTTGCGCGTTTGATCTGTTGATCCGTCAGCTCGGCGGATTTTTTTTTGCCGCCCTCGATGTCCCCGGAAAGGGCAAGATCGACGGCGTTATCCATGCTGCTCTGGGCTGTTTCGATACTGGCGCTGAGGGGGTTATAAGTAAAATCCCCGGTGTAGCGGGTGATAAATTTTAAGGAATTGGCAAAGTCTGTTCCGAAGAAAGCGGTAAAAAGACAGACCATAAAGAGAATTCCGTAGTGAGAACGGACGGTCTGTAGTGCATTGGATTTCATTTCTCGTCTGGCAGGCATAAGAATTTTCCTCTTTGGTAAAAAAGTATCGTTTATTTATCAAAAGTAACGGTGATGTTGCAGACCTCATTTTTCGTACCAACTCGCATTTTGGGACCGAAGACACCGACACCGGAGGTAACGATGCTGTGCATGTTTCCTTTTTTCAGATAACCGCAGGCATTTTCCCACATCAGTTTGATGGTAAGGTTTCCCGGGAACATCTGACCGTCGTGGGTGTGGCCGGAGAGATCCAGATCCACTCCGGCATCGGAGAGCTCCTGCAGCTCTTTCGGCTCATGGTCAATGACGATGATCGGCTTGGCAGAATCCATGGAAGCTGTCAGCTCTTCCGGGGTTTTCCGTTCGGAAATGCCTCTGCCCGGAATCCGATAATCCGGCCGGCCGTACAGATAAAAGGAATCATCGATCAGGACACCTTCATCTCGGAGAAGATTGATATTGGCATCTTCCAGCAGCTGATCCATGCGCGGATCGCTGGTTTTCTTTTTCTTGGAAGAAAAGGTAAAACCGGCCAGGATCTTTTCTTCGATATCATGGTTGCCATAGCAGGCATAAACCCCGTAACGGCTTTTGATGCCAGAAAGGATCTCTGCCAGCTTGGCCGGATCGTCTAAGGCCTCGTATTCGTTGTCAAAGATATCTCCGGCGATGACGACCAGATCCGGATCGGTGGCATTGATCTTTTCTACCATATCAGCGATGTGTTTCGTGCCGATGTTGTATCCCATGTGCAGGTCAGAAACCAGAGCGATCTTCAATTCCTTCAGATCACCGGCAGTTTTGTGTATGGCCACCTGGTAATCTGTTGTTCGGATCACGGAAGCTCCGTAGATCCCGTCCAGACTGAGGGCAGCGATAAGTCCGATGCACAGGGCGCCGGATACGACAAAACCACGTTTGGAAAAGAGCTTCTCTTTGTGTGGAAAATTGATTCGCTTTAAAATCATTCGGATCAGGTCGGCGATAACCGTCACTTGTATGATATATAGCAGGGTACCCAGCCAATAGTTGCCAATGGTTTTAAAAACGCGTTGGACTGCACAGTTGGGAAGCAAAAATCCGATCAGGATGCTGAGTGCGATGATGCTGTATAGAATGATGATCAGAACCCGAGTGCACAGGCGCTGGAAAAAATGGTGACAGGAGGACATCCAACGGATTCCCCATCTCAGAATGTACAGACAAAGTAAAATGTATATCGGTGATAAAAATAACGCAATCATAAGTATAAAAATCCTTCCTGTGTTTTTAAACTTCCCTAATTATACTATATATGAGTAGAAACATCTACCCGAGCAAAGAAAAATTTGTTTTTGTACACACAATTGATAAAAAATATACAATAAGGAGAGGCGGAAGGAATTGACAAATAAGAAAAAGAAATTTAAGATAGTAGTTAGTTTAATCTAACCAACTGGCGCCAAGGCAAAGATGAGCTTAGAGAACTTTTAAGCTTTGGAAAAGAATGGGGAAAGAAGGGAAGAATGGTGCAGAAGATTACGTTAGATGTGGAAGGTATGGCTTGCGGGATGTGCGAGGCACATATCAACGATGCAGTGAGAAAAGCATTTCCGGTAAAGAAGGTGGCTTCTTCTCATGTGAAAAAACAGACAGTGGTCCTGACAGATGAAGATCTGGATGAAACTGCATTGGCGGGAGTGATCGCAGATACCGGTTATGAGATGACGGGAATACACAAAGAAGCTTATACGAAAAAAGGACTGTTATCCTTTTTGAAAAAGTAAGCAGGGAGAGAAAAAATGAAGATTGTAGAGTTTGAAAATGTATCCCGGGTATACAAAAGCGGAGACCATGAGCTCCGCGCTTTAGATGGGATCAATATGACGCTGGAGGAAGGAAAATTTGTGGTGATTCTGGGTCCCAGCGGAGCGGGAAAAAGTACGCTTTTGAATCTTTTAGGAGGGCTGGACAGTCCCACTGAGGGCAAGATTACCGTTTGCGGAAAAGACATTTCGTATCTTTCCAACAATGAGCTGGCAGATTACCGGGCGAAAACGGTAGGATTTGTGTTCCAATTCTATAATCTGATCCCGACCCTTACGGTTTATGAAAACATTGCGCTGGTGGAAGAGATCACGGACAGTCCGCTGCCGGCAAAACAGATGCTGGAAGATGTGGGCTTGAAGGATCATTTGAAAAATTTTCCGGCAGAGCTTTCCGGCGGAGAACAACAGAGGGTATCCATTGCCCGTGCATTGGCGAAAAACCCGAAGATTTTGCTCTGCGATGAACCGACCGGTGCGCTGGATTCCGAAACCGGTGTGACCGTTTTGAAGCTTTTGCTTTCCATGGCGAAAAATTACGGAAAAACGATCGTTGTCGTTACCCATAATCAAAATATTGCAAAGATGGCGGATGTGGTGATCCGGGTAAAAAGCGGAAAGATCAAGTCCTATGAGGAACAGCCGAATCCGATGAGTGCTGAAGAGGTGGATTGGTAAAATGCTGTTTCGAAAACTGATCAGAACAATAGGAAAGTATAAAGCACAATTTTTATCGATGATCATTATGATCGCTTTGGGAGTCGGCGTTTTTGCAGGCTTCAGCATAGAGTGGTACAGTCTGGAAAAGGATGGGACTCAATTTTTTGAAGATACCAACTATGCAGATTATCACGCAATCCTGGAAACCGGGTTTTCGGAGGATGACGCGGAAGCGGTCCGGAAGATCGAAGGTGTGGATCAGGCAGAACGCTGCCTGAACATCAACACTTCCGTAAAGGGAGAAAAGAAGACGCTGTCTCTTTATGTGGCGGAGCATCCGGGGATTTCAGACTTCCTGGTGACCGGCCAGAAAAAAGGCGTGGAATATACGACGGATGCAGCCGGGATCTGGCTTTCCGACAGCTACGCCAAAGAAAATAAGATTTCCCTGGGAGACAAAGTGACCGTCGTTTATCAGGGAACCGAAATGACAGAAGAAGTGGTGGGACTGATCAAGTCACCGGAATTTACGGTCTGTCTGGCAGACAGCAACCAGATCATGCCGGATTACAAAAGTCACGGTTATTTTTACATTTCTCCGGGCGAGTTGGAGAAGAAGTTGGGAATGACATTTTATCCTCAGATCAATATCCGGTCAGACCTTTCCAAAAAGGAAATGGAAAAAGCAGTCAATAAAGCGCTGGGAAAGACGACGTATCTGCTGGGGCAGGACGAAATGGTTTCCCGGGCTTCTATGCAAAGCGAAGTGGAAGAAGGACAGACCATGGCAGCCATTCTGCCGGTGTTGTTCCTGTTGATAGCCATTTTGACCATGGTGACCACCATGCATCGGATCACGATCAATGAAAAGACACAGATCGGTACGTTGAAGGCACTGGGCTTCCGGGATAAACGGATCCTGTGGCACTATACCTCGTTCGGATTGGTGATCGGTGTCCTTGGTACGGTCTTGGGTATCGGCCTTGGCATAGGGGTTGCTGCATATCTGTTAAATACAGAAAGCCCGTTGGGTCAATATTTTGATATTCCGGAATGGAAATTATACATGCCGTGGTATGGCCGGGCTGTACTGGTGGGACTGATCTTGTTCCTGACACTGATCAGTTATCTGTCAGTGAAGCGGATGCTGAAAGGAAATGCCGCAGATGTGCTGCGGCCGTATATTCCGAGCAAGATGAAACCGACTGTCTTAGAAAGAGGCAGACTGTGGGAGAAACTTTCCTTTGGAACGAGATGGAATCTCCGGGATATTTTCCGGCATAAAGCCCGTTCCTTCATGACCCTGTTCGGGATCGTCGGCTGTATGATCCTGCTGGTGGGCGGAGTCGGCATGAAAGACACCATGGATGCTTTTATGGATACTTATTACGACAAGGTGAGCAATTATAAGACCAAGATCAATTTTGCAGACACGACGCCAAACGAAGAGGCCGAGAAATTGGCAGAAGAGTATGACGGCGACTGGGTGGCAGCAGCCAGTGTGCAGCTGGACGGCGAGACGGTCAGCTTTGAAGTATACAATACAAAACACGGAAATTATCGATTTGTCGATGAAGACGGGGAGATCATCGAGCTTTCTGATGACGGAGCTTATGTGTGCAGCCGTCTGGAAGAAAAAGCGCCATTGAACAAAAAGATGACTTTTTCACCTTATGGAAGCGACAATCAATATACGGTGACCACAAAAGGATATATCCGTTCTGTCATGACAAAAAATATTGCGATGACCAAAGAATGTGCGGATAAACTGAACGTTCCTTATCATATTACCAGTATGTATACTCAGACAGAAAGCGGAGACATTGCCAACAGTAAGTGGATCGCCGGTAAGTCTACGAAACAGTCGCTGGTTGAGTCGCTGGACAGCTTTATCCAGATGCTGTATATGAGTGTGATCGTGCTGGCACTTTTTGCGGTCGTGCTGAGCGTGGTCGTGCTGTACAACCTTGGCGTCATGAGCTATATGGAGCGCTATCGGGAGCTGGCAACACTGAAAGTAGTCGGGTTCCGTGACCGCCATATCGGCAAGATCCTGATCAGCCAAAATGTCTGGATCACGATCCTTGGTATTCTGATTGGACTTCCGGCAGGGTACGGTGTGCTTTCCTATCTGCTGACAGCGCTGGCATCTGAGTACGAAATGCGTGCAGTCTGCGGATCTCTCACCTGGTCGGTCAGTATTGTCCTGACGTTGGGCGTATCCCTTCTGGTCAGCTGGTGTGTGGCAAGGAAAAACCGGAAGATCGACATGGTAGAGGCGTTAAAAGGAATCGAATAAGATCAAATCTAAGGAATAAATTTTAAGAAAACAATCCTATAGGAACCCAAGCTCCCGCCGTTTCGGCGGCGGGGGTAAAACACAAATTTTTTTACCAGAGAGTTAGCGTAAACTAACTCGGAAAGGAAGAAATATGCAGGTAGTAATTGTAGGAGGAAATGAATGTATGGTTCGACAGTATATGGATGTATGTCAAAATTATCAATGTCAGGCGAAGGTGTTCTGCAAGATGTGCAATGCCTTGAAAGATAAAGTCGGCAATCCGGGACTGATGATTTTGTTTACGAATACTGCATCCCACAAAATGGTGAAGTGTGCGCTGAATGAAGTGCGCAATGGCGGCACCGTGGTAGAGCGCTGCCACAGCAGCTCTCTGAGCGCATTGAGACGGATTTTGGATAAACATGCGTCGTCGGAGGCAACACTATGTCAGAGGAATTGATCGTCTACCACTGTTCTCCGACGCTGGCGGGATTGAAAACAGGCAATCTTTTCCGATGCAGCTATCGTTCTGAAAAAGAATTATTAAACGAAGTGCGGGATCTGAATAAACGTTTGGTCAAAAAAGGACTGCGGATCCTTCCGCTGAAAATGCAGGATCATTTTGCGTTGATCTATGTCTATCGCCCCAGCCGGCTGAAAGAGGATATTTCTCATAAAGAAGCGGCAGAGATCCTGGGAAAATACGGGTATATCTGCAATATGCCGGACCAGTGTGTCAAGCGCCTGAGTGACAAGTTGAAAAACCAGGAACAGTTTCCCCATGAGATCGGTCTGTTTTTGGGCTATCCGGCAGAGGATGTAAAAGGATTTATTGAAAATGGGGCAAAAGGCTGCAAATGTGTGGGTTGCTGGAAGGTATACGGCGATGAAGAAAAGGCAAAGACCCTTTTTGCGGCATACAAACGATGTACCGAGGATTATCTCCGGTATTTTAGGCGGGGTAACATTATCGAACAGCTCACGGTAGCGGTTTGATAAAAAATAAATGTTATAAATTTATATGAAAAAAGAAAGGTGGATTTTACGATGAGTAAAGTTGCAGTAGTTTATTGGACAGGAACAGGTAACACAGCAGCAATGGCAGAGGCAGTGCTGGCGGGGATCAACGAGAACGGCGGAGAAGGCGTGATGCTGACATCTGCAGAATTTGATTCTTCTCAGATGGATTCCTATGATGCAGTGGCATTCGGCTGCCCGTCCATGGGAGCAGAAGAACTGGAAGAGACAGAGTTCGCACCGATGTTTGAAGAGTGCGAATCAAAACTAAACGGCAAGAAGATCGCCTTGTTCGGTTCTTACGGCTGGGGAGACGGCGAGTGGATGCGAAACTGGGAAGATACCTGCCGCAACGACGGGGCGGTTCTGGCCTGCGATTTCGTGATCTGCAACGGCGCTCCGGACGGAGATGCTGTGGAAGAGTGCAAAGCCCTCGGTAAAGCTTTGGTATAAAATTTGAGGCTTATCGAATAAAAATTCAAAAAAAAGCAGATTGACAATATACAGATGTAAGAGTAGAATGAATACCGTTAATGCTATATGGAGCCAATAGAAGGCGGCAGGAAAGCGGCGAAAGCCCACCGAAGGAATAATACTCTCAGGTATCTTCCGGAAAGAAGATAAGACTGTAGCTGGATGGCACACTGGAGAATCTCATGAAAAATGAGTGCCGAAGGTGAAAGCGGATCTGACATCCGTGAATCTCTCAGGCAAAAGGACAGTGCGGTATTCTTACATGACGCCAAAGTGTTGTGTCTGTTAATATTGTTTATAAGGTCCGGAGATTTTCTTTGGACCTTTTTCTTGTATGGTGACGAGTCAAAGTCAGAGTTTGCTCGAGACCTTGACGACCGCCTACAATCCCGGAATGTGCCGTCCGGCACTTTCGGTGATTTTGGTTTTCAGGGCATTTTCAAAATCAAAAGAGAAATGAGAGGAAATGGGAAATTATGGATGCTATAGTGAATGTACTTGAGAAGATCGTGGCTTTTGTGAACATGATCCTTTGGGATTATGGTCTTTTGATCCTTCTTCTCGGAACGGGTATTATTTATACGATCAGCCTGAAATTTATTCAGGTGCGTAAATTCGGAGCCGGAATGAAGCTGCTGTTTGGGGAATTTTCACTCCACGGGAAAAGTGGTGAAAAGGGGCTGAGCTCTTTTCAGGCGCTGACGACAGCCATCGCTGCACAGGTGGGTACCGGAAATATCGCAGGAGCTGCTACAGCTATCGTAGCCGGCGGTGCAGGTGCGATCTTCTGGATGTGGGTAAGTGCTTTCTTCGGCATGGCAACGATCTATGCAGAGGCGGTCATGGCACAGAAGACCAGAGTGGAAAAGGACGGTGTTTACAACGGCGGCCCGATCTACTATATCAAATATGCATTTAAAGGAAAATTCGGAAAGTTTCTGGCAGGATTTTTCTCAGTAGCGATCATTTTGGCACTGGGATTCATGGGAAATATGGTACAGTCTAACTCTATCGGATCTTCTTTCCAGAATGCTTTCGGCATTAAGCCATTGTATGTGGGAATTGCCATTGCGATCATCGCAGCCGTGATCTTTATCGGTGGTATCAAGAGAATCGCACAGTTTACAGAAAAGATCGTACCGCTTATGGCAGTATTTTATATTCTGGGCGGACTTGTGATCTTGTTTATGAATCCGGCAGGTGTAGGAAAAGCCTTCCACGATATTTTTGTCGGTGCTTTTGCACCGCAGTCAGTTATCGGCGGAGCCTTGGGTGTTACTGTACAGAAGGCAATGCGTTTTGGTGTGGCAAGGGGTCTGTTCTCCAATGAGGCCGGTATGGGTTCTACTCCGCATGCACATGCAACAGCAGAGGTAGATCATCCAAGTGACCAGGGGTTGGTAGCCATGATGGGCGTGTTCATTGATACCTTTATTATCCTGACCATGACGGCGCTGGTGATCCTTTCTACAGGAGCACTCAATAGCGGCAAGACCGGATCTGAGCTGGCTCAGACAGCGTTCTGCAGCGGCTTTGGCAACTTTGGAAACATCTTTATTGCGATCTGTATGCTGTTCTTTGCATTCACGACGATCATCGGATGGTACTACTTCGGAGAGGTCAATGTACGGTCTCTGTTCGGCGGAAAAGCAGTAAAGGTTTATGCAGTGTTGGTAGTGATCTTTGTAGTGATCGGTTCCACTCTGAAAGTAGATCTGGTATGGAATATGTCCGATATGTTTAACGGTCTGATGGTTCTTCCGAACCTGCTGGCATTGCTGGCATGCATCGGTGTGGTAAAAACAATCACAAAAGAGTACGAATCAAAGAAGCTGAAAAAATAATATAGAAGCGTTTGAAAAAGTTCTGGTACAGAACGTACATATGGTTTTCTTGGAAGACAGTGGCAGATAGTTGCCACTGTCTTTTCCAAAGAAGTAAAGGAAGTGCTGCTGGAGGCGGTTTAAAGTTGTACACAATAATTTTTGTACACAGAAATGGAAAGTCTAATACTGCAGATCGTTTATTCTGCAATGGATCCTGTCAGAAGTGGCAATTTTCTTATTAGATACCCAACCAAGCATAAATCCGGTGTTAATATCAGTAAGAAGAACATCAATATTGTTTAGCTTTGTGCAACAAAAAGAGAGAGCTCTGCGTAGTACAGAACTCTCTTTGAAGAGGCGCAGACCGGATTTGAACCGGTGAGTCGAGGTGTTGCAGACCTATGCCTTACCACTTGGCTACTGCGCCATTTAAAGCTTTTGCTCCTTTATTATATCAGACGATCAAAATCAAGTCAATTAAAATCAAGCTACACGCCTGCATAAAAAAGAAACAAAAACAAGTGACTCCGACGGGAATCGAACCCGTGTTACCGCCGTGAAAGGGCGATGTCTTAACCGCTTGACCACGGAGCCATAAAACAGCGGTGCACATAATTTAACAGTGCGACCGCTGAATATATTATCATAATTCAAATACTTTTGCAAGTGTTTTTTTGGAAATTTTAAAGATGGTTTTTGTGATTCGGCGCTTATAAACGCTTTACGAGCATCCATTCGTTGATGCCTTTTTCAATCAAATCCGGAATCAAAACCAGTGGTGTAAAGCCTTTTCTTTGATACAGGGATTTTGCGCGCGGATTAAAGTGAGATACACAAATGAAACATTTGTCAAAACCGGCCTGTTTGCAGATGTCTATATAGAGATCGACCAGACGGCCTCCGACAGCCTGCTTTCGGTAGCTTTCCTTTACACCAAGCAAGGCCAGATAAGGAAATTCACCAAACATTCCCATCATATCATATACCATGACGCCTACGGGTTCGCCTTCGTCTTCTGTCTCGGCAACGATGACATTGCCTTTTTCTAAAGGACCGTACATCCACTCTCTCAGATAATCTTTATCTTTAAAATAGTGATCATACAGGGCGCTGTTTTCAAAAACTTTTACGTATTCATCCCATTTATCGACCGTACCTTTTACAAAACGAATGCGGCATTCGTATTTTATTGCCATAATCTGTTCCTCCATATCCGTATTCAATATGTTTATTATAGTCCGCAGGTCTGTAAAAGGCAAGGGAGAAAAAAGGAAAAATCAAGTCGAAATATGACGAATTTTGTTGTATTCATAACTTGAGAATGGTATAGTAAAAATATCACATTTCATCGGAATTGTCTGATTTATTCGAGGCTCAGTCGGGCCGGATTTTCACACAAAGTATTTTGAAAAGGGGAGAAGGAAAAAGGAGGGGCTATGACAAGAAAAGCCAGGAAAGAAAGTTTTACCGGGCTTTATCATGTAGTAGGCTGCGGAAATGGCCGGATTTTTGAGAGACAGCAGGATAAAATGCAGCTGATCTTGCAGATGGAGCAGGCAAGGCAGAAAAATGAGATCGAAATATTTGCGTATTGCGTGATGGAGGATCACTTCCACATGCTGATACGTGCGGATTTGAAAGTGCTGTCCGGTTATATGCATGACCTTACAGGGCGCTATTCTTTGTATTTTAACGGGAAAAAGGGGAGGTGCGGACATGTTTTCGGGGAACGCTATAAAAGTGATTGTATCGAGAAGGAAACGACCTTTTGGAATTGCGTGCGTTATATCCACAATAATCCGGTCCGGGCGGGAAAAAGCGTGAATATTGCGCAGTATCCCTACAGCAGCGCGAAGGAATATCTGTTCCGCAAAGGGAATTTGATCCATGCGGCCGGGAAAAAAGCGGTGCAGCGATATTTTCATACGCGGAAAGCATTTTTGGAATTTCACCAATATCCGACAGAGATGATTTTTGCGGATACGGCGGCAGATCTGCAGAAGTGTAAAGAAGAAGTCTTGAAGAACCAGATTGAGAAGTATCTGGAAAGCAATCAGATGCTGCTGGGCGAATTTTTGATCGACACAAAGGTGCGGAAAAGCTTTGTGCGGGAAGCGCATGAAAAAACGGGGCTTCCGTTCCGGCAGATTTCAGATATCACCGGAGAAATCTGTATGGAAGTGGGGTTTTTGCAGAATATTTGAGATGACGGTGCGGGTTTCGTCCTTTTGTTGAAAGGAAAACTGTGTTATAATCTACAGAATAAAAGGTTTTCGGAAAAAACTGTGGCGGCAGGAAGCGGTCACAGGAAAGGAGCGGTAAAATATGACAGCCAGAGAAGACAGAAATGCGGCGCTGGCAAGACGGACGATCAAAGGTCTGCAGTCCCGCAATATGGAAGGTTATTATGCAGAGACGAAGGAAGCGGCGTTGAAAAAGGCTTTGGAATTGATCCCGGAAGGAAGTGTGGTCAGCTGGGGTGGGTCATCGACCATCGCAGAAATCGGGCTTACGGATGCGGTGCGATCCGGCAATTATCAGGTGATAGACAGAGGGGCGGCAAAGACACCGGAAGAAAAAAGAGAAAAGCAGCTGGATGCGTTTCGGGCCGATGTGTTTTTGGGAAGTGCCAATGCGCTTTCGGAAGACGGGATCATGGTAAATATCGACGGTTTCGGTAACCGGATCGGGGCATATGCCTTTGGCCCGGAGACGGTGGTGTTTGTCGTCGGTATGAATAAAGTGACAAAGACGCTGGAAGACGCAGTTTCCAGAGCCAGAAACGAGGCGGCACCGATCAATGCCTGTCGTCTGGGGAGAAAGACCCCATGCGTGGAAAACGGAAGTTGTTTTAATTGTAAATCCGAAGATTCGATCTGTGCCAATATTATGATCACCCGTTACAATATGGTGGACGGCAGGATAAAAGTGATATTGGTCGGCGAAGAGCTGGGATTTTAGAAAAAGCGAAACCAGGAAAAGAAAACCGGATTAAGTCAGAGTACAGAAACAGGCAGGGGAAATACATGAGTCAGGAAAACGAAAAGAAAAGAAGACCGTCTGCGGGCGGCGAAGAACCCAGACACCCGAAAAAGAGACCGCAGCCGCAGGGACATGAAAGAAAACAGCATGTGACAGGCGATGCACAGAGGCCGCAGCATCCACAGCGCCCAAAGAGTCAGACCGCTGGGAAAAAACGGGGAAAGAACACAAAAAAGAATGAAAATGTGCAAGGCAAAAAAAAGAAACACACCGTGTCTAACATCATTTTGGTGGTGGCGATCATCGTGTTTATCGTATCTGCAGTGCAGCTGGTACGGTCCTTTCTCCCATATTTTGAAGGCGGTGCGGAATATGACGACCTGAAGGAACTGGTCATCCGCCAGGAAGCGGCAGAGGAGACGGAAGAGAAAAGTGCGGCAGCCCATTTCTTGGTAGATTTTAATCAGTTGAAACAGATCAATTCTGATACCGTGGCGTGGATCCGGTTTGATGAGCCGTCTGTGATCAGCTATCCGGTGGTGCAGGGGAAAGATAACAAAAAGTATCTGACAGCCACATTCCAGGCCAATGATAATAAGTTGGGAGCTATTTTCGAAGATTTTGAAGGATCGCCGGATTTTACGGACAGGAATACTTTTATCTACGGGCACAATCTGAAAATAGGCGGAGAAATGTTTTCGCAGCTGAAAAACTACGAGGATCAGGAGTTTTATAAAAGCTATCCGTATTTTTATCTGTATACACCGGACGGGAAGGTAAAGACATATCAGATCTTTTCTGCAGGGGTGGTAAAAGATGTTGCAGAGAATTATCGGAAAACGTATACTTCCGACGAGGATTTTGCGGCATATCTTCAGATATGTAAAAAAAGTTCGCTGTATGACACCGGGGTATCGGTGGAGAGCACAGATAAGATCGTAAGTCTGTCCACCTGTACCAATGTCAAGGAAGATGAACGTTTTCTGGTGCAGGGTGTGCTGATCAGAGAAGAAACAGTGGAGGAGTAACAGCGGTGGCAGATCGATTTGATGTAGGAGATATCATAAAAATGAAAAAACCCCATCCTTGCGGCAGCTATGAATGGGAGGTTTTGCGGGTGGGAGCAGATTTCCGCCTGAAATGTACGGGGTGCGGTCACCAGATCATGATCGCCCGCAAACTGGTAGAGAAAAACACAAGGGAAATTCGAAAAAAATCTTGAATATATCGGGGAAATGTGGTATTATGACTACTCGTGATGTAATGCCCAAATCCGGGCGATATCAATTCCTTGTTTCCGAAAAGAAAAGTCGGAAGCCAGAGACCATAAGGAGGTATAGACGATGAATAAGTATGAATTAGCTGTTGTTGTTAGCGCAAAACTCGAAGACGACGCCAGAGCCGAAGTGATCGGTAAAGTAAAAGATCTGATCGCACGTTTTGGAGGAAATGTGACTGACGTCGATGAATGGGGTAAGAAGAGACTTGCTTATGAAATTCAGAAAATGAAAGAAGGCTACTATTATTTCATTCACTTTGATGCTGAGGCTACTGTTCCGGGCGAGATCGAGCAGCGTATGCGGATCATGGACAATGTTCTCAGATATTTATGCGTAAAACAGGAAGCATAAGAAAAGAGAGGTATTTATGAATAAGGTAGTTTTGATGGGACGACTTACCAGAGACCCTGAGGTTCGCTATTCTCAGGGAGATAATCCGTTGGCTATCGCCAGATTTACACTGGCAGTAGACCGCAGATTTAAAAGAGATGGTGAGCAGACCGCAGATTTTATCAATTGCGTTGTGTTTGGAAGATCTGCTGAATTTACGGAAAAATATTTCCATCAGGGAACAAAGGTCGTAGTCAGCGGTCGTATTCAGACCGGAAGCTACACAAACCGGGATGGCGTAAAGGTATACACGACAGAAGTGGTTGTGGAGGAGCAGGAATTTGCAGAGAGCAAAGCAGCCAGCGAATCCAACGGCGGATACCGCGCACCGGCTGCAGCAGCACCGGCACCGAGCGTAGATGCAGGCGATGGGTTTATGAATATTCCGGATGGAATAGACGAAGAGCTACCGTTTAACTAAAGATTCCGGTGCGGCCCGGCCGACGTGGAATCAACAGAATAGGTTAAGAAGGAGGATATAGCTGATGGCTTACGAAAAAGGAAAAGCAGAAGGCGGGTTCAAGAGAAGAGGACCGGTTCGCAGAAGAAAAAAAGTCTGTGTATTCTGTGGAAAAGAAAATAACGAAATCGATTATAAAGATGTAGCAAAGTTGAGAAAATATGTTTCTGAGAGAGGAAAAATCCTTCCGAGAAGAATCACAGGAAACTGCGCAAAACATCAGAGAGCTCTGACTGTAGCAATCAAACGTGCACGTCACATCGCACTGATGCCTTATACAGCAGAATAAGATCAGGATTACAGAACCGTCGCGGCACACTTGTGCAGCGGCGGTTTTCTTGCATGGCGACGAGGAAAATGCGGCATGCTTGCATGGCAGCATTTGACGACCGCTGATCAGCGGATAAAACTCGCAAAGCGTGTTTTATCGCTGCATGGCGGGTGTGATTTTAGGTGACGACACAGGAGGACAGGATGAAACGAATGGAGTTGATCGCACCGTGCCATTTTGGCCTGGAGGCGGTTTTGAAGCGGGAAATATTGGATCTGGGGTATGAGATTTCCCAGGTGGAAGACGGAAGAGTGACGTTTATCGGAGATGCGGAGGCAATCTGCCGGGCCAATATTTTTTTGAGGACGGCGGAGCGGATCCTGATCAAGATCGGAAGCTTCCGGGCGGTGACTTTTGATGAATTGTTTGAGAAGACAAAACAGCTTCCTTTTGAGGAATATATTCCGGAAAACGGAAGATTTTGGGTGAAAAAGGCTTCTTCGGTTAAAAGCACATTGTTCAGTACCTCTGACATACAATCCATTATGAAAAAGGCGATGGTGGAACGGATGAAACAGAGATACCACAATGAGTGGTTCCCGGAAGACGGGGCGGATTTTCCGATCCGTGTTTTCCTTTTGAAAGATCAGGTAACAGTGGGGCTGGATACTTCGGGAGAATCCCTGCACAAGCGCGGATATCGAAGATTATCCGGAAAAGCGCCTATCACGGAAACTTTAGCGGCAGCGTTGATCCTGTTGACACCCTGGAGGGCAGATCGGATTTTGGTGGATCCGTTTTGCGGAAGCGGTACGTTTTTGATAGAGGCGGCGATGATGGCGGCGTCCATTGCGCCCGGCATGAACCGTGAATTTTTGTCAGAAGAATGGACCGACTTGATCCCGAAAAAACTTTGGTACGATACGATGGATGAAGCCAATGAATTGGTGAAAGACGATGTGGAAGTGGATCTGCAGGGCTATGATATTGATCCGGAAGTGATCAAAGTGGCCCGGGAGAACGCGCGGGAAGCGGGGGTAGAGCATCTGATCCATTTTCAGCAGAGAGATGTGCGGGATCTGAATCATCCGAAAAAGTACGGGTTCGTGATCACAAATCCGCCTTACGGAGAGCGTCTGGAAGAAAAGTCGGCTCTTCCGGAGCTGTATCAGGCCTTCGGAGAAAGTTTCCGCAGGCTGGACAGCTGGTCGGCATATATGATTACCAGCTATGAAGACGCGGAGCGTTGGTTCGGAAGAAAAGCGGATAAGAACCGAAAAATTTACAACGGAATGATCAAGACGTATTTTTATCAATTTTTGGGGCCGAAGCCGCCGAAAAGAACAGGTCAGAATATGAAGAGGGGACGAAAAGATCGATGAAAGAGCGAAGAATCGTGTTTGCAACGGGAAATGAAAATAAAATGAAAGAGATCCGGATGATCCTGGAAGATCTGGGAATGCCGGTGATTTCGATGAAAGAAGCGGGAGCCTATGTCGATGCGGAAGAAAACGGAAGCACCTTTGAGGAAAACGCAATGATCAAGGCTTCTGCAGTCAGTGCACTTTTGCCGGAGGATATCGTGCTGGCAGATGATTCGGGGCTGGAAATCGATTGCCTGGACAAGGCACCGGGGATTTATTCTGCCCGTTTTGCGGGAACGGACACGCCTTACGAGATCAAAAACAAAATGTTTTTGGAAAAACTGCAGGGGGTTCCGGAGGAAAAACGGACAGCTCGTTTCGTGTGTGCCATAGCAGCGGTTTTCCCGGGCGGCGTAAAGAAAACGCTCCGCGGGACGATGGAGGGGCGGATTGCAGAAAAAGCGGCCGGATTGAACGGATTCGGATATGACCCGATTTTCTGGCTTCCGGAGTATGGCTGCACATCGGCAGAACTGGCGCCGGAAAAGAAAAATGAGATCAGTCACAGAGGCAAAGCACTGCGTGCCATGAAAAAGAAAATAGAAGCGTACATCGCAGAGAAATAATAATGGAAAGCAAAAAGATGAGAATTCTGATTATCAGTGATACACACGGAAAACATAACCGGTTGAATGAAATACAGGAAGAGGCGGGAGATATCGATCTGCTGATCCACCTGGGAGATATTGCGGATGGCGAATTTTATCTGGATGTGCTGTTTGATTGCCCGAAGCATTTGATCCGCGGAAATAACGATTTCTTTCTGGATCTGCCGGAGGAAAAGATTTTTCAGCTTGGAAAGTACAAGGTCTGGATCACCCACGGTCATCAGTACTATGTGTATTCCGGAACGAAGGTGCTGGAGCAGGAAGGTCGGGAAAAAGGGGCGGACATCGTAATGTTTGGCCACACGCATCTTCCGTATCTGAAAGAAAAAGACGGGATCATCCTTCTGAATCCGGGAAGCGTGGGCTATCCCAGACAAGAAGGAAGAAGACCGTCCTTTATGATAATGGAAATGACAGAAGATGGTCAGTTGACCTTTGACCAGAGATTTCTGCCGCTTTAAGAAGGCGTGGTTTTCTGCACATTTACAGAGATTGCATAAAAAACAGACACCGATTTGTCTGCACAAATCGATGTCCTGTCCTGAGCGTGCGGGGATTCGAACCCCGGACAACTTGATTAAAAGTCAAGTGCTCTACCACCTGAGCTACACGCCCTTA
>CAKRWZ010000030.1 GCA_934418295.1 uncultured Mediterraneibacter sp.
CTATTAACTTTTACACATGTCCAAGATAGTGGGTATGGAATCTTGGATTACAATTAAGCTAGAACAAGTTTTTCTAACGCTAATCCGATCAATCTATCCGTCTGATCTGCCATAAACAGAGGAATATTCAACATATCATTATCCAGTTTCAGATTATCCAACGAGAAGCGTACACGAAGTTTTACTTTGTCTGGGAACAATTCTTTAAATTTCTTAAGGCTTTTGCTGGATGTATTCGCCTCAGCTTTGACCTCAACAGGAATAATATCATTCTCCCGTTGGATCAGAAAATCCACCTCATATGGAGGATTTGTTTGTGTCCAATAGCGAGGAACTACTTCAAATTGTGTAACCAAAGTCTGTAATACATAGTTTTCAGTCAATGCGCCCTTGAATTCAGTAAATAAACGATTTCCCTCTCCGAAAGCTGTTGGATCCAGCTGGGCCAGACGACGGAGTAAGCCCACATCCACCAGATAAATCTTGAAAGCTGTCAGGTCATCATATGCAGCCACCGGCAGCCCCGGAGCAGAACTACGATAAATTTTGTGCACCAAGCGAGCGTCTACCAACCATTGCAAAGCATCTTCGTATTCACGGGCTCTGGCTCCTTCTTTGACTACTTTATAGAGAAACTTCTTATTCTCCCTTGCCAGCTGGGAAGGAATCGATTTCCAAATCATAGAGATCTTTGGATATTCACTGATATGAGGGTGTTTTGCAAAATCTCGTTCATAAGCATCAATAATACCAAAAAGGGCTTCCTGCATGGCAGCAACATCACGAGCTTCTGTCCACATCAGAACAGATTCCGGCATTCCTCCGGTAACATAGTACATCTTTAGTTTTTCATACAGCGGATTGAAGAATGCATCCGGAAGCGGCTCAATGATATCCACACTTTTCAGATATTCCACAAGATTTTCATCACCATTGGCAACCAGAAATTCTGAGAATGTCATAGGATCAATTTGCATAAAGTTGACCTTTCCGACAGGGAAAGAAGACGGTTTTGCCAATGCAATTCCAAGTAAAGAACCGGCGCAGGCAATATGATATTGCGGAGCATTCTCACAGAAATATTTCATAGAATTGATGACTTTGGGGCAATCCTGCACTTCGTCAAAAATGATAAATGTCTTTTCCGGCAGAATCTTCTGACCACTGGCCAACATCAGATTCTGTAATATACGATCAACATCTTTTGTAGTTTCAAAAAATTGCTTGTATTCCTCATTTTCATCAAAGTTAAAATAAGCAATGTTTTCATAATAACGCTTACCAAACTCTTTCAGGACCCAAGTCTTTCCTACTTGGCGTACTCCCTTTAAAATCAAAGGTTTTCGATAGGGAGAATTCTTCCAATCCAGCAACTTTTTCATAATAAATCGTTCCATAAACTTATTCCTCACATTTTTATTATGGTTCTTGTGTTCATTAATCACACTTTTATTATATGCTGAAAAATCAAAAATACAACTATTATCACATAATTATAATGATTTTCGTGTATTATAATCACATTTTTATTAAAAATTATGTGATTAGCAGTCGTCAAATGCTGCCATGCAAGCATGCCGCATTTTCCTCGTCGCTATAATCAAGTAGGCTGTCACCTACTTGATATTGCACGCAAACACCTCGCTTAACAGCTCGGTGTTCTTACACCCGGCAAATTGCATCCCGCGTAAACACGGATGCAGCTTTCCGGGTTTGTGCAACAAAATCAGGCAAGAGCGTTTCGCTCTTGCCTGACTCATCTTTACTGATATACTTTTTAAGCTTTTCTGCTATTTTTCCGGCTTATTCTGCCACATCTTTGATGCTGAAGCTGAATCTTCCTTTTTTATCTTCGCCCAGGCACACTACTTTTACCTGATCTCCAAGGGAAAGGACGTCTTCTACTTTATCGATTCTTCCTTTTGCGATCTTGGAGATGTGTACCAGTCCGTCTTTGCCCGGTGCAAACTCTACGAAAGCGCCGTATTCTTTGATGTCGATGACGGTTCCGGTGAGGACCTGTCCTGCCTCAAAGTCTGTAACGATAGTCAGAATCATCTTGGCAGCCTTTTCCATACTTTCTTTTTCGATACCGCAGATGGAAACTGCTCCGTCATCTGTGATGTCGATCTTCACGCCAGTCTGCTCGATGATGGCGTTGATGGTCTTTCCTCTCTGTCCGACTACGTCGCCGATCTTCTGCGGATCGATCTGCAGCTGCAGGATCTTCGGTGCGTACTCGCCCACCTCTGCTCTTGGCTCTGCAATGGTCTTATTCATAACCTCATCCAGGATGTAGGTTCTTGCTTTTTTCGTTGCAGCGATGGCTTCCTCGATGATCGGACGGGTCAGGCCGTGGATCTTGATATCCATCTGGATCGCTGTGATACCTTTGTGGGTACCTGCTACCTTAAAGTCCATATCGCCGAAGAAATCTTCCAGACCCTGGATATCGGTCAGTACCAGGTAATCCTCGTCGCTGTCTCCGGTCACAAGACCTGCGGAGATACCTGCAACGGCTGTCTTGATCGGCACACCTGCAGCCATCAGTGACATGGAAGATGCACACACGCTGGCCTGGGAAGTGGAACCGTTGGATTCAAATGTCTCAGATACGGTACGGATCGCATACGGGAACTCTGCTTCGCTTGGAAGTACCGGAAGCAGCGCACGCTCTGCCAATGCTCCGTGGCCGATCTCACGACGTCCCGGTCCTCTGGAAGGTCTTGTCTCACCTACAGAGTAAGACGGGAAGTTATAATGATGCATATAACGCTTGCTGGTCTCTGTCTCATCCAATCCGTCCAGACGCTGTGCCTCGGAAAGCGGAGCCAGTGTGGTAACGGTACAGATCTGTGTCTGTCCTCTGGTAAACATTGCGGATCCGTGTACTCTCGGGATCAGATCGACTTCTGCTGCCAGCGGACGGATCTGGTCAATGGCACGGCCGTCCGGTCTCTTGTGATCCTTCAGGATCATCTTGCGGACAACTTTTTTCTGATACTGATAAAGGGCATCGCTGAGAAGTCCCAGCCACTCTTCGTTGTCTGCGAACTCTTCCTCCAGACGGTCAGAGATGGCACGGATGTTTTCTGCGCGCACCTGTTTTTCATCGGTAAAGACAGCTGCTTCCATCTCTTCGAACGGAATCTTCTCCCGGATCGCTGCAAACAGCTCTTCCGGAATGGCGAAGCTCTGGTAATCATGCTTCGGCTTTCCGCACTCTGCCACGATGGTCTCGAAGAATGCGATCACCTTCTGGTTCATCTCATGGGCAGCGAAGATAGCTTCGATCATCTGCGCCTCCGGTACTTCGTTGGCACCGGCTTCGATCATGATAACTTTTTCTTTCGTAGAAGCTACAGTCAATGTCAGATCTGTTGCTTCTTTCTGTGCTTTGGTCGGGTTGAATACGAATTCACCGTCTACCAGGCCGACCTGTGTCGTGGACACCGGTCCGTCAAACGGGATATCGGAAATGCTGGTGGCAAGGGATGCGCCCAGCATAGCGGTCAGCTCCGGTGCGCAGTCCTGATCTACGGACAGCACCAGGTTTTCCAGTGTAACGTCATTTCTGTAATCCTTCGGGAACAGCGGACGCATCGGTCTGTCGATGACACGGCAGGTCAGGATGGCATTTTCAGATGCTTTTCCTTCTCTTTTGTTGAATCCTCCCGGGATCTTTCCTACAGAATACATTCTTTCATAGTATTCTACACTCAGCGGAAAGAAGTCGATCCCTTCTCTCGGCTTATCTGTAGCTGTCGCTGTACAGAGTACTGTCGTGTCTCCGTAATGCATCAGCACTGCACCGTTTGCCTGCTTTGCCACTCGGTCTACATCTACGCGCAGTGTTCTGCCGGCCAGCTCCATTTCATATTTCTTATACATAGCTTTCTCCTTTATTAAAATTCTTCTTTGGCAGGAACTCCGAAACTACTGAAAAACATACTTTTCTTCAAATATCCTTTTCAGTGGTCTCGGCGATAGCTGCCTGTCCACAATCCTCAATAGTATATCATATCTTGCGAATCAGCGCAAGGAAAAGGGTACAGAAGATAAATGCTTCTGTACCCTTGATACATTCCTATTATTTTCTAAGGCCAAGTCTCTCGATCAGGCTACGATATCTCTCAATATCGATCTTCTTCAGATATGCAAGAAGTCCTCTTCTCTGTCCAACCATTTTCAGAAGACCTCTTCTGGAATGATGGTCCTTCGGATTTGCTTTGAAGTGCTCTGTCAGCTCGTTGATTCTTGCTGTAAGAATAGCGATCTGTACTTCCGGAGATCCTGTATCTCCTTCACTTCTTCCGTATTCTGCGATAATTGCCTGTTTCTTTTCCTTTGCGATCATGGTTCATTTCCTCCTTGATTCTTCTTTAATCGCCTGGCATCAAGCAACGGTGGAGTCCTCCGATTGCCGAACACCGGTTTTTGTTACCTGACTAGTATAGCACAGAGCCGTATCTAAGTAAAGTATTTCTTTTTTCTTTCCGCCGCAACCTCTGCGATCATCCAAAGGATACCTGCTACAGACAAAGCCTTACCCGCCTTCATTCCGGGCGCATGGTAAAGGATCTCGATCTTATGCGCTCCCGCTTCCAGCTGACAGCCCAGAAATGCTGTGTTTACCTTCTCTGTTTGCACTGCTTTTCCGTCTACCTTGACCGTAAATCCTTTTTCATAAGGAATGCTGGTGATCAGATAGCCATTTCGGGGCATCTCGATCTGTCCCGTGATCCGGTTATTTTTGACCCGTTTTATCCGCTTCGTCTGTTTTACCTGTTCTGCATCTGTCTGATCTTCCCGAAAAATGGCCTCATACAGAGAATTTCCCGTTTCTTCGGAAACCCCCGGCAGATTTCCCCGATAAGCCTCTGTCCTGCTGATCTCATAATCTCCGGCACCAAAGGTGATCTGGATCTGCTTCTGTCCCTCTTCCAGCGCCGTAACAAACACGAATTCCGTGTTGCCGTTATAATAAACATGATCCTTCGCACTCAGCTTATTGCGGATTCCTTCCACCCAAACGGCCACGTCTTTGGATAGTTTTCGATTATCCACATGGAACCGTAAAAACAAGACTTCTCCGGCTTTTGCCGGCGTGCTCAGATCCACCTGCATGGTCTGCTTCTTTTTGCTCTGTACGGAAGCCGGCAGAGTAAGGGCTTCCGGCGTCACCTGCTGCTCCAACTGCTGTTTCAGATCCGATAAATTGATCCGGTTTGCGGAGCTGTCCGAAGCTGCTTTTTTGTCTGTATCCGCCACTGCTGCAGCCAGAAGCGCCGTCTGATTGTATGGAAAGGGCAGCGTTTCATAGTCTTTTGAGGAGATCAGCTTGCTGGTGCCGTAGATCATCGAAGCAGCTTCTGTATTAACATAGACTTTCCACTTTCCCGCTTCCTGATACAGCTGCATTCCCGGCAACGTTTCTTTGGAAACCACATATTTTTCTCCCATAAAACGTTGAAAGACCGGATTGCGGGATACGGACTGCATCAGTTCGTTTCGGAAGGGCTGCTCCAGTTGAAAGGTTTTCTCCCGAAAGGTCTGGTACGCAGCATTGTAGCAGGAGGAATAGATAGAAGTAATATTTTCTCCCATGTTCCCGATACGGTTCAGATTGGCGGCATTTTCTGTCTCGTTGCCTATCCGGGCCGTTCGATAAAGCCCGTTTTCGGAAGCATCTGTGCCAGCGTTTGCATCTGTGTCATCCTTTTCTTCCGCTTCTTCCAGCAATTCTTCGCCGCCGGGATCGGTCACATTCCGGTAATATGCCTGATCCATCATCCGGTCGCTGACCTTATGTACCATTACCCCGGATGCTGTAAGAAAGGCAACGGATGACACCAGAAGATACTCTGCCCGTCTCCGCTTCTGTGCCGCCAGGTAAAGCACCAAAGTCAGAATTCCATCCCAAATCAGCAGTTCCCGGTATTTGCCCAGGTTATCACTTCTTTCTTCCAGGAAGATACAGGCCAGCGTCAATAAATAAGGCAGCCCGTAAAGAAGTGCTGTTTTTCGGTTCCAGGTCTGTTCTTCCAGCTTTTTCAGGTAGCAGGCCAAAAGATAACAGCACAGAGGCAGCATGGGGATCATCACTTTTTCCCGCAGATATAAGCCTCCGTTTAACAGGCACAGAAAGATCGGGAACAGCAAAACCACCAGCAGTTCCCGGGCCAGTACTTTTTCCGCAGATTTCCGCGAGAAGACAAAAAACAGCACCGCAGAAAAGGCCAGAGACGTCAGTCCGATCCCGTAGGGACTGTAAAACAGCTCCGATGCACTGACCTTTGGCAAAAACAATTCGGCCAGGTTTTTCACACTTTCTGCCGTATTTTGAACACTCCCGCTGTTTCCTGCTCTTCCCGCCAGCGCCAGGGCCGTGGGGACCAGCAAGATCCCGCTTAGCAGGATCCCGTTGAAAATGGGGCATAAAAACCGGATTCCATCCCGCAAAAATCCTTTCCTGGTTACCGGTTCTCCCTGCTCTTTTTTCTGTTGAAAATAGAGATAGATTCCATACATCACCACAGCCAGCAGACCGCCGATGCTGAAGTAAAAACTGGTCATGACCATCAAAAACACGCTGACTAAAAAAGGTCCACTGGACCTTTTTGTCGTATGCTTGGCAAAGCAAAGCAGGACTCGTTTTCCTTTGAAGTATCGTTCTGCGCCCAAAAAGGCCAGCAGAAGAAAAGGCATATAGTTGACGAACATGATCTGATTGTAGGAATGAAAGATCAAAGGCCCTGCCAGCAAAAATATCAGGCTGCATCCCAGGCTGATCCGCAAAGAGATTCCTTTCCTTCTCAGCCATGCGTACATCAAAAGTACGGATGCGATCAGACACAGGATCTGAACCGCCATCAGGTAATCTGCCATTTTTACGAAAGGCAGCAGATAAGAAGGCAGAATCAACGGACTCAGCAGTCCGTAATAAGAAAAGTTATAAATGTTTTGTCCCGCGCCCAGATTTCGCGCAAACTCCGGGAACAGCTCTCCGGTCTCATAAAACTGTTTCCGAAAATAATCCGGAAAGACGCTGTGCTGGCTGATCCAGTCTACCTTTGCGCCGAACACCCCCAGCCGCAGACAAAACAGCCAGCAGAAAAACAAGCTTACCGCCGCCAAAAAAGCATAGACCAGAAACTCACGCCGGTTTTCTGCAAATTTTTTTCGGATCTTCTGCAGCATTTTTCTCATGCTCTTCCTCCTGCCCCTCTTCCTGCTCCTTTTCCGGCTCTGTATTTTGCCGAATCCTTTGCTCTTCAATTCGCCTTTTGTGTTGCTTATTGTTTTGCTTTTCGTTTTGTATTCCGTCTTTTTTCACTTTCAGCTTCGTCTCCTGCTTTGTCTTTCTCGCAGCCGCATCAGCTTCTTCGTCCGAATCCTGTACGATAAAGATCGGACGCTTCTTCGTTTCCAGATAGGTTTTGGAAAGATATTCTCCCAGGATCCCCATACAGAAAAGCTGGATCCCGCCCACAAAAAAGATGATACAGACCAGAGAGGGCCAGCCGGCCACGGGATCTCCCCAGATCAGAGTCCGCAGGATTATCGCCAGAATCAGCAAAAAGGACAGCAGGCAAAAGCCCAGCCCGATAAACGTGGCCAGGGAAAGGGGTGCCACGGAAAATCCTGTGATTCCTTCCAGAGAATACGTAAACAGGCTTTTCAGCGACCACTTCGTCTTTCCTGCCGACCGCTCTACATTCTGAAAGGCGATCCATTTCGTGCGGAAGCCCACCCACTCGAAAATGCCCTTGGAAAAACGGTTGTATTCGCTGAACTGAAGCACCGCGTCCACCATTTTCCGCTTCATCAGCCGATAGTCTCTGGCGCCGTTTACGATCTCGGTCTGGGAAATCCGATTAACAAATTTGTAAAAGCATTTGGAGAGGAAGGAGCGGAGCACCGGTTCCCCGGTACGAGTGGCCCGTTTGGTGGCCACGCTGTCATACGCTTCCTCTTTTAAGGTCCGATACATTTCCGGCAAAAGAGCCGGCGGATCCTGCAGATCCACATCCATGATCGCCACATAGTCTCCGGATGCCCGTTTCAGACCTGCACAGATGGCAGCCTCTTTTCCGAAGTTTCTGGAAAAGGATTCATACTTGCACCGGCTGTCCTTTTGATGCAGCTCCCTTAATATTGAAAGTGTCTGATCCTTCGATCCGTCATCTATAAATAAAAGTTCAAATTCCGCGTCCTGCATCTCATCCATGATCTTGCACATTTCGCGGTAATAAATCGGCAATGCTTCCTCTTCATTAAAACAAGGAACCACGATACTGATTCTATCCATCACTTACGCCTCCAATCAATGTCTGCCGTTTTGAATATCTTCTGTAGTGTTCCTTGCTATTTTATCTTCCGTATGTTAAGAAACCTGTTCATGCTTTCTTAATATTTCTTTAACAATTTCGTTTTTTAAGAAGGGAGGATCTGCTCCATCAGCCGGCTCACCTCTTGCATAGCGTCCCCGGACATCAAGATCGCCCCTGTGGACAGGTGCAGTTCCACCGTCATCGCCTCGCCGTAGACCGGCTGCTGCGCATAGGTCTCTAACGTAGTCAGATACCCTTCCACCAGTTGTGCCTCAGAACCGTACTTCCCGCTTTTTGCGTTTGTGTGCAGTTCCTGGCTGCTTTTCTGTAAACTCAGGTTCGGAGTGACCGTTACCTGTGTCACATATCCGCCATCCGCTGTTTTTTGCATGGCGCCGATCTCATAACGGCTCCCGGCAAAAATCTTTTTCATGGCTTCCTGGAACCGCTGCTCCTGTTCTGCACTCAGCTCCATGGCCGCGAGTTCCTCTCCCGAAAAACTTTTTTCGTATTTTTCCCGGGCTTGCTCCTCTGTGGAACCGGTGTGGCGCGCATACTTGGAAACCTCTCCTTTATAAGTGGCATCCAGCACAGACTGCAGATAATCCCGTATATCCAGCACCTCTGCCACCGCCTGATAAGGTTCCATATAGCCGGACAGCAGGTGTTCTGCCAGTTCTTTTTGAGAATCCTTTGTAAGCTCATAAGAAGAACCCTTTTCCCGTATTTCCAAGGTAAGCTCTTTTTTTCTGCCGTTGTCACAGGTTTCCAGCTGCTCCTCTGCTTTCGGCAGAAGTGTCTCCACCGCTTCCGTCAGTTCTGTGCTCTCCAGGGTCTGCACATATTCTGCATCCAGTGCTTCCACTGCATCTCCCACCTTTGCCGGTGCGATCTCCACCTTCACGCGGTAGTCCGAATTATAGGCTTCGGCTTCTTTCACCGTATACGTAAAATACCCGCATGCCTTTTTTAAAAATTCCTGATAACGGTTTTTTAAATCTTTCGGAAATGCAGCCACATAGCTGCCGTCCACGCTTTCGATCCCGGCCTGCAGGAGCATTTCCGCCATTTCCTCATCTCCCGCCTGCAGCTTTTCCAGCCGTTCTTTTACATAGTCTTCCGGCGCTTCTTTGCCGCATCCGGTCAATGCCAGAAGCACCGCCAGAAGCAGGCTGAGTACGCCTACCTTCCAGATCCGGACCTGGGTCCGATCTTCTTTTTTATTCATCTTCTTCATCCTTAATGGTCAACTCTTCCGGTTTTACGATGGAAAAGGCGATGTTGGTCGCATGGTCGGCCACACGTTCCAGCTCCGAGAGAATATCTGAGTAGATCATGCCGGATTCCGGCGTGCACTCTTCTTTCGTCAGACGTTTGACGTGTGCTTTCTGCAGCTTGATCTCTTTCGCATCGATGGCATTTTCCAGATCCAGGATCTCCCGCATATGTTCCGGACTCTTGGTGGAGAAGGTTTCGATGGACTGATCCAGGATCTCCAAGGTCATGTCCTTCATCTCTTTTAACTGTTCCAGTCCTTTTTCACTGAAGGTCAGCTGTTTTTCTTCCACCGTTTTCGCAGCTTCCGCAAAGTTTTCTGCATGATCGCCGATACGCTCCACATCGTTGACCACGTGGAACAATCCGCCGATGATCACCGCATCCTTATGAGGGAGCACCATTTCATTGATTTTTACCAGATAATCGGTGATCGCCTTGTTCATGTAATTGATCTGCTCTTCCACCTGATAAACCTTTTCAATTTCTTTGTTATCAAGATTCCAGAATGCATCCAGGGAACGGCTCAGGTTTTCTTTGGCGATATTTGCCATGTGGCAGATCTCCTGGATTGCATTCGGCACCGCCGTCGTCGGACGGATCATGCCTTCTTTTCCGATAAACTGCAGCTCGTACTTTCCTTCTTCCGAATCTTTTCCCGGAATGATCTTGCAAGTCAGTTTCACCACCAGATTCATAAACGGGAACATGATCGCTGCCTCAAAGATTTTGATCATAGTGTGGGCATTGGCCACTGCACGCCCTACGTTTCCGCCGGAGATCCGCATAAATTCGTTTGCGATCGGATCCAGGGCGAACATCAGGATCAAAAAGACCACCGTTGATCCAAAAATATTGACCAGAAAATGGATCCACGCGGCACGTTTTGCATCCTTTTTCCCGCCCAGACTAGCCAGAAGGGCAGACACACAGGATCCCATGTTACATCCCATGATCAGGAAGAAACAGATGGGGAATTGCAGCAAGCCCTGGGATGCCATCACGATGACGATACCTACGGTCGCCGAAGAGCTCTGCAGGATCGCCGTGATCACAAAGCCCGCCAGAACCGCCAAAAACGGATTGGTCAGACTGCCCAGCATGTCCACAATCTGCGGGGAATCTTTCAGGGAGCTCATGGCGCTGCTCATGGTCCCCAATCCCATAAACAAAATACCGAAGCCCAGGATCACGTTTCCGATCTTCTGGATCTCCTGCCGTTTGCAGAACATGACCATGATCACACCTGCAAACACAAAAAACGGGGCAGCGTCTGAAAGATTAAATGCGATCAGCTGCCCGGTCACCGTCGTTCCGATGTTGGCTCCCAGGATCACACCGGTCGCCTGTGAAAGGGTCATCAGCCCCGAGTTTACAAAGCTTACGACCATGACCGTAGTGGCGCTGGAAGACTGTACCACTGCCGTAAACAGTATACCTACCAGCATCCCTACGAATCTGTTTTTCGTGAAGAATTCCAAAATGGAACGCATGCGGCTTCCTGCCACCTGCTCCAATCCTTCACTCATCAATTTCATACCATACAGAAAAAGTCCGAGACCTCCTGCCAACAAAAAAACGGTTGTAATGTTCATAATTTCACCTGCCATTTCCACTGAAGTAATTTTTTCCGAACAAAATATCTGTTTCCAGCTGGGTTTTCAAAGCCTCTATGCTTTCAAACTTTCTTTCCGGCCGTTCAAACTCATAAAACTGGACTGTTATCTCCTTTCCGTATGCCTCCTTATCATAATCAAACAAATTCACCTCCGTCAGAAGGATCTCTGAATCCTCCACCGTCGGCTTTACCCCCACGTTACCGATCGCCGGGTACCATTCCCCGTCTACCTGCACCTTGCAGCAATACACTCCGTATCTGGGCATGATCTTCCTCTCCGGCGGTGCAATGTTCATGGTCGGAAATCCCAGTTTTCTGCCGATATGATTTCCGTTCCGCACCACGCCTTTTACCTCGTAAGTATAGCCCAGCAGCCTGTTTGCCAGTGCAATATTGCCTTCCTGTAAAAGCTCCCGGATATAAGTACTGCTGATCTCCCTGCCCTCATACTTTTCTTTTTCTACCACATCCAGGTGGTAGCCGTACTTCGGTGCCAGCTCTGCCAGGAGTGCTGCGTCTCCGCTTTGCTTATACCCAAAATGGAAATCGGAACCAACTACCACATATCTGGCGCGCAGTTTTTTGATCAATACATCTTGTATAAATCCTTCCGCTGACATTTCCCGGATTTCTTTTGTAAAGGGACAGCAGATGAAAATATCCGTGTGCTCTTCCAGTAATTCTTTTTTTTCTTCTTTTGTCACCAGAGAATCCCTGTGCATATCAAAGGCAAATACGATGCTTTTGACATGTTCTCCGGAATAGCTGTTGATCTTTCTGATCAGCTTCTGATGCCCCAGATGCAGGGCGTCAAACTTTCCAAGTGTCACCGCCGAATCATATTCTGACTGAAACGACGCCAAATCTGTTACGTATTGCATGTCTTATCCTCTGAGTCCTCCCGATGTCTGATACTTCTGCCTGTTTTTGCATTTTCTTATGCCCTATTTTCCTGTCTGCTCTTCCCCTGCATAAAACATCTTGCGCAGCTTCATGCTCCGGGCAACCGGCTGATACTCGTAGATTCCGATGAACACATCGTTTTCTGTGTAGACCCTGAAATGATTTCCGGAATCTTTCTTGCCGGACAAATTTTCTCCGCATCCTGTTTTTTCAGATACTGCATCTTCAAATATAGATACCCCGGCTTCCGAAAACATCTCCGGTTTCAGGGCATTTCCGTTACACGCTAAAGGCTCAAAGACCTTTTTCACGTGCAGCTTTGCGTATTCCGAAAACATCTGGTCTATCGGAATGATGCTGTCCATTAACGTTCCGGCCTGCATTTTTGCTTCGATCTCCGCCAGTCTGAGGCTGTCTTTCACCTCGAAGGATGCGACCCTTGTCCGCAAAAGGGATTCCATGCAGCCTCCGGTTCCCAGGCTCGTACCGATGTCACTGCACAGCGTCCGGATGTAAGTGCCTTTGGAGCAATGTACCCGCATCTTTACCCGAGGCAGCTCCATTTCCAGGATCTCGATCTCAAAAATGTGTACCCTCCTGCTCTTCCGCTCCACGGTTTTCCCTTCCCGGGCCAGATCGCACAGCTTCTTTCCGTTTACCTTCAAAGCGCTGTACATGGGCGGGATCTGATCGTATTCTCCCATGTATCCATGTATACAGTTTCGGACTTCTTCATCCGTCAGGTGATCCGTCTCTGCCTGCCTCAAAACGGTACCCGTAATATCCTGGGTATCCGTTTCGATTCCCAGCAACAAAACGGTCTCGTAAACCTTGCTTTTATCCGTCAGCATATCGCACAAACGGGTGGCTTTTCCGAAGCACACCGGCAGGACTCCTTCCGCGTCCGGGTCAAGGGTTCCGGTATGGCCGATCTTTTTCTGACGGGTGATCCCCCGGAGCTTTGCCACCACATCATGGGAAGTATAGCCCTTTTCCTTAAAAACGTTCAGCACACCGTGGATCATTTTGCTTCTCCCGTTTTCAAAAACTCTTCTTTGATCTGGGCCAGGACTTTTTTCAGAATCTCATCAGCTTCCCCGGAAAGAGTCACGCCTGCGGCTCTGGCATGGCCGCCGCCGCCCAGCTCCATCGCCACCTTGCTCATATCCAGATACTGTCTGGAGCGGAGACTGACTTTAAACTTGTTCTCCGGCAATTCATACAGGAACACCGAGGCTTCTACCCCTTCCGTATTGCGCAGCTGGCTGACGATGCCTTCCAGGTCTTCCGGGTCAGCTCCGTAGCGGTCCATCTCTTCTTTCGTGATCACGCTGGCAATGCATTTTTCGCCGAAATACAGCTCACTGGACAAGATCGCCTGTCCCAGCAGTTTCTGCTGTACATAAGTTTTGACATAAAAGGTACGGTCTATAATCTCGTTGGCAGGAATACCGGTACGCATCAGATTTGCAGCAGCCTCCATCGTCTCCGGTGAAGTACAGGAATAGAAGAAGACTCCCGTGTCATGGGCGATCCCCATATAAAGTGCCGCCGCAATGTCTTGATCCACCTGTTCCGGATCCAGCATCCGATACACCAGCTCCGATGCCGAGCTGGCTTCTGGCTTCACATAATTGGTTTCCGCAAACCCGGGATTGCTGATGTGATGGTCCACACAAAAGGTACTTTTCGCCTCTTCGAAAATCTCCTCGGCAAACCCAAGCCTTCCTGCGTCCCCGCAATCCAGGCATATGAACAGATCGTAAGGCTCCTCCGTTGCTTTTTCCTGTAAAATCTCATCTGCTCCGCTCAGAAAACGGAACTGCTTTGGAATCTCTTCCAGATAAACATCCACCCGTTTCTCCGGATATACTTTTTTCAAATACAAGGAAAGCCCGATACAGGCACCGATACTGTCCCCGTCCGGATGGATGTGTCCGGCAACGGCTACCGTCTGTTTTCCTGACAAAACGCTGTTCAGCAATTCTCTCATTTCGTCTCAGCCTCTTCTTCCTTTTCTCGCTTTGCCTCTTCCTGCCTCGCGATATCATCGATCTTCTTTGACATATTTACGCCGTACTCGATGGATTGGTCCATAATAAACTGGATTTCCGGCGTGTTTCTCAGATTCAGTGTTCTTGCCAGCTCCCGGCGGATGTACCCCTCGGCGCTTTTCAGTCCGGCCAGGGTATCTGCCTGCGCTTCTTTGTCTCCCAAAACACTGATATACGCTTTACACGTTTTCAGATCCGGCGCCACCTTGACCGCCACTACGGAGGTCATAGGCGCGATACGCGGATCTTTCAGTCCGGCGCGGAGAATGTTGCTCAACTCCCGCTGGACTTCTGTATTTACCCTTGTATTTTTGATACTGTTTTTTCTCATCTTTCAATTTCCACCATCTTATAAGCCTCTACCTGGTCTCCCTCTTTGATATCGTTGTAATTATCAAATACGAAACCACACTCATAGCCGGCTCTTACTTCTTTTACATCATCTTTGAAACGTTTCAGAGACGCAAGGCTTCCGTCGTAGATCACGATACCGTCTCTGACCAGACGAACGGAGCAGTTCCGCTCGAACACGCCGTCCAGTACGTAAGCACCTGCGATGGTTCCCACACCGGAAGCTTTAAACGTCTGACGCACTTCTGCATGACCCAGGACTTTCTCTTCGAATACCGGATCCAGCATACCCTTCATAGCTGCCTCTACATCCTCGATGGCATTGTAAATGACACGGTACAGACGAACGTCTACGCCTTCCCGGTCCGCCGTCTCTTTTGCCGTCGCATCCGGTCTTACGTTAAATCCGATAATGATGGCGTTGGAAGCAGATGCCAGGGTTACGTCAGATTCGTTGATGGCACCGACACCGCCGTGGATGATCTTGATGACAACTTCGTCATTGGAAAGCTTCAGAAGGCTCTGCTTCAGTGCCTCCACTGATCCCTGTACGTCTGCTTTTACGACGATATTCAGTTCTTTGAGGTTTCCTTCCTGGATCTGGTTGAACAGATCATCCAGAGACATCTTGGATTTGGTCTCTTCCAGAAGTTTTACTTTGTTCTGTGCGATAAAGGTATCTGCAAAGGCTCTCGCCTCTTTATCGTTTTCACAGGCTACAAACACTTCTCCCGCATTTGGCACGTCGTTCAGTCCTAAGATCTCCACCGGCATAGACGGACCGGCTTCTTTGACTCTGCGTCCCTTGTCGTCCATCATGGCACGGACTTTACCGTGGGCAGAACCGGCTGCGATGGAATCTCCCACATGCAGGGTACCTTTCTGTACCAGTACTCTGGCCACGGAACCTTTTCCTTTGTCCAGCTCGCCTTCGATGACCAGACCTCTTGCCTTCCGGTTCGGATTTGCTTTCAGCTCCAGCATCTCTGCCGTCAGAAGCAGCATCTCCATCAGCTCCGGAATCCCTTCCTTTGTATGGGCTGATACCGGCACGAATACGGTACTTCCGCCCCAGTCTTCCGGGATCAGCTCGTATTCCGTCAGTTCCTGTTTTACACGTTCGATGTTTGCGTTTGGCTTATCGATCTTGTTGATGGCTACCACGATCTCGATCCCTGCTGCTTTTGCATGGTTGATCGCCTCTACCGTCTGCGGCATGACACCGTCGTCCGCTGCTACCACCAGGATCGCGATATCCGTGGAGTTTGCGCCCCGCATACGCATTGCCGTAAAGGCCTCATGGCCCGGTGTATCCAAAAATGTGATCTTTTCTCCGTTTACCGTCACCACAGATGCACCGATGTGCTGTGTGATACCGCCGGCCTCACGGTCTGTCACATTGGTATCGCGGATCGCATCCAAAAGGGAGGTTTTACCGTGGTCAACGTGACCCATAACGCAGACTACCGGAGGACGTTTTACCATATCTTTTTCATCCTCTTCGTCCTCTTTCAGAAGTTCCTCGATCACATCTACCACTTTTTCAGGCTCGCAGAGAACTTCAAATTCCATTGCGATTTCCTCGGCGGTATCATAATCTACCTCCTGGTTCAAGGTGACTACCTTGCCCTGCATAAAGAGTTTTTTGATGATCACGGACGGAGCGATCTTCATCTTTTCTGCCAATTCCTGGATCGTCAAAGACTGCGGGATCACGATCTGCTTGATCACTTCTTCTTTCTTCGGTTCCGGCTTCTGCTGCGGTTTCTGCGGTTTTTTCAGCTCTGCAGCACCTTTCTGGCCTTTTCCTTTTCTTCCGCCCTTGAAGTCTTCATCCAGATTCTCTTTTTTCTTATAATCTTTTTCTTTGTCCTTTGTCTTGTTGCGGCTCGGCTTCTGCTCCGGAACTGCAGGTGCCGGAATGGAGCTTCTGTCGTCTCTTCTGGAATCTCTGCGTCCGTCACGGTTGTCTCTGTGGCCGTCTTTAAAATCTCTGCGTCCGTCGCGTCCGTCTTTTCTGTCATCCGTTCTTCCCTGGAATCTTCCGTTTCTCTGACGGGAATCCTCTCCGTTGGAACGGTTCGGGCGATTGTTGTCTCCCTGCTGGGAACGGTAACCGCCATTCTGATTTCTGCTGCCCGGACGGTTGTTCTGGTTTCTTCGGTCTGTATTTCTGGAATCGTTATTTCTGAAATCACCGTTTCTGGAATCACGATTCTGTGCTGCCGGACGGGAAGTACTATTCTGCCGTTCTGCCGCCGGACGATTGTTCGACTGATTCTGGCTGTTCTGAACATTCTGATTGTTCTGTGCCTGCTCCGCCGAATTCGTCTGCGGGCGCTGCTCCTGAACTTTTTCCTGCTTTGGTTCCGGAGTGTCTCCTGCCGGACGCTGTGCCTGATTTTGTGCTGCCGGACGGGACGCTGCACTCTGCTGCGCTGCCGGATTTGGGGTCCGTTTGTTCATCGGATTTGCCGGGCGCTGTCCCTGCGGACGTTTTCCGGCTTTTCCGCTGTTTTTCAGATTCTGCGGGCGGAATACCTGCACCAGTTTTTTCTTTTTCGGTGCTTCGCCGTCCTTTGCCTCCGACGGCTGAGCGGTCTGTCTCGCAGCCGCTTTCCGGAATGTTTCTACCACGTCCTCTTCCAGAGAACTCATGTGACTTTTCACATCGATATTTTTCTCCCGCAGCTGTTCCATCAGATCTCTATTTTCTATGCCCAGCTCTTTCGCCAGCTCATGTACTCTCATTTTTGTCATATTTGCTACCTCCTTATGCAATTGTATTCTCTCTCATCCTTAAGCTCTCCTTGATGCCTTTTGCAAATCCTTCATCCAGGACCGCCAAAGACGCACGAAACTCTTTTCCCATGGCATGGCCCAATGTATCCATATCTCCGAAAAAGAAGATCGGGACTTTATAATATGCGCACATGTCTCGGAATTTCTTCTTTGTATTTTCTGAAGCCTCTTCTGCCACGATCACCAGCTTTGCCCGGCCGGACTTTGTTTCCTTTTCCGTCATAAACTCTCCGCTGACGGTTTTTCCGGCTTTTGTCGCAAGACCGATCAGTGAAAGTGTTTTATTTTGCTTCAATCGCATCCATCTCCTTTTTCAGCTCTTCATAAACCTCTGTGGGGATCGCCTGCTTAAAAGAACGTTCCAGACCCTTGTTCTTCACTGCCTTATCCAGGCACTCCCCGGAAAAGCACAGATAGGCGCCTCTTCCGTTCCTTTTGCCCGTCGCATCCAGGACAAAGGTCTCTTCCGGCGTTTTCACCACACGGATCATTTCTTTTTTATTTTTCATCTCGCCGCAGCCCACGCATTTGCGCATGGGGATCTTTTTCTTCGTATTCAAAGCTCTTCACCTTACTATTCTTCTTGGAAATCCGGCGTTTCTTCTGTGTAATCCTCATATTCCTCATCGGAATAATCCTCGTATCCGCCCTCTTCCATCATTTCCATCTGTTCGATATAATCTGCCGGAAGGTCTCCTGCCTCGATGGCCTGTGTCTCGCTCTTGATATCGATCTTATATCCTGTCAGTCTGGCTGCCAGTCTCGCATTTTGTCCTTCTTTTCCGATGGCCAGAGAAAGCTGATAATCCGGCACGATAACGTTTGCCACTTTTTCGTCCGGATCTGCCGCTACGGAAATCACCTTTGCCGGGCTCAGCGCATTCTCGATCAGAAGCGCCGGGTTGTCGCTCCAGTTGATGATGTCGATCTTTTCGCCTCTGAGCTCATTTACGATGGCATTGACTCTGGCTCCGTTCATACCGACGCATGCGCCCACCGGATCCACATTCTCATCGTTGGAATAAACTGCGATCTTGGTACGCAGTCCGGCTTCTCTCGCAATGCTCTTGATCTCTACGATTCCTTCTTTTACTTCGGCAACCTCTGCCTCAAACAGACGTTTTACCAGCTCCGGATGGGTACGGGAAACCAGGATCTTCGGTCCCTTTGGCGTATTCTTTACTTCCACCACGTACAGTTTGATCCGCTCTGTGGGCTGGAATACTTCGCCTTTTACCTGCTCATTCTCAGTCAGCATGGCATCTGCCTTGCCCAGGTTGATACTGATATTTTTGCCGACATAACGCTGAACGATACCGGTCACGATATCCTTCTCTTTCTCAAAATACTGGTCATAGACTACTTTTCTTTCCTCTTCCCGGATCTTCTGAAGGATCAGGTTCTTTGCATTCTGGGTCGCGATACGTCCAAAGGATTTGGACTCTACCGGGATCTGGGCAATGTCTCCCAACGACAATTTGGAATCCAGCTTCTGTGCATCCTCCAAACTGATCTCTGTTGCCGGGTCCATCACCTCTTCCACAACCTCTTTTTCCGCGATCACGGAATAGTCACAGGTCTCACGATCCATGAGCACCTTGATGTTGTCTGAAGTTCCAAAGTGGTTCTTGCATGCATTCATCAAAGAATTTTCGATGGCATCCAGCATCGTATCTTTGCTGATATTTTTTTCCTCCTCCAGAATATTCAATGCTTCAAGTAATTCTGTGTTCATTTTTCTACCTTCCTCCCAAATTAAAAATCAAATGCCTGACGGATCAGGGCCATGTCTTTTTTCGCAAATACCCGCTCTGTGCCGTCTTCCTGCTCTATCGTCACAGTATCACTGTCATACTGTTTTAAGATTCCCCGGAATTCCTTCTGCTTATCGACCATCCGATAGGTGCGGATCTCCACTTCTTTTCCCAGGTTCCTCTGAAAATCTTTTTCCTTTTTCAGCGGTCTTCCAAGTCCCGGAGAGCTTACCTCAAAAATATAACTGTCTTCGATATAATCCTGAGCGTCCAGGATCTCCGAAAACTCGCGGCTTACCACCTCACAGTCGTCTATGGTGATTCCGCCCGGTTTGTCAATGTATACTCTGAGATACCATTGGCTTCCTTCTTTTACATACTCCACATCCACCAGCTCGAATGCATGCCGCTCTATGATCGGCTGCAGCAGTGCTTCTGTTTTTTCTTCATAAATTTCCCGTTTTGCCAACCTGTCACTTCTCCTTTTCTTTCTCTAATCCCATCTGTCATATGAGGAATCTTGTCAAAAGACCGTTTTTCAAGCCATGTGATATGGTTAATATAAGCGTGTTACGCCTTTCGGTCTCCTGCATCAAAGAAGAGTGGACAACTGCCCACTCTTCTGCCGATTTCTTATGTAACTGTATGTCAGTATAGCACTGTTCCTCACGGATTGCAAGGGATTTGCCCGATTTATTTATCGGACTTTTGCCGGATATCACCTGTTTTTCGTCCCTTTTCCGTCCCGCTTTGCAACCTTCAACCGGTTCAGGGTCAGCTGCTTTTCTCCGTTTTGAATCTTCTTTTCTTCTCCCTCGTCCAAAAGCCAGACTGTTTCCAGACCGTCCTTTTCCTGCATCCGGATGCCCCGTACCCCTACTGCTGCTTTCTTTTTCTCCGGAATTTCTTCCAGCGGAAACCGCAAAAAGTAACCGTTCTTGGTTTGCAATACCACATGCTGATCTGCTGACACCACAGACACAAAAACGAGTTCATCGTTTTCCTGTAATTTGGTGGCCATCACGGTGCGGTTTGCCGACTGGAATTCGGTTCCCGCCACCAGTTTGACCATTCCCTGCTTCGTCGCAAACAAAAGCTTCGAAAAGCGCAGCTGTTCTGCATCGCAGATGTAGACGATCTGTTCCTGGGTACTGTCGTAATTGCTGACATTGTCCACCGGGATCCCCTTATCCCGGAATTTTCCGTAAGGCAGCTCTTCCACCCGGATCTGATGGAGCTTGCCGGTATCGGTAAACATACAGATCTTGCCGGTGTTCATACAGGAGAGCACGTATTTATTCTCCTGATCTGCCGCTTCTTTGTTCCGCTCGTAGACAGCCGGATCCACCGTTTTCGCGTAGCCGAAGCGATCCATCAAGAAGACGATTTCTTTTTCTTCCGCCTTCTTTTCCTCAAACACCGCTTCCGCCGCATTTTCAATGGCTGTCCGCCGTTTTCTCCCATACTGCTTCTGGATCTCATCCAGTTCGGATATGATCAGATTTGCCATGGAATCATAATTATTCAGGATATCTTCATACCGCTCAATGTTTTTCAGCGTCTGCTCATGCTCTTTTTCCAGCGCCTGGATCTCCAGACCGATCAGCTTATAC
>CAKRWZ010000031.1 GCA_934418295.1 uncultured Mediterraneibacter sp.
GAGTAGTGGTATACTGACAGACAGAATGGAAAGAAAAAGTTTACAGCAGGAAAAGGAAAGGTTGGAAAGATGGACTTATTATACAAGAGTACAAGAGGAACCGGTGAACCGGTGACGGCGTCCCAGGCGATCTTAAAAGGGCTGGCAGAGGACGGAGGTCTGTTTGTGCCGGAGGAGATCCCGAAGCTGGATGTTTCCCTGGCAGAATTGAAGGATATGACCTATCAGGAAACAGCGTATGCAGTCATGAAGCGTTTTCTGACAGATTTTACAGAGGAAGAGCTGAAGCACTGCATCGACAGTGCCTATGATTCGAAATTTGATACGGAGGTGATCGCACCGCTGGCAAAAGTGGGAGAGGGCGTTTATCATCTGGAGCTGTATCACGGAGCGACCATTGCGTTCAAAGATATGGCGCTTTCAATCCTTCCGCATTTGATGACGGTATCTGCGAAAAAGAATCATGTGACAAAAGAGATCGTGATCCTGACGGCGACATCCGGTGATACGGGAAAAGCGGCTCTGGCCGGTTTTGCAGACGTACCGGGTACGCGGATCATCGTATTTTATCCGAAGAACGGTGTCAGCAGGGTGCAGGAGCTGCAGATGGTGACACAAAAGGGTAAAAACACGGCTGTAGTGGCTATTCACGGCAATTTTGACCAGGCTCAGAGCGGTGTAAAGCAGATGTTTGAAGACAGAGAGCTGGAAAAAGAGCTGGCAGACCACGGTTATCAGTTTTCTTCTGCCAACTCCATCAATATCGGCCGTCTGGTGCCACAGGTGGTTTATTACGTATATGCTTATGCAAAACTGCTGCAGAATGGGGAGATCCGGGAGGGTGAAGAGATCAATGTAACGGTACCGACCGGAAATTTCGGAAACATTCTGGCAGCTTATTATGCAAAACAAATGGGCATTCCGATCGCAAAGCTGATCTGTGCATCTAATGAAAATAAAGTACTGTTCGACTTTTTCCAGACAGGTATTTATGACAAAAACCGGAAGTTTGTCCTGACTACGTCTCCGTCTATGGATATTTTGGTATCCAGCAACCTGGAGCGTCTGATCTATCAGATCGCAGGAGGAGATACCAAGAAGAATGCAGAACTGATGGCAGCACTGAAGACAAAAGGTGTTTATGAAATCACACCGGATATGCGGGAGGGACTGAAAGACTTTGTCGGCGGATATGCTTCAGAAGAGCAGACCTGGCAGGCGATTCACGATACTTATGCAGCTACCGGTTATGTGATGGATACCCATACGGCGGTGGCATCCCATGTGTGCAAGGCTTACCGGGAAGAGACGAAGGATCCGCACAAAACCGTGATCGCATCGACAGCGAGCCCGTATAAATTTGTGACCAGCGTTATGGAAGCTATTGATCCGAAGTATAAAGGCGTAGATGAATTTGAACTGATGGGCGAGCTGCAGAAGCTGTCCAAGACAGAGCTTCCGAATGCGATTAAAGAGATCATGGATGCAAAAATCCTGCATAAGACAGAATGCGATGCGGATAAAATGAAAGAAACGGTAAAAGAAATTCTGGGGTTGTAAAATCTATGTAAATGGTTTATACTGTATAGCAGAAAGTAACTTACCTGGAATGTTCGATAACCTTGTTATTTTGAACCTACAGTACTTTAAACGGGATTCTTATATTTCTGTAATATGTCAGGCCATCATTGTGCAGTGGAAGACAAAAAAGCAGATGCGGTCGCCCACCTAGCATTTAGCTAGGAGTCAAAATACAAGGAACGGCATTTTGGGAACATTACAAAAGAGAAAAGGCAGTTGCGAAAAGCGGCTGCCCTTTTTAAATAGCGACGAGTCAAAGTCTTTAGGTATTCAAAGGATAGGGATATGAGCGCTGATTCCAAGAAGAAAAGAAAAAAACTGGCAGAGTTGATCGCGACGATCAACAGTCATTGCACAGGTGCGTATGCGGCACAGTCTGCATACTTTTTTGTGTTATCTATGATCCCGATCCTGTTGCTTTTGCTGACCCTGGTGCAGTACACGCCTCTTTCAAAAGAGATGGTCATCAAGGCAGTGGTGGAAGTTTTTCCGAAAACGGTCAACACCATGGTCATTTCGATTGTGACCCAGGTGTATGAGCGCTCCGCCAGCTTCATTCCCATCACCATCCTCGTAGCGCTTTGGGGAGCCGGAAAGGGAGTTTTGGCCATTACCTGCGGGCTGAATAAAGTATATGGAATTGAAGAGACCCGAAATTATTTTATTTTGAGGATTCGGGCTTCCTTTTATACGATCGTCTTTATCATAGCCATTATATTTTCATTGCTGCTTTCCGTATTCGGCAATACCCTCAGTCTGTTTATCACGGCACATTTTCCGTTTATGGAAACGATTTTGGAATATATCCTGAAATTCAGAACCTTCGGAACCTTTATTGTGCTGACTCTGTTTTGGATTTTGATTTATCGGTTTCTCCCGAACCGGAAGGATACGCTGCGGCATCAGATTCCCGGAGCAATCTTTACGGCGGCCGGGTGGCAGGTGATGTCCTTTGTGTTTTCCGTTTATTTGGACGTGTTTACCGGCTTCAGCAATATGTACGGAAGCATGACGACCATCGTGCTGATCCTGCTGTGGCTGTACGGCTGCATGTTCATCATTTTGATCGGGGGAGAGGTGAATGTCCTTTTGTTCCCCAAATTCCGCGGACACCTGGAAAAAGAAATCTCACAGCAGCAGAAAGTGCTGCAGCAAAAGAGAAAACAGCGTAAGGAAAATGAGGATTCAAAACTTGACAAACAAGAGGAGCTGTGATAGATTAGAACCGCTCAAGTGTTAGATCACACTCGGAAAATTAAATAAAATGTGCAAGGTGTCAGTCAGAAGTAGTTGGACTGGTGAAAAGGGAAACAGGTGAGAATCCTGTACGAGCTCGTCACCGTATTTCGTGAGCGAAGACTCATTACCACTGGGAAACCGGGAAGGGAGTCGGATGCGTTTGAACGATAAGTCGGGAGACCTGCCTTTCGCAGTACGGGGACATGAAGTCCAGGCCACGAGAAATTGGCAGTACGAAAGAAATGTAATGATGTTAGAACTGTTTTGAAAAGTACAGTTTCTTTTTGCGCCTTTGTCTTTAGTGACAAAGGTTTTTTTGTGCAGAAGATGTTTTCGACACTTCTGATGATCGTTACATAAGATTTTTTCCTCCTGAACCGACTTCCCGTTTGAAATTTTCTGAGACAGACCGGCAGAAAAGAGTACATTACAAAACAGAAAAGTCATATGAAGGAGGAACATGATGAAAAGAAAACTGGTAATGTTATGTATGGCAGCAGTACTGAGTGTTTCCATGATCGCAACTGGATGCTCAGGCAAGGGAAAGGAAGAAGCTTCCGCACAGACAGATCAGGAGGCAGCAGATCACGTAGCAGAATTGATCGATGACATTTATGTGCAGACGAGAACCGACAAGACAGATGAGCAGTGTAAAGCAGCAAAAGAGGCATGGGATGCTCTGACGGATGCACAGAAAGAACTGGTATCCGGAGAAAATGCAGATCCGGATTATTTCGGAAGAGATACCGGCGATGCATCAAAAGATGATCCGTTGAATGAAGATAATATCGGAGAAAATGAGATCCTGGTAGTCAGCTTTGGTACATCCTTTAATGACAGCCGTGCCGAAGATATCGGCGGAATCGAAAAAGCGCTTCAGGAAGCATATCCGGACTGGTCTGTCAGAAGAGCATTTACGGCACAGATCATCATCAACCATGTACAGGCCCGTGACGAGGAAAAGATCGACAACATGGATCAGGCATTGGAGCGTGCAGTAGATAACGGTGTGAAAAACCTGGTCGTACAGCCGACCCATCTGATGCATGGTGCAGAGTATGATGAGCTGACAGAAGCTGTAGAAAATTATGCAGATAAATTTGAAACTGTAAAAATCGCAGAGCCGCTTCTGGGAGAAGTCGGAGAAGATGAGACAGTGATCAATGCAGATAAAGAAGCTGTTGCAAAAGCAATCACAGCAGCTGCATTAAAAGATGCAGATTATGAAAGTCTGGATGCAGCAGAAGCAGACGGAGTTGCATTTGTATTCATGGGACACGGAACTTCTCACAATGCAAAGATCAGCTATACACAGATGCAGACACAGATGGAAAAGCTGAATTATAAAAATGTGTTCATCGGGACTGTAGAGGGTGAGCCGGAAGAAACATCCTGTGAAGCAGTGATTGCAAAAATAAAAGAAGCAGGTTATAAAAAAGTAGTGCTTCGTCCGTTGATGGTAGTTGCAGGTGACCATGCAAACAATGATATGGCCGGAGATGACGATGATTCCTGGAAAAGCCAGTTTGAGGCATCCAAAGCATTTGACAGTGTAGAGACGCAGATCGCAGGTCTTGGCGGAATCGATGAGATCCAGCAGCTTTATGTAGCACATACAAAAGCAGCACTGGACGCAGAAGGTCTGGAGGCCGGTACTTCCTCCAACACAACAACAGCTGCGCTGGAAGACGGAGAATATACAGCAGAATTCAAAACGGATAGCGGAATGTTCCATGTAAACGATGCAAATGACGGAAAAGGAACACTGACTGTAAAGAACGGAAAAATGACTATCCATGTAAGCCTTCAGTCCCAGAATATCGTGAACCTGTTCTATGGTGTTGCAAAAGATGCAAAAAAAGACGGAGCTGAGCTGATTCAGCCGACAACAGATACTGTTGCCGGAGAAGAAGTTTACGGTTTCGATATTCCGGTACCGGAGCTTGACAAAGAGTTCGACGTAGCTCTGATCGGCAAAAAAGGCGTATGGTATGATCATAAAGTGAGCGTAACCAATCCGGTGAAAAAATAAGAAAAAACAGACGGAAACCCGCAAAGGAAGTCTTGACATAACAGAAGAAATGTGGTTACAATAAGAAAGCAATTTGATAAAAAAAGCGATGATCATGTACAGTAGATCCCCGTTTTCCGACAGAGAAGGAGAATCAGCGGCTGGAAGTTCTCCCAGGTTCAGATGGCGATCGAAATTTCACATGGGAGCAGCGTTTCTGAAAATGTTATGATTAGGAAATGACGTTTCTGCACGTTACGCAGATCGAGAGCCCGTATCTGATACGGGAAGTAGGGTGGTACCGCGACTTTAGCCTCGTCCCTTTTGGGACGGGGCTTTTTAGTTGCCATGCATCCGGAGGAAGCTGCCAGTGGCAGGTTCTGTAGGTATGCGATGAAGAAAACCTAAATCTGCTCGAGATCTGCAGCTTAAAAAGTAGATAGGAAAGGGGAACATCAATGAAAGAAAAACTGGCAAAAATCAGGGAAGACGCCATTGCACAGATTCAGGCGGCAGACATGCCGGAAAAGCTGAATGAAGCGAGGGTAAGATTCCTGGGTAAAAAAGGAGAACTGACTGCAGTTCTGAAAGGAATGAAAGACGTTGCACCGGAGGACAGACCGAAGGTAGGCCAGCTGGTCAATGAGACCAGGGCAGCAATCGAAGAAGTCCTGGATGAAAGCAAGAAAAAGATGGAAGCGATCCTTCGGGAAGAAAAAATGAAAGCAGAAGTCATCGATGTGACACTTCCGGCAAAACGCGGCAAGCTGGGACATCGTCATCCGAATACGATCGCTTTGGAAGAAGTAGAGCGGATCTTCATCGGAATGGGGTATGAAGTGGTAGAGGGTCCGGAAGTAGAATATGATCTTTACAACTTTGAAAAACTGAACATCCCGGCTGACCATCCGGCAAAAGACGAGCAGGATACATTTTATATAAACAAAGATATTGTACTGAGAACACAGACCTCACCTGTGCAGGCCAGAATCATGGAGCAGGGAAAACTGCCGATCCGTATGATCGCACCCGGACGAGTGTTCCGTTCCGATGAAGTAGATGCGACACACTCGCCGTCCTTCCACCAGATCGAAGGCCTTGTGATCGATAAAAACATCTCCTTTGCTGATCTGAAAGGAACATTGGAAGTGTTTGCAAAAGAATTGTTCGGACCAGATACAAAGACGAAATTCCGTCCGCACCACTTCCCATTCACAGAACCAAGTGCAGAGGTGGATGTAAGCTGCTTCAAATGCGGCGGAAAAGGCTGCAGATTCTGTAAAGGATCCGGCTGGATCGAAATCCTCGGCTGCGGTATGGTACATCCCCACGTATTGGAAATGTGCGGGATCGATCCGGAAGAATACACCGGCTTCGCCTTCGGCGTCGGCCTGGAACGAATCGCACTGCTGAAATACGAAATCGACGATATGCGGCTCCTCTACGAAAACGATATCCGGTTTTTAGGACAATTCTAGCGAGCACACCGTAAGGAAGCACGAGCGAAGCGAAGTATTTACTTGCGGTGTGCGAGCGGCCCGACAAAATCAGGAGCCCGGAAGGGCGGGGCGTCGAGAGACGCGGATTTTGGAGGCGGATGGAGGAAGCACGAGCGAAGCGAAGTATTTACTTACGGTGTGCGAGCGGCCCGACAAAATCAGGAGCCCGGAAGGGCGGGGCGTCGAGAGACGCGGATTTTGGAGGCGGATGGAGGAAGCACGAGCGAAGCGAAGTATTTACTTACGGTGTGCGAGCGGCCCGACAAAATCAGGAGTAAACAGTGGAGAAAGATGAGATAAAAAGGAGATAGAACATGAACACTTCATTATCATGGATAAAAGCGTATGTTCCGGATCTGGATGTAACGGCTCAGGAATATACAGATGCAATGACCTTGTCAGGGACAAAGGTGGAAGGATATGAAAAACTGGATGCGGATCTGGACAAGATCGTGATCGGACAGATCGACAAGATCGAAAAGCATCCGGATGCGGACAAGCTGGTGGTATGCCAGGTTAATATCGGAACAGAGACCTTACAGATCGTAACCGGAGCTCCGAATGTATTTGAAGGCGCTAAGGTGCCGGTGGTACTGGACGGCGGCCGGGTAGCAGGCGGACATGAGCCGGGACAGCGAATAGCAGGCGGGATCAAAATCAAAAAAGGAAAACTCCGCGGGGTAGAAAGCAGCGGCATGATGTGTTCCATTGAAGAATTGGGTTCTACGAGAGACATGTATCCGGAGGCTCCGGAAAACGGCATTTATATTTTCCCGGATACGGTTGAGATCGGGAAAAGTGCCATTGAAGAGTTGGGTCTGGACGATGTGGTTTTTGAATATGAGATCACCTCTAACAGAGTGGACTGCTTCAGCGAGATCGGAATCGCAAGAGAGGCAGCAGCTACATTCCGGAAGAAATTTGTACCGCCGGTAGTGGTACCGACAGGAAATCAGGAAGATGTAAACGACTACATCAAAGTGCGTGTGGAAAACGAAAAACTTTGCCCGCGTTATTGTGCAAGAGTCGTAAAAAATGTAAAAATCGGTCCGTCTCCGAAATGGATGCAGAGAAGACTGGCATCTGTGGGAATCCGCCCGATTAACAATCTGGTAGACATCACAAACTACGTGATGGAAGAATACGGACAGCCGATGCATGCCTATGACCTTGCTACGATAGAGGGACAGGAGATCGTCGTAAGAACAGCGGAAAACGGCGAAAAATTCGTGACGCTGGACGGACAGGAACACATCATGGATGAAAATGTAGTCATGATCTGCGACGGCAAAAAACCCATCGGTATCGGCGGTATCATGGGCGGCGAAAACTCGATGATCACAGATTCCGTAACGACGGTATTGTTTGAGGCGGCGGCATTTGACGGAACCAACATCCGTAAATCCTCAAAAAGAGTGGGGATCCGTACAGATGCTTCCGGAAAATTTGAAAAGGGAGTAGACCCGAACAATGCAGAGGCAGCTATCAACCGTGCCTGCCAGCTGGCAGAAGAAATGGGAGCCGGCGAAGTGGTAGGAGGCATGGTAGATGTTTACCCGAAAAAACGGGAAAAGGTAAGAGTTCCTTTTGATGCTGACAAGATCAATCAGCTGCTGGGAACTGAGCTGGAAGAGCAGACGATGTTGGATTATTTTCGGATGATCGATCTGGAATACGATGAGACGACGAAAGAGGTGGTAGTACCGACCTTCCGTCAGGATCTGTTCCGCATTGCGGACCTGGCAGAGGAAGTAGCCCGTTTCTTCGGCTATGACAACATCCCGGTAACACTTCCGGGCGGAGAGTCCACCACAGGAAAGCTTTCCTTCAAGCTCCGTGTGGAAGAAGTGGCAAAAGACACAGCTGAATTCTGCGGATTCAGCCAGGGAATGTCTTATTCCTTTGAAAGCCCGAAGGTATTCGATAAATTGTTGATCCCGGAAGATTCTGACCTCAGAAAAACGATCAAGATCATGAATCCGCTGGGAGAGGACTACAGTATTATGCGTACCATTTCTTTAAACGGAATGCTTTCCTCTCTTGCAACGAATTATAACCGGAGAAACAAAAATGTACGGTTGTACGAGCTGGGAAATATTTATCTTCCGAAACAGCTTCCGCTGACAGAACTTCCGGATGAGCGTGTACAGTTTACGCTGGGAATGTACGGAGAGGGCGACTTCTTTGATATGAAAGGCGTTGTGGAAGAGTTCTTTGAAAAAGCAGGACTGGCAGGCAAACGGGAATACGATCCGAAGGCAGGCAAAACCTTCCTGCATCCGGGACGCCAGGCCAATATCATGTATGAAGGAAAATGCCTGGGATATCTGGGAGAGGTACATCCGCAGGTGGCAGAAAATTACGGTATCGGCGAGAAAGCCTATGTGGCAGTGATTGATATGCCGGAGATCACGGCATTGGCAACCTTCGACAGAAAATATAAAGGAATCGCAAAATATCCGGCTGTGACCAGGGATATCAGCATGGTCGTGCCGCACAACATTCTGGCAGGCCAGATCGAAGAAGTGATCGAGAAAAACGGCGGAAACCATCTGGAAAGCTACCGACTGTTTGATATTTACGAAGGAAATCAGATCCGCGCAGGATTTAAATCCATGGCATACTCCATCGTATTCCGCGGAAAAGAAAAAACATTGGAAGAAGGCGACATCGCAGCAGCTATGCAAAAAATACTGGCAGCACTGGAAAAGCTGGGGATCGAACTGAGAAGCTGATGAGGAAAGAAGTTTTATGAAGAAAAAACAGATCGCAGCGCTGGTGATCGCTGTGGTGTTATTTATCATCACAGGGACCATCAGCGTGCTGGTAAATCGTTATGCAGGAAATTCCATTGCAGATACAATGGGCATTTTGTTGAGCGGAGAGCAGGAGATCGATCCGCCGGATCACAATTATATAGCAGTGGTACCGGTGGTGGGCACCATCGAAGCGCAGGAAGAGACTTCACTTTTTTCAGAAGGACAGAGCTATCGGCATTCTACAACGATGGATTACATCAATGTGCTGATAGAGGATGAGAACAATACCGGAATCTTGCTTTATGTAGATTCTCCGGGAGGAACGGTGTATGAAGCAGAAGAACTGGCAGGTAAACTGAAAGAATATCAAGAGTACACCAAAAGGCCGATCTGGGTTTACATGGCGCATTATGCGGCTTCCGGCGGTTATTATGTCTCTGCTTCTGCAGATATCATCTATGCCAACCAGAATACGACAACCGGATCCATCGGTGTGATCATGTCCGGATACGATATGACGGGGCTGTATGAAAAGCTGGGAATCCGTTATGTCAGTATCACAAGCGGGGTAAACAAAGATTCTTCCCGGCTGACGGATGAGCAGATCGCGATCTATCAGAGCCAGGTGAATGAAAGCTATGAGCGGTTTGTGCAGACGGTAGCAGACGGAAGAGGAATGTCCGTGGAGCAGGTAAAAGTGCTGGCAGACGGCAGGACTTATACGGCGGCGCAGGCAAAGGGAAACGGCTTGATCGATATGATAGACACCTATGAAAATATGCAGATCGATATGGCAAATGCATTGCAGACCTACGATTTCTATGCCCTTCCGGACAATGAGTCCGAATGGTCTGCTCTTTTTGGAAAAGTAGAAGAACTGATCCCGAAGTCAGAAGCACAAATTTTAAAAGAAACGGCCGATGAAATGGAAAGCGGGGTGCTGATGTACTATGCAAAATGACAGCCAGAGAATGGTCTGCGGCGGTTTTTTTGCCCGTATGACTGCGTATCTGCTGGATTGGCTGATCGTAGGGATCGTGCTGTTCATTGCATCGCTTTCGGCGACGGCTTTGTTTTCGGATTTCCTTGGTGAAAAAGCGATCCTGTTTCAATATACACTGCCCGATATCCTGCGGTATCTGGCGGCAAGGGCTTACTTTGTGGTCCTGACGTATACAGGCGGACAGACTTTGGGAAAGAAAGCGATGAATCTGAAAGTGGTCAATGCGGACGGAACAGAAAAGCTGAGCCTGATCAATGTGATCTACCGGGAAACCATCGGAAGATTCCTTTCTTCTATTTTAAAAATAGGCTATCTTATGATCGAACCGGATGAAGAAAAACGTGCTTTGCATGACCGTCTCTGTGATACCAGAGTGATTTACGAAAAAAAGATCCGGATACAGGAGATCCGGAAGCCGGAGAAGACGTTTCCGACGGCCGGAAATGAGGAGGTGCCTGTATACGGAGAAGAAATGCCTGTATATAGAACGGAAGGGTATCGATATACGGAAGAATATCAGAATATAGAGGAACATCAACAAGATTGTCAGGGGGCAGAAGAAATTGAAAACCAGTGATTTTTATTATGAACTTCCAGAGGAATTGATCGCACAGGATCCCTTGGAAAACCGGTCGGATTCCAGGCTGATGGTGCTGGATCGGGAGACGGGAGAGGTCAGCCATCGTATTTTCAGAGATGTGATCGACTATCTGAATCCCGGAGACTGCCTGGTGATCAATGATACGAAGGTGATCCCGGCGCGTCTGATCGGCAGCAGGCCGGAGACCGGAGGCAAGATCGAAGTACTTTTGCTGAAACGGATGGAAAACGATGTCTGGGAGACACTTGTCAAGCCGGGAAGAAAGATGAAAGTCGGAGATAAGGTGATTTTTGGCGATGGGTTGTTGACTGGAGAAGTAATAGATGTGGTAGAAGATGGAAATAGATTGGTCAAGTTCTGGTATGATGGAATCTTTGAAGAGATTCTGGATCAACTGGGACAGATGCCTCTTCCGCCTTACATCAAACATCAGTTAAAAGAAAAAGAGCGTTACAATACAGTCTATGCGATCCATGACGGATCTGCGGCGGCACCGACGGCAGGGCTGCATTTTACGCCGGAGCTTTTGGAAGCGATCCGGGAAAAAGGCGTGGAGATCGCGCCGGTAACACTTCATGTGGGGTTGGGGACATTCCGACCGGTAAAAGCAGAAGAGATCACGGATCACCATATGCATTCGGAGTTTTACCAGATTACGGAAGAAACGGCAGAAAAGATCAACCGCACCAAGGAAAACGGCGGGCGGGTGATCTGCGTCGGAACCACCAGCTGCAGGACGGTGGAATCGGCGGGAAGTGAAGAGGGACGGCTGAAAGCCTGCAGCGGCTGGACAGATATTTTCATTTATCCGGGATATCGGTTTAAAGTGCTGGACGGGCTGATCACCAATTTCCATCTGCCGGAATCTACGCTGGTGATGCTGGTGTCGGCGTTGGCAGGGAGAGAACACATTCTGGCGGCTTATGAGGAAGCGGTACGGGAAAAATATCGGTTCTTCAGCTTTGGAGACGCAATGCTGATCCTATAAAGGTTCTATATAGAGTATAAAAAACAGAAAGTCTGCGAAGACGGTGAACCGCTTTGCAGACTTTTGATGTGTTGCCATGCATCCGGAGGAAGCTGCCGGTGGCAGGTTCTGTAGGTGGCGGCCTGCACCGCAGGGAACATCTTTGCATAGGATAAAATAACAGTGTCTGAAAAGGTCTGTAACAAATGTGCGAAAGCAAAGAATATCGGATCCCGCGATTGCAGGAGGCTTATCTGGATGATGAGGGCAGGGGAGCTGCCTATTCAGATCGTCAGATGAATGAAACATTTGAACGGCAGGCGACAAGGCGACAAGAGACGAAACGGCAGGCGACAAGACGGTCAGAGCAAAAGAAAGAGGAGAATAGATGAAAAAGAACAGAAGAAAAGCAGGGGTAAAACTGGTAGCTGCAGTTTTGACACTGCTGTTGGGGTACGGAGGGATCCAATTATCTTCTCTTATGGGCGAAAACGTTCCCCAAGGGCAGAAAACCGGAACTTCAAAGCCGGTGGAGACGACTCGGAAAAAGACGGACCAGACGGCAAAAGGGGAAATGGAAGTCACCTTTCTGGATGTGGGGCAGGGAGACTGCACCATCATCCGGACAGAGGGACATGCCATGATGGTGGATGCCGGCACCAATAAAGCAGGCAGTAAAGTGGCGGAATACCTGCAAGAGGAAAACGTTCAGTCCCTGGATTATCTGATCCTGACTCATCCTGATGCCGATCACATAGGCGGAGGCGACAACGTACTGGAGTCGGTAGAGGTACAGAAGGTGCTGATGCTGGATCTGGAGAACGATACAAAGACCTATGAGGAAGTGATCCGGGACATCGAAAAATACCGTGTAGAAAAAGAGTACCCCTCTGCCGGAGAAGTCTATGAGCTGGGAGATGCTTCCTTTACGATCTTATGTCCGCAGGCCGGAGAAACCTATGACAAAGGAGCCCGCGGTGTTTCAGTGGGGATCAGGCTGACCCATGGAGAAAAATCCTTTGTTTTATGCGGAGACGCGGAAGAAGCAGAGGAAAAGAAGATGGTGGAACGGTTTGGAAATACGTTGGAATGTGATGTTTTAAAATGTGGTCACCACGGAAGCCGCACTGCGACTTGTGAAGCCTTCCTGAAAGCCACAGATCCGACCTGGGCGGTCATAAGCTGCGGCGAGGGAAATTCTTACGGACATCCCCATGCAGAGGTGTTGGCAAGGCTGGAAGATGAAGATGTGCAGGTTTACCGGACAGATCGGCTGGGAACCATTACTGCAGTCAGCGACGGAAAGCAGATCTCCTGGAAGAGTGAGAAAAAGCCCTGAAAGGAAAATCCTTTCGGATAAAATTTGACAGGATTCCACATTTACGTGTATACTGTCCTTTGAAAAAACTTTTCGGAACAAGGAAAGAGACAAAATCATATGGAAAGGAAACGGAAAACGTGACCTATAACGAAGCAAGGGTATATTTGGACGAGATGTCGAAATACGGAAGTGTACTTGGCTTAGATGCAATTCGAAATCTTCTTGCGGAACTTGGAAATCCTCAAGAAGATTTGCATTTTATACACATTGCAGGAACAAATGGTAAGGGTTCTGTGCTTGCTTATCTTTCTGCTGTTTTGAGTGAGGCCGGATACAGGACCGGAGGATATGTTTCACCGGCAGTGGTGTCTGAGCTGGAAAGCATACAGGCAGACGGCAAATGGATCAGCGAAGAGGAGTTTGCAGCCCTGACGGAGGAAGTGAAAGCGGCGGCTGAACGTCTGGCGGCAAAAGGCAAGGGCAATCCTACTGTTTTTGAGCTTGAGACGGCAGTGGCCTTTTTATATTTCCGAAAAAAGCACTGTGATCTGGCAGTGGTGGAGACGGGGCTTGGCGGACTTCTGGATGCGACCAATGTGATCGAACACACAGAAGCGGCGGTGATCACGTCGATCAGCATGGATCATATGGGTGTGCTGGGTAATACTTTGGAGGAGATCGCCGGACAGAAAGCCGGGATCCTGAAAAAGGGCTGTGCCGTGGTTTCTGCACCGCAAAAGCCGGAAGTGACGAAAGTGCTGGCGGATCGGGCAGAGAAATTGGGATGTTCTTTTACGCAGGTGGATCCGGACGCAATTCAAAGGATCGGGATGGATGTGACGGGACAAAGTTTTTCCTACAGAGAAAAAATGAATCTGGAAATTGCCTTGCCCGGAACTTTCCAGACAGAAAATGCGGCTTTGGCCTGTGAGGCGGCGGAAGCCCTGCGAAAGCGAGGGTATCATATTTCAGACCAGGCGCTGCGGACAGGCTTGAAAAAAACCAGATGGCCGGGGAGATTTTCTTGCATCTCAAAGAATCCGATGGTGATCCTGGATGGGGCGCATAATGAAAATGCGGCTCTCCGTCTCCGGGAAACGCTGGAGCAGTGTCTCCCGGGCAAACGGATTGTTGCCGTGATGGGCGTTTTTAAAGATAAAGAATATGAAAAAATCGCAGAGAGCGTTCTTCCTTTGACGGAAAAGGTCTTTACGGTGGATCTTCCGAATCGGGAAAGAACACTTCCGGCGGAGGAACTGGCGGCGACGGCGGCGAAATACTGCGATTGTGCAGAACCGGCAGAAAACGTGGAGACAGCCTTGGAAAAGGCGCTGGCAGAGGCCGGGGAGGATGGTGTCGTCCTGGTGTTTGGCTCCCTGTCTTATCTGGGAAAGGTGATGAAGATCATGGAAAATAAAAAACAAAATTCCGGAATGGATCCGGAAAAGATCCGGCAGGCGGCGCGCCTTTTTCTGGAAGGGATCGGTGAGGATCCGGAGAGAGAGGGACTTTTAGAGACCCCGGACCGGGTAGCCAGGATGTGTGAGGAGCTGTACGGCGGATTGCAGCAGGATGCAGAGGAACATTTGTCGAAAGTGTTCCGGGCGCAGAACAATGAAATGGTCGTGGAGCGGGACATCACATTTTATTCGACCTGCGAGCATCATTTGCTGCCGTTTTACGGGAAGGCCCATATCGCTTATGTGCCGGACGGAAAAGTGGCAGGCTTGAGCAAGTTGGCCCGCACGGTGGAAGTGTATGCCAGAAGACCACAGATCCAGGAGCAGATGACGGCGCAGATCGCAGATGCCCTTATGGAGCGTTTACAGCCAAAAGGAGTTATGGTCGTTTTGGAGGCAGAGCATATGTGCATGACCATGCGCGGAATCAAAAAACCGGGCAGTCAGACGGTAACCGTCGTAAAAAGAGGAGTATTTCAGGAGGAAGAAAGACTTTCAGCTGCCTTCTGGGAAATTGCAGGAGGACGTAAGGCATGAAAATCGGCACAAAAGAATTTGACTTGGAACAGCACACTTATATCATGGGGATTTTAAATGTAACTCCGGATTCTTTTTCGGACGGCGGCAGATATGACCATATGGATGCCGCTCTCTTCCATGCAGAGCAGATGATAAAAGAGGGAGCGGATCTGATCGATGTGGGCGGAGAGTCCACAAGACCCGGCCATCAGCAGATCACAGACCAGGAAGAGATCGAGCGGGTGGCACCGGTCCTGGAAGCGTTGAAACAGCGGTTTGATGCACCGCTTTCTATCGATACCTACAAGAGCAGTGTGGCAAAGGCGGCACTTCAGGCGGGGGCAGACCTGGTCAATGATATCTGGGGACTGAAATACGATAAAGAACTGGCACGGGTGATCGCAGAAAGTGAAGCCACCTGCTGCCTGATGCATAACCGGGAAAAGGCAGAGTATGGACAGTTTCTCCCGGAGGTGCTGGAGGATCTCAAAGAGACCCTGCGTCTGGCAGAACAGGCAGGGATCGCAAAGGAAAAGATCATGCTGGATCCGGGCGTGGGATTTGGCAAAAATCTGGAAATGAACCTGGAGGTGTTGAAGCATCTGGGAGCGTTTCGGGAATTGGGCTACCCGCTGCTTTTGGGAACCTCACGCAAATCGGTGATCGGATTGACACTGGATCTTCCGGTGGAGGAACGGGAGGAAGGCACGCTGGTGACAACGGTGCTGGCTGTGCAGAATTACTATGGTTTCGTCCGGGTACATGACGTGCAGAAAAACAAAAGGGCCGTTCAGATGATGGAAGCTATTCGGGATGTCTCCCAACAATAGACGAAATCGACGATAAGAGGAAAACAGAAATGGACAAGATAAAAATCAAGGATCTGGAAGTGTTCGCAAAACACGGGGCACTGCCGGAAGAAAATGTACTGGGACAGAAGTTCCTGATTTCTGCAGTGCTGTATACCGATACCAGAAAGGCGGGGAAAACCGATGATCTGACGGCGTCGATCCATTATGGACAGGCCAGCAGGATGATCACAGAGTACGTGAAAGAGCACACCTATCAGTTGATCGAACGGGTGGCGGAAGGTCTGGCTGAGCTGTTGTTGGAAAGCTTTGCAAATCTGAAAAAAGTGCGGATCCGGGTGAAAAAACCCTGGGCGCCCATCGGACTGCCGGTGGAGCATGTGGCAGTGGAGATCGTCCGGAAATGGCATACCGCCTATATCGCTCTGGGATCCAATATAGGAAACCGAAAAGAATACCTGGAAGATGCGGTGGAAGCATTAAAGAAAGAGCCCCATTGCCGGGTGACTCAGGTGTCAGACATTTTGGAGACAGAACCTTACGGGCTGACAGATCAGGCAAAATTTTTAAACGGCTGCCTGGAATTAAAAACGCTCCTGACACCGGAGGAGCTATTGGCCGTGCTGAACCGGATCGAGCAGCAGGCAGGGAGAGAACGGCTTCAGCACTGGGGGCCGCGGACGCTGGATCTGGATATTATTTTTTATGACCGGCTGGTCTGCCAGAAGAAGCAGCTGTGCATCCCCCATGTGGATATGCACAACCGGGAATTTGTCCTGGAGCCTTTGGCACAGCTGGCGCCTTACAAACGGCATCCGGTGTACGGCAAGACCGTGGCGGAAATGCTGGCCGATCTGAGGGAAAAAGAATAGAGAATAAAAATAAACCATCGCAAAGAATTTGAAGGCAGAAAACTCACAAAATTCGGAATGCGATGGTTTTGCTTTTTAAAATCTCAGTACGTTCAGTCCCACATTTTCATCGAAGACCCGGTCGGTGGTCCCGTCGATGATGCGGATGACGAGTTCGCAGGTGGCGCTGATGTAAGCCTCGTTCAGGTGTCCGCCGAAAACTTCACCTTTTTCGTTGCCGGCGCTCATGTGAAGGTGGGAATAGTATTCACCGTCCATGGTGTTGATGGTACCGGTAAGAGAAACAATCTCAAAAAAGCCCTCAAAATGGTTGGCAAAGTATTGTTTCAAATCCGGCCGGAAAACACCGACGGTGAAACGGTCGATGGCACCCAGTCCTTGGATTTCTGCCAGTTTAATGTCCTCTTTTTGGGCGATCACTTTGAGCTGGGAAAGAATCTCTTCTCCCTTGTCTACTCTTGCGATAATCGTGTCTTGAAATCTTTTATACTCCATAAAAGTTCCCTCCTTAAAAACGTTTATAACAATTGTTCAAAGGTGTCATAAAAATCGGGATAGGATACGTCTACACAGTGGCTGTCCAAAATTTTGGTGCGGCCTTCTGCGATCAGAGCGGCGATGGAAAATGCCATGGCGATCCGGTGGTCCAGAAGGGTGTGGATCGAAGCCCCGTGCAAAGGCTTTCCTCCTTTGATGATCATACCGTCGTCCAGAGGCGTAACATTGCATCCCATGGCGGTCAGATTGTCTGCCGTTGTCTCGATCCGGTCGCTTTCCTTTACTTTCAGTTCGGCAGCATCCCGGATAAATGTGGTACCTTCGGCAGCGGCAGCCATAACGGCGATGATCGGGATCTCATCGATCAATGTCGGAATGATGGCTCCCTCGATGGCCGTGCCGTGGAGAGCACTGGTGCGCACCAGGATGTCCGCAGTAGGTTCTCCGTTGGATTTCCGCTGATGCAGTAAGGTAATGTTTCCGCCCATATCTTCGCAGACTTTCAAAAATCCTGCCCGGGTAGAATTGATGCCCACATTCCGGATCAGAATTTCGGAATCCGGCACCAGCAGACCGGCAGCGATAAAGTAAGCTGCGGAAGAAATGTCTCCCGGAACGGATATCTTCTGACCGAAGAGCTCTTTGCAGGGCTCGATGAATGCCGTGGCTCTGGAATCGTTCAGATCAAAGCGGGAATGGATGGGAGCGCCGAATTCTTTCAGCATCAACTCGGTATGGTTGCGGGAAAGAAAGGGTTCCGTCACAGAGGTCTCACCCTCTGCATATAATCCTGCCAGCAGGATGGCGGATTTTACCTGGGCCGAGGCGATCTTTGATTCGTAATGAATGCCGTGGAGACTGCCGGGCTCGATGGAGAGCGGCGCACAGTCGTTGCCCTTTATGCTGGAAATATTGGCGCCCATGGAAGAAAGCGGGGTCAGGATCCGTTTCATAGGGCGGGAATTTAAGGAAGCATCTCCGGACAGCTGCGAAGAAAAGTTCTGGCCGGACAGGATCCCGGAGATCAGGCGGGTGGTGGTACCGCTGTTCCCCACGTTTAAAACGTTGGAAGGCGCCTGCAGTCCGTGCAGCCCTTTTCCGTGGATCAGGATGCAGTCCGGTTTTTCTTCGATGTCAATGCCCATATTCCGGAAACAGCCGATGGTTGCAAGGCAGTCGGCGCCCCGGAGAAAATGCGTGATCTCTGTAGTTCCTTTTGCGATCGAGCCGAACATAACGGCGCGGTGTGAAATGGATTTGTCTCCCGGAACGGTAATGCTTCCGTGAAGACCTGTAATATTGCTGAGTTCCATAGTTGTCTCCTGTCAGTTGTCGTATTTTGGGTATTTGGTTGATGGGTTGCCGGATCGGATAAAGTGTCAGACCGGCCTTGTGTTAACGTTCATAGATCGTATAGTGATGGCGTTTCAGTACGGAAACTGCTTTTTCGTAAGAAACGTTGTCGTAAAATTCGATACACAGCACGCCTTCTTCAAATTCGCGGTTGTGGATGATTCCGATGTTTTTCAGGCTGATCGCATTACTTGCCAGAATGGTGGCAATGGTGGCGATACCGCCTGCCTCGTCCACAATGTCGCAGTAGACGGCATAGGTCTTTTTGAGCGGACCGGAAGAACTGGTTGGCATAGAGTCCCGGTAATCCCGGGAAGTCTCAAACATATGGTAAAGCTCCCGGTCCTCCCGGCCGTCCACATATGCTTTGGCTCTTTGCAGCATCTGGATAAATTCTTCCAGGATCTCCGAAATGTTTTCCTGGTTTTTCAGACAGATCTGCTGCCACATAACGGGCGAAGAGGAGGCGATCCTGGTAATATCCTTAAATCCGCCGGCCGCCAGGTTTTTCATCAGCTCGTCCGGTGTATCGGTCTCCCGGATATAATTGACCAGACTGGCTGCAATGATGTGCGGAAGGTGGCTGATGGCCCCGGTAACGCGGTCATGCAGATGGTAATCCAGGACCAAAGGGATCGCTTTTACCGTGGTGACAAATTCCTGATATTTTTGAAGCTGATCCTCTGTCGTGGCAGACGAGGGTGTCAGCACATAATAGGCGTTTTCCATCAGATGGGCGTTGGAATTGACAAACCCGCTCTTTTCGGAACCGGCCATGGGGTGGCCTCCGATGAAAAAACGATCCAGCCCCAGTCTTTGGACTTCTTCGTGAATAGAAGTCTTGACGCTTCCCACATCAGTCAGGATGCAGCCCGGCGTCAGAAAGTCTTTGAGCCGGGAAAGATAAGCGTTGTTATAAGAAATGGGGGCGCACAGAAAAACAAAGTCGCACCCACTGAAATTTTTGTCGATGGCAGAACAGGAAATATGGATTATGTCCTCCTGTATGGCGTAGGCCAAAGTTTCTTTGTTTTTGTCAAAAGCGACGATCTGACAGTCCGGAAAATACTGGCGGATGGCCTTGGCAAAGGAACCGCCGATTACACCGAGACCGACAAATCCGATTTTTTGTAAAGATATCATGACAGTCTCCGTTCGTGCTTTTTGCGTTATTATACCACTTCTGCAAAAAAAGGTAAATCTGGGAGAGAAAATAGGTGAGAACATTCCAGTGTTTATAGATATTTGCCAATACAAAAGAGAATGAACAAGGGAAAATGATGTGAAAAGTCCATAAAATAGTTGTAAAAAATCAGAATTTTTAGTACAATATAACCATCAAATTTTTGGCCGTCGGACAGAAATATTTCCGGTCGGCATATAACGAACTTAAGGAGGCAGACGTATGAAAGTTTACAGAACAGACGAAATCAGAAATGTAGTGTTGCTCGGACATGGCGGAAGTGGAAAGACCAGTCTGGCAGAAGCAATGGCATATGTTTCTGGTACAACGAATCGGATCGGAAAAGTAGCTGATGGAAACACGGTCAGTGATTTTGATAAGGAAGAGCAGAAGCGTAAATTCTCAATCAGTACATCTTTGATCCCTATCGAATGGGACGGAAAAAAGATCAATATTCTGGATACGCCGGGATACTTTGATTTCGTCGGTGAAGTGGAAGAAGCGGTCAGTGCCGCTGATGCAGCGATCATCGTGGTATCGGGAAAAGACGGCGTGCAGGTAGGGACGGAAAAGGCCTGGGAGCTCTGCGATAAATACAACCTTCCCCGTATGGTACATGTGACGGAGATGGATGTGGATGACGCCAGCTTCCGTCAGGTAGTGGAAGACTTGACAGAAAGATACGGGAAGTGCATCGCACCTTATTATTCACCGATCCGTGAAAACGAAAAGCTGGTAGGATATGTAAATGTGATCAAAAATGCCGGAAGAAGATTTAC
>CAKRWZ010000032.1 GCA_934418295.1 uncultured Mediterraneibacter sp.
CTTCTGGGAAGTGTGTCCGTGGTACCGGTGGGACTGACCCGCTACAGAGACGGATTGTATCCGTTGGAGCCTTTTGAAAAAGAGGATGCGATACGAGTACTGGAGATCATACACCGCTGGCAGGAGGAAATGTATCAGGAGACGGGAAGCCATTTCGTCCATGCAGGAGATGAGTGGTACATCCTGGCAGAGCAGGACTTTCCGGAGGAAGAGCGTTACGACGGGTATCTTCAGCTGGAAAACGGCGTAGGGATGCTGCGGCTTCTGATCGACGAGTTTCGGGAAGGCGTAGCACAGTGCAAAGGAGATGCAAAGAAACGGGAGCTTTCGCTGGCCACGGGCAAACTGGCAGCGCCTTATCTGAGAATGCTTTCGTGTGAGCTTCAGGAGAGATATCCGAATCTGACGGTATATATTTACCCCATTGAAAATCGGTTCTTCGGAGAAAAAATTACAGTTTCCGGGCTGATCACCGGACAGGATCTGATCCGTCAGTTGCAGGGAAAGCCATTGGGAGAATGTCTTCTTCTGCCTTGTAATATGTTAAAAAGTGAGGAGAATGTTTTCTTGGATGATCTGACGGTGGAAGAGGCAGAACAGGCTTTACAAGTGCAGGTAGATATTGTAAAATCAAGCGGACAGGATTTAATAGAAGCATTACTTCAAGGGAACAGGAGAAAGGAAAATGAGTAAACCAGTAGTGGCGATCGTGGGAAGACCGAATGTGGGCAAGTCTACTTTGTTTAATGCCCTGGCGGGAGAAAAAATTTCGATCGTGAAGGATACGCCCGGCGTGACCAGGGACCGTATCTATGCAGACGTGACATGGCTGGATAAAGAATTTACCATGATAGATACCGGCGGTATCGAGCCGGACAGTAAGGACATTATTTTTTCGCAGATGCGGGATCAGGCACAGATCGCCATCGATACGGCGGATGTGATCATTTTTATCACGGACGTAAAGCAGGGATTGATCGATTCAGATGCCCGTGTGGCAGATATGCTGAGACGTTCCGGGAAGCCGGTGATTTTGGCAGTAAACAAGGTGGACAGCTTTAAAAAATATATGGCAGATGTCTATGAGTTTTACAATCTGGGGATCGGAGATCCGCTGCCGATTTCGGCGTCTTCCAGACTAGGTCTGGGAGATCTTCTGGATCAGGTCATCTCATATTTTCCGGAGCACGGCGGAGAGGAAGAGGAGGATGAGCGCCCCCGGATCGCCATCGTGGGAAAACCGAACGTGGGCAAATCATCTATCATCAATCGTCTGCTGGGGGAGACCCGCGTGATCGTGTCGGATATTGCGGGGACGACAAGAGACGCCATCGATACAGAGATCGTGTACAACGAGAAAGAATATGTGTTTATCGATACGGCAGGTCTTCGGAGAAAAAGTAAGATCAAAGAAGATCTGGAGCGCTACAGCATCATCCGGACGGTGACGGCAGTGGAGCGTGCGGATATGGTACTGATGGTCATCGACGCTTCGGAAGGCGTGACGGAGCAGGATGCAAAGATCGCAGGGATCGCCCATGATAAAGGAAAAGGGATCATCATCGTAGTCAACAAATGGGATGCGGTGGAGAAAAACGACAAAACAATGCGGGAATATGAAGGCAAGATCCGTCAGACCCTTTCTTTTATGCCTTATGCCCAGATCCTGTTCGTGTCGGCGCTGACGGGACAGAGGATCTTTAAATTGTTTGATGTGATCGACATGGTTATCGAAAACCAGAACCTGAGGATTTCCACAGGCGTGCTGAACGAGATCATGATGGAAGCGGTGGCGATGCAGCAGCCGCCGTCAGATAAGGGAAAACGGCTGAAGCTTTACTATATGACACAGGTAGCGGTCAAACCGCCTTCCTTCGTCATTTTCGTCAATGACAAAGAGCTGATGCATTTTTCTTATACCAGATATCTGGAAAATAAGATCCGGGAAGCATTTAGTTTTAAAGGAACTTCGCTGAGATTTTTTATTCGGGAAAGAAAAGAAAAGGAGCAGTAATATGGAACGAATCATTTGTGTGGCAGTCGGTTATGTATTTGGGCTGTTTCAGACCGGTTATCTGGTGGGAAAGGCACAGAACATCGATATCCGGAAGTACGGGAGCGGAAACGCCGGTTCGACTAATGCGCTCCGGGTGCTGGGATGGAAATCTGGTATCCTGACGTTTATCGGAGATTGCATGAAATGTATTCTGGCCATCCTTTTGATGTCCCTCTGCTTTAAAAAAAGCTGTGCAGACATTTTGCCGCTTCTGAAGCTTTATACAGGAGTAGGCGTTACTTTGGGACATAATTTTCCGTTCTATCTGCGCTTCAAAGGCGGAAAAGGGATCGCTGTAATGGCAGGACTGATCCTGAGCACCAGCTGGTGGATGTCTTTGATCTGCCTGGTGATATTTGTGACCGTTGTGTTTGCCACCCGTTATATTTCGCTGGGCTCGCTGCTGCTTTCTCTGTTGTTTGCAGTGATGCTGGTGATTAAAGGCCAGACCGGAGGTTTTGGCGTATCGCAGGCGTGTCTCTGGGAAATGTATGTATTGGGCTTTGCGCTGATGGCCTTGGCATGGTATCGCCATAAGGCCAATATCAAGCGTTTGCTGACCGGGACGGAGAATAAATTCGGGGCACCGGGGAAAAAGCCGGTTCCGTCGGAAAAGAAAGAAAAATAAAAGAATCTTACATAATCAACCCTCTTGCTTCATATAGTTTACCAGTGAAGTAAGGGGGTAATTTCATGGATACATTTCAGGTATATAAGGATATGAAATCCCGGACGGACGGCGAGATCTATATTGGGGTGGTGGGACCGGTCAGGACGGGAAAATCCACTTTTATCAAACGGTTCATGGATCTTTTGGTGCTGCCGAACCTGACGGATGAAAATCAAAAGGCCAGAGCCAGGGATGAACTTCCCCAATCGGCGTCCGGTACCACCATCATGACGACGGAGCCGAAGTTTGTGCCGAAAGAAGCGGCCCAGATCCGTCTTTCGGAAGATCTGGAAGTGAAGATTCGCCTGATCGACTGTGTGGGGTATATGGTGAACGGTGCCACCGGCCATTTGGAAAATGAGACGGAACGGCAGGTGAAAACGCCCTGGTTTGATTATGAGATCCCGTTTACAAAGGCGGCTGAGATCGGAACCAGAAAAGTGATCCATGAGCATTCTACCCTGGGGATCGTGGTGACGGCAGACGGTTCTTTCGGAGAATTGAAAAGAGAAAATTATATTCCGGCGGAAGAAAAGACGATCCGGGAGCTGCAGGGGATCGGCAAGCCTTTTATCGTGCTGCTGAATTCGGAGAAGCCTTACAGCCAGGAGACGAAAGAATTGGCTGAGACTATGGCGGAGACCTATAAGGTTTCGGTGCTTCCGGTGAACTGTGAGCAGCTCAAAGCAGAGGATATCCACGGGATCATGCGCCAGATCCTGTTTTCCTTTCCTATTTCAGAGGTGGATTTTTACATTCCCAAATGGGTGGAAATGCTGCCGGCAGATCACGCGATCAAGCAGGAACTGCTGGGCGAAGTGCGAAAGATCATGGAAGGGTTACAGGATATCCGGAGTGCCACAGAAGGTATCGGGGAACCTGAAAGCCGGTACATAGAAAAGATTTCCATGGAAAAAATTGAAATGGATACCGGAAAAGTGACGGTGCGGATCGCTTTTGAACAGAAATATTATTATGAAGTGCTCAGTGAGCTGACCGGGCTGGAAATCAAAGGGGAACATGAGCTGATCAACGGGATCCGCAAGCTGGCTGATATGAAACGGGAGTATGCCCAGATTAAGGACGCCTTTAATGACGTGCAGATGAAAGGATACGGTGTCGTCAGTCCCAGGAAAGAAGAAATCGAGATCGACGAGCCGGCGTTGATCCGCCAGGGAAATAAATATGGGGTGAAGATTCATTCTAAAGCGCCGTCAGTGCATATGATACGGGCCAATATTGAAAATGAGATTGCGCCGATCGTAGGAACGGAGGAGCAGGCCAACGATCTGATCCGTTACATCAAAGATGCGGCAGATACGCCGGAAGGAATCTGGGGAACCAGTATTTTCGGAAAATCCATAGAAGAAATGGTGTTGAACGGCATGGAGACAAAAATCCGGATGATTAACGAAGAAAGCCAGGCAAAGCTGCAGGACACTATGAAAAAGATCGTAAACGACTCCAACGGAGGCCTGGTGTGTATCATTATCTGACAAAATGCGGCCGGGTAAGTGTAGCTGTCCGGGTGCGGTAAAACGGTGCAAAGAGATCGGGAGGCTCTTTGCATCGCTTTAGTTGCCGGTCATGCGACAAAAGGTCCGGCGGATCTTTTTAAGTATTTCTTTAGGGGCGGATCTGTAGTATAATAGCAGAAGTATTGTATCAGTATTATATCAATGAAAGCAGGAAGATCGCACCGGCAGGAAGAGAGCGATCTGAAAAAACGGAGACAGAGAGGAACATTATGAGTAAAAAGTACGAAGAGTTACAGAAATGCTATGAATATTATCGGTCCGTTACAGATTTTAAACCGAAAGTAGCCATCATCCTGGGGACAGGCTTGGGCTATTATGCAGAAAAGATGAAGATAGAATGTGAGATCCCTTATAAAGATATTCCGGACTTTCCGGTTTCCACCGTGTCCGGACACGCAGGCAGATTCCTGCTGGGCTATATCGGGGAAACTCCGGTGGTCATGATGCAGGGAAGAGTTCATTTTTATGAAGGATATCCTACGGAAAAAGTGGTCCTTCCGGTAAGGCTGATGTACATGATGGGAGCCCGGATCCTGCTTTTGACCAATGCGGCGGGAGGCATCAATCCGCAGTTTGAAGCCGGCGATTTTATGATGATCACAGATCAGATCTCCAGCTTTGTCCCGTCACCTCTGGTGGGAGAAAATGCGGAAGAGCTGGGAGAGCGTTTCCCGGATATGACCTATATTTATGACCCTCAGCTGCAGGATGTGATCCGAAAGGCGGCAGAAAAAGAACAGCTTCCGATCCATGAAGGCGTTTATGTGCAGACCTCAGGTCCCAATTTTGAGAGTCCGGCCGAGATCAAAATGTATCGGATCCTGGGAGCGGATGCAGTGGGCATGAGCACGGCTTGTGAGGCCATCGCAGCGTGTCACGCAGGTATGAAGATCGGCGGGATTTCCTTTATTTCCAACATGGCCAGCGGGATGTCGGAAGCACCTTTGAACCATTTGGATGTACAAGAGGTGGCAGACCGCAGATCCGCTGATTTTGAGCGGCTGGTAACGGCAGTGATCGATGGTGCCGCAGCGTTATAAAAGAGGAAACAGTGATCAATCATACGAACGTATAGAACATAAATCAGAACAAGAAAAGGAAAAAGGCAGAAAGATATGAATATTCGATTTAAAAATGTCCGGATCCTGACGATGGAAGAGGACAGATCAATTTTTGAAGGAGAGCTCTGGGTAAAGGATGACGCTATTGCCTATATGGGACCGGAGCGGAAAGATTACGGCATGAAATGGGACCGGGTCATCGACGGTCAGGGCAATCTGCTGATGCCGGGATTTAAAAATGCGCATACCCATTCGGCGATGACGTTTCTCAGGTCTTATGCAGATGATATGAAGCTGGATGACTGGCTGCACAAGAAGGTCTTTCCGGCAGAGGCACAGCTGACAGGAGAGGACGTGTACTGGCTTACCAAGCTGGCGGTCATGGAGTACCTGACCAGCGGGATCACGGCACAGTTTGACATGTATTTCCACCGGGAAGAGATGGACAAGTCCATGGAAGAATGTGGTTTCCGGACGGTTTACTGTGAGAGTATCAACGATTTTGGGGGAACGCTGGAAAAAGTGGAGGCGGATTACCTGCGTTACCATGAAAAAAAGGACAGTCTTTTGTCTTATCAGTTTGGTTTTCATGCGGAGTATACCACCAGCCTGGAGCTGATGCGGGGAATCGCAGAGCTGGCACAGAAGTATCAGAAGCCGGTTTATGTGCATTGCTCAGAGACGAGACAGGAAGTGGAAGACTGTGTGGAACGGACGGGGATGACACCGCCGGTCTATATGGATGATCTGGGCCTGTTCCGCTATGGCGGCGGCTTGTTCCACGGAGTGCATCTTTCAGAGGATGATCTCCGGGTGATCCAAAAACGGCATCTTTATGTGGTGACCAACCCTGCTTCCAACCTGAAGCTGGCCAGCGGGATCGCAGACATCAAGAAAATGTTGTCTTTAGACATCCCGGTAGCCATCGGAACAGACGGACCGGCCAGCAACAACTGTCTGGATATGTTCCGGGAAATGTTTTTGGTGACCGGATTGCAGAAAGCGATCCACGAGGATCCGGAAGCGGTGCCGGCTATGGAAGTGCTGAAAATGGCCACGGTAAATGGTGCCCATGCTATGGGACTTACGGATTGTGATGTTTTGGCGCCGGGCAAAAAAGCTGACATCGTGATGATCGACCTGAACCAGCCGAACATGCAGCCGCTGCAGAATATCGAGAAAAATATCGTTTACAGCGGAAGCAAATCCAATGTAAAAATGACCATGATAAACGGCAGGATCCGTTATGAAAACGGAGAATTCCAGATCGGTGTGAGCCCGGAAGGGGTATACGCACAGGCAAACAAGATCGCACGCCGCATCCTGGGATGATTTTAGATTTCAGACAGGAGTAAAAAAGAATGTTGGTAAAGATTTACACAGACGGAGCGGCAAGAGGAAATCCGGACGGACCGGGAGGCTACGGAACGGTTCTGGAATATACGGATCGGGCAGGTGTGCTCCACACAAAAGAACTGTCCCAGGGATATGTGAAGACGACCAACAACCGGATGGAGCTGATGGCGGTGATCGCCGGCCTGGAGGCTCTGAATCGTCCCTGTGAGGTGGAGATCTTCTCGGATTCCAAATATGTGGTGGATGCTTTCAACCAGCATTGGATCGACGGGTGGATCAAAAAAGACTGGAACCGCGGGAAAAGCGGACCAGTCAAAAATATCGATCTGTGGAAGCGGCTGCTGGCAGCCAAGCAGAAGCATCAGGTCAATTTTCATTGGGTCAAGGGACACGATGGACATGAACAGAATGAAAGATGTGACACTTTGGCCACATCGGCAGCGGACTCTGATGATCTGATCCCGGATCCGGGGCTTTAGGGATCCGGATACAGGAAAGAAAAGAAGAGTGGACATTCTGTTTTTTTCGTAATATAATAGGGAACGCTAAGTAAGACAGACGGTCGCGGCTGCCGGGCCGAAAGGTGGCAGACGAGGAAAGTCCGGGCTTCAAAGGGCAGGATGCCGGATAACGTCCGGTGGAGGCGACTCCAAGGCCAGTGCAACAGAAATAAACCGCCGGGATAAAAGCTTTTGGCTTCTATCCCGGTAAGGGTGGAAAGGCAGTGTAAGAGACTACCGCCTTTCTGGTAACAGAAAGGGCACATGTAAACCCCATCCGAAGCAAGACCGAAACAAAGCGATACGGCTGCCCGCTGTGCTTTAGGTTGGTTGCTGGAGCCTGTCGGTAACGTCAGGCCTAGATAGATGACCGTCCAACGACATAACCCGGCTTACCGTCTTGCTTAGCCTTCTTTATTTGTATTTTTCTTCGCAATATTTACAGCGGTATACTTCTTTTTCAGGATCGGAAAGGACAAATACCTGATCCAGACCCTGCTCGATGGAAGTGATACAGCGCGGATTTTTGCAGCGGATGATATTCCGGATCTCTTTCGGAAGTGTCAGCCGCTTTTTTTCTACTACGGTATCGTGTTGGATGATATTGACGGTAATGTTATGGTCGATGAAACCGATGATGTCCAGATCGATAATGTCGATGGGACATTCGATTTTCATGATATCCTTTTTGCCCATCTTTTCACTGCGGGCGTTTTTGATGATGGCAACGCAGCAATCCAGCTTATCCAGATCCAAATACTTGTAGAGCTCCATGCTTTTTCCGGCCTCGATATGATCCAGAACAAATCCCTCCGAGATACTGCTGACATTCAGTGTATTGTTTACCATAATACGGTCTCCTTTCTCAATCAATCGACGTGAATTCCCAGGAGAGTCAGGATCAATGCTTCCCGGACGTAAACACCATATTGTACCTGTTTGAAGTAAGCGGCTCTCGGATCGTTATCGACCTCCACGGAAATTTCATTGACCCTCGGAAGGGGATGGAGAACCGGCATATCCTCTTTTGCAAGCCGCATTTTCTTTTTGTCCAGGATATAAAAATCCTTCATGCGGACGTAATCTTCTTCGTTGAAAAAACGTTCTTTCTGTACACGGGTCATGTAGAGGACATCCAACTCCGGAAGGGCTTCCTCCAGACGGACAACTTCGTTGTAAGGAATGTTGTTTTTGTCCAGAACATCTTCGCGGATATAGCTTGGAAGTCTCAATTCTTCCGGGGAGATCAGGACAAAGCGGATGTTTTTATAACGGACCAGGGCATTGATCAGAGAATGAACGGTACGTCCGAATTTCAGATCGCCGCAAAGTCCGATCACTAGGTTGTCCAGACGGCCCTTTGTAGAACGGATGGTCAAAAGATCGGCCAAAGTCTGGGTCGGGTGCTGATGACCGCCGTCTCCGGCGTTTATGATCGGAATGCTGGAATACTGGGCGGCAACCATAGGAGCGCCCTCTTTATAATGCCGCATGGCACAGATGTCTGCATAGCAGGAGATGACCCGAATGGTATCGGCTACGCTTTCTCCTTTGGAAGCAGAGCTGGAAGCGGCAGAAGAAAAGCCAAGTACATTACCGCCAAGATTCAGCATTGCTGTTTCATGGCTCAAACGGGTACGTGTACTAGGCTCATAAAATAAAGTCGCAAGTTTTTTCCCCTCACAGGCGTGAGCATATTTGTCAGGATGTGCTTCAATATCGTTTGCCAGATCTAAGATCTGGTCCAGTTCCTCGACGGAAAGGTCGAGAGGACTCATCAGATGTCTCATAAAAACCTCCTTCAATCAGCTTGATGTGATTATCATGGTGTATCGGTTTCGGTATGTCTAACACATCATATATCATCTTTCTTTATTTTGCAATCTTTGAAAATGGATTTTTTGATTCTTTTTCTTTTGTAATTTCGGAAGTAGGTAAACTTGTCCTATAGATTTTGAAGGTAGGATATGCTAAAATTAAAAATTACGGGACAGCAGATCAGGCTGTCTGCAGACAAACTGCAGAAAAGAGGGCATGAAAGTGGCAGATTTAAAAGAGCTGAGAGAGCGGATCGACCGGATCGACCGGGAAATGGTCCGACTGTATGAAGAGCGTATGCGCACTTGTGCGGAAGTTGGAGAATATAAGATCCTGAATGGGAAAAAGGTGTTTGACAGGCAGCGGGAGAGAGAGAAGATCGCCGCAGTCATTTCCCAGACGGAGGGAGAATTGAACAAAAAGGGAGTGCAGGAGCTGTTTGAACTGTTGATGGCAGTGAGCCGAAAAAAGCAGTACCAGATGTTGACGGAGCACGGAGAATTGGGACGGCTTCCGTTCATTGGTGTGGATGACATGGACTGGAAAAATTCCAGAGTCGTGTTCCAGGGAACGGAAGGTTCTTACAGTCAGGAAGCAATGTTCCGGTATTTCGGAACAGATATTCGTAATTTTTCAGTACAGAAATTTCGGGATGCCATGGAAGTGATCGAAGAAGGAAGTGCTGATTTTGCCGTGCTCCCCATCGAAAATTCTTCTGCAGGTACAGTGGATGAGGTGATTGACCTGTTGGTGGAATTTGAAAATTATATCGTAGATGAACTGGTGCTTCCGGTACGTCATATGCTGGCAGGAATACCGGGGGCGTCTTTGGGCGGGCTGCGGGAGGTTTATTCCCATCCCCAGGCATTGATGCAGAGCGCCAGGTATCTGGATGCACATCGGGACTGGCAGCAGATCAGCGTGGCGAACACCGCCGTGGCGGCAAAAAGGGTTTTGGAGGAACAGGATCCTGGGAAAGCGGCTATCTGCAGCGAGCATGCCGCAAAGGTATACGGGCTTCAGATCCTGGAGAGGGAGATCAATGATAATTCTAATAATTCCACCCGGTTCATCATTGTGACGAATCAGAAGATCTTTTTGAAAAAAGCTTCCAGGATCAGCATTTGCTTTGAAGTGCCTCATGAAAGTGGATCATTATACCATATTTTGTCTCACTTTATTTTCAATGACCTAAATATGACGAAAATCGAGTCCAGGCCATTGGAGGGAAGACCCTGGGAATATCGGTTTTTCGTGGATTTTGAAGGAAACATGGCAGACCCGGCCGTGAAAAATGCGGTGAGGGGACTTCGGGAAGAGGCGTTGAATCTCAGGATTCTGGGAAATTATTGATATATTTAGATATATGATATTGAGAAGATAATGAGACGGGATCGTCATGAAAAAATGGGATCGAGATTGCTGAGATACCTGTGAGTGAGAAAGAAGGAATGCGAAAATGAGAACGAATGAATTGATTTTATACAGGCATATGGGGCAGGAAAATATCCTGCGGGACATGAGCTTTCTGATGGAAAATTTTGAAAGCGGTTTTTACAATCCGGAGGATATGAGAGGGCTGCTTTTTGAGGCGGTGAGCAATCTGATGGAACTGTCGGCGAGCCACGGTTTTGAAGGAAATCTGTGGCATACCTATCTGACCTATCTGCTGGTCAGCGATGAAAATGCTTACAGTACGGCGTGTGAGATTGTCGGTCCGGCGGAAGGAAGCATCAACCGGGTGGCAGAGCATGATTTTGCGATCTTTAAAGAGTTGTTTGACTATGATTTTCAGCCGATGCAGAAGCGGCTGCAGGCAGAATGCCTGGACATCCTTTTCCGGTATCAGGATAACGGGACCGGCGGAAAGATGTTCAACGCGCGGATCAGAGACCGGGTTTGTGAACTGGCGCGGAGTCTGGAGCAGGCGGAGGATGTCAAAACGTTTAAAGCAATCATGACAGAGTTCTACAAAGAGTTTGGTGTGGGTAAATTCGGACTGCATAAAGCCTTTCGGATCGAACATATCGGAGATAAAGCAGAGATCGTGCCGGTCACAAAGATCGCACATATGCATCTGGACGATCTGGTGGGATACGAGATGGCAAAGGAAAAACTGATCCAGAATACGGAAGCCTTTGTGGAAGGGCGCAGGGCAAACAACTGCCTGCTCTTCGGAGATGCAGGGACCGGAAAATCCTCTTCCATTAAAGCGATCCTGAACCAGTATTATGACAAAGGCCTGCGCATGATCGAGGTCTACAAGCATCAGTTCCAGGATCTGCATGCGGTGATCGACCAGATCAAAAAAAGAAACTACAAGTTTATCATTTACATGGATGATCTTTCCTTTGAGGAATTTGAGATCGAGTATAAATATCTGAAAGCGGTGATCGAAGGCGGTTTGGAGAAAAAGCCGGACAATGTGCTGATCTATGCCACCTCCAACCGGAGACATCTGATCCGGGAGACCTTCCGGGATAACGAGGACCGGGATGAAGAGCTGCACACCAACGATACGGTGCAGGAGAAATTGTCTCTGGTCGCGCGTTTCGGCGTTACGATCTATTTTGGGTCTCCGGATAAAAAACAGTTCCAGCAGATTGTAAAGACATTGGCCGAGAAGCACGGGCTGGAGATGCCGGAAGAAGAGCTGCTTCTGGAAGCAAACAAATGGGAATTGAACCATGGAGGACTCTCCGGAAGAACTGCCCAGCAGTTTATCGATTACCTGCTGGGCAAAAAATAAAACAAAAAAGAATTTAAAGGACTTCCCGGATGCCGGAAATATCGGAGTCGATCATCATCGAATAGTTGGTGTAGTAAACGACGAAGCCGGGTTTTGCACCTTTGGGCTTTTTGACTTCTTTGCGAAGGACGTAATCAACTTCAGCTTTTTCGCTGCTTCTGGCCTGTGAGTAATGAGCAGCCAGACGTCCGGCTTCTTCGAAGGTGCGGTCCGGAAGCTCTTTGCCCCCGGTTTTCACAATGACGTGAGAGCCGGGTGTTTTTTTTGCATGGAACCACCAGTCCCCTCCGTTGGCAAAATGAAAGGTCAGTTCATCGTTCTGCAGGTTGTTTTTGCCCACGTACATGTCAAATCCGTCGCTGGAAATATAATGCAGAGGTTTGCTGAGGATCTTGGGCTTTTTGTTGCCTTTTTTCCGGCGGATGTAACCGGATTGCTCCAACTCTTCCCGCAGCTGGATCAAGTCGTCTTCGTTTTCGGCGATATCCAGAGCATTGTTGATCGACTCTAGATAATGGATCTCATCCTGAGTCTCTTTGGAAAGAGTGCTTAAGGCTTCAAAAGTACGCTTCAGCTTATTGTAACGGGCAAAATACTTCTGGGCGTTTTCCAGCGGCGTTTTGGCAGTGTCTAAGGGGATTGTGACCTCTTCCCCGGTATAATAGTTGACTGTTTTCAGCTCTTTGCTTCCTTCTTGTACATCATATCCATACACGTTTAAGAGCTCCCCATATATTTTGTATTTATCTCTTTTTTCAGTATCTTTTAACTGACGGATCTGGAGATCATATTTTTTGCGGTTCCGTTCCAGAGCCGTGGAGACGATATGGCGGAGATCCGAAGATTTCTGCCGGATTCGTGTCAGGCGACTGCGGGTAGAATAAAAGGTTTCCAGAACTTCAGAAACGGAAGCAAAATCCTTTCGCTGCAGATCGGGGAAATGCGTTAGCGGAAGAGAAGCAAATTCCACCGGTTCCGGACCGGAAAAATAGATGGCAGGTGTGAACTCGCCGGCTTTTACAGCTTCAAAAAACAGTGAAAACTGTCGATAAAGGTGAACCAGATGGTCAGCCGGCATCTCCTTTGGCGGAATGTCGGAAGACAGCTCTGCAACAGAGCAGATTTCCTCTGCGAAGACGGGACTGATGCCGGTAAAGCTGCTGTAGATCGCCTTGCCAAGGGGCATAGGCTTCTCACAGAGATGTGTTATAAAATCTGCCTCTGAAACAGAAAGCGGGTCCAGTTTGGAACGGGTATCTGGAATAAAGTAAGGACGTCCCGGCAATACTTCACGTACAGAGCTCATCTGGGCGGACACGTGTTTGATACTGTCGATGATGGTGCCGTCCGATGTACAGAAAATGATGTTGCTGTGTTTTCCCATGATCTCTACGATCAGCTCTTTCGTGCAGAGATCGCCCATTTCATCCAGGTGCTCGATTTCAAAGCGGATGATCCGCTCAAGTCCGGGCTGGGAAATCCGTGTGATCCTGCCGCCGTTGATATGCTTGCGCAGAAGCATACAAAAGTTTGGAGCAGTCATCGGGCTGGGTTTATTCGTCTTGGTCAGATAAATAAGAGGAAGGGAAGCGTTTGCGGATATGGACAGCCGATTTTGCCCGGAAGGCGTTTTTAAAGTCAGAAGAAGCTCGTCCGTTTCCGGTTGTGCGATCCGGGCAATTCTTGCATTTAATATGGTATCGTTTAATTCTTTGGTGATATTTGCTGTGGTAATTCCGTCAAAAGCCATGGTGTATCCTCCCTTTTCTGCTTTGCTTTTCTGATTGTATCGAGTCCGGAAGACAATGTCAATGCAAAACTCCGGGAGGGATCCGGACGGAAACCAAAGAGACAACAGGGGATGCAAGGAAAACCGGGTTACGCGAGGGAATAGCCTTGACCTTTTCATCGGTTCCGCGTTATAATGCAAGAATAACCGTAAAGAGAAGGTCAGGAGGAAATTATGGTAAAAAGCATGACGGGTTTTGGGCGTTGTGAAGTGGTCAGAGACTCGAGAAAATATACGGTAGAGCTGAAGAGCGTTAATCACCGTTATCTGGATGTGGGGATCCGGATGCCGAAAAAGTTTAATTTTTTTGAAACTGCGATCCGAAATCTCTTGAAGCAGTATGCAGGGCGCGGGAAGATTGATGTGTTTATTACATATGAAGATACGGCAGAGCGGCAGGTCTCTCTGAAATATAATGAAGCTTTGGCGGGAGAATATCTTGCCTGTCTGAAAAAGATGGAAGAGACTTTCGGCCTGGATAACGATATCCGGGTTTCTGCATTGTCCCGTTATCCGGACGTGATCACCATGGAGGAGCAGACCCTGGATGAAGAGGAGATCTGGAACGGGTTGAAAGAAGCACTGGAAGGTGCTTTTGGACAGTTTGTGGAGACGCGGACAGCAGAAGGGGTCAGCCTGGAAAAGGATATCCTGGAGAAGCTGGACTTCATGGAAAAAGAAGTGGCTTATATCGAGGGCAGGGCTCCGGAGATCGTCAGCGAGTACCGGAAAAAGCTGGAAGAAAAAGTCAAAGAGCTTTTAGGGGATGCGCAGATCGATGAGAACCGTCTGGCGACGGAGATCGTTATTTTTGCAGACAAAGTCTGTACGGACGAGGAGATCGTCCGGCTGAAGAGCCATATCGCCCATATGCGTTCTGTTTTCAAGGAAAAAGGAGAGATCGGAAGAAAGTTGGACTTCATTGCCCAGGAAATGAACCGGGAATCCAATACGATCCTTTCTAAGGCAAATGATCTGGATGTGTCAAACCATGCGATCAACCTGAAAACAGAGATCGAAAAAGTGAGAGAGCAGATCCAGAATATCGAGTAAAGGCAGAAGGAAGAGAAGTATGAACACAGAAAAAGGTATTTTGATTGTAGTATCCGGGTTTTCGGGTTCCGGAAAGGGGAGTATCATGAAAGAACTTCTCCGGAGATATCAGTCGTATGCGCTCTCTATTTCTGCGACGACGAGAAAACCCCGCAAAGGCGAAAAAGACGGAAGAGAATATTTCTTTAAAACAGAAGAGCAGTTTGAAAAAATGATTGCGAATCAGGAATTGATAGAGTATGCTAAGTACGTGGATAACTATTACGGAACGCCCCGTAAATACGTGGAAGAGCAGCTCCTTGCAGGCAAGGATATCATCCTGGAGATTGAGATGCAGGGCGCCTTAAAGATCAAAGAACGGTTTCCGGAGACACTGCTTCTGTTTGTGACGCCGCCAAATGCCCAGGAGCTGAAAAATCGGCTGACAGGCAGAGGAACGGAGACGATGGAGGTGATCGAATCCCGTATGAAACGTGCTGCGGAAGAGGCAGAATATATGAAACAGTACGATTATCTGGTGGTCAACGATGAGTTGGATGCATGTGTGGAAGAAGTGCATCATCTGATACAGTGTGCCCATTCGCGGACGATTTTTCAAAAAGAGTTTATCCGCACGATCAAACAGGATTTAAAAGAGATATTGAAAGGAGATAAATAATATGTTACATCCATCTTATACAGATTTGATGAAAGTAGTAAACGCAGACGTGGAGGACGGCGCTACAAAAATCGTCAACAGCCGTTATTCCATCGTGCTTGCCACATCAAAAAGAGCAAGACAGCTGATCGACGGAAGTGAGCCGCTGGTCAACACAAAACCGGGCGAGAAACCGCTTTCCATTGCGATCGATGAATTAAATCAAGGAAAGATCAAGATCGTAGCGGAAAATTCAGAGGAAGCATAAAAAGAAAGAGCAGACAATTAAAGTCTGCTTTTTGGTTGTCAGGCATACGACAAAAAGATCCGGTGAATCTTTTTTAGTTGTATGGCGACGAGTCAAGGTCCGAGCTTGAAAGGGAGGACAAAACGTGGTGATTGTTACCGGAAAGGCTGCAAGATTTTGCAGAAAAAGGAGCATATGAATATCTTATTTATTTCATTGGGCTGCGACAAGAATCTGGTGGATTCAGAGGTGATGCTGGGGCTTCTGGCGTCCCGGGGTTATCAGATGATCGATGAAGAAGGAAAGGCAGATATCATAGTAGTCAACACCTGCTGCTTCATCAACGATGCAAAAGAGGAAAGTGTCAATACGATCCTGGAAATGGCAGAATATAAAAAGAACGGACGGCTGAAGGCGCTGATCGTTACCGGGTGCCTGGCACAGCGGTACCAGCAGGAGATCCTGGACGAAATTCCGGAGGTGGACGCTGTTTTGGGAACGACTTCTTATGACAAGATCCTGGAAGCGGTGGACGATGCACTGGCAGGTTCCCAGGATCTGATCCTGCGGGATATCAATGAGACGCCGGAGACGGATGCCGGACGACTGATCACTACCGGCGGTCATTACGCTTACCTGAAGATCGCAGAAGGCTGTGATAAACACTGTACATATTGTGTGATCCCTAAAGTGAGAGGAAATTACCGGAGTGTGCCCATGGAGCAGCTGATCAAAGAAGCAGAGGGATTGGCAGAACAGGGTGTGAAAGAGTTGATCCTGGTGGCGCAGGAGACCACGGTTTACGGAAAAGATCTCTATGGGGAGAAAAGTCTTCCGAAGCTTTTGCGCCGGCTCTGTAAGATCGCAGGACTTCGCTGGATCCGTCTGCTGTATTGTTATCCGGAGGAGATCACGGATGAACTGATCCAGGTGATGAAAGAAGAACCAAAGATCTGTCACTATCTGGACCTTCCGATTCAGCACTCCAATGACGACATTCTTCGGCGGATGGGCAGAAGGACGACGGGACAGCATCTGCGGGAGATCGTGGAGAAGCTTCGGCGGGAGATCCCGGACATTGCCCTTCGTACAACGCTGATCACCGGATTTCCGGGGGAGACAGAAGAGCAGCACGAAGAGCTGATGGCATTTGTAGATGAAATGGAATTTGACCGGCTGGGCGTATTCCCGTATTCACCGGAGGAGGGAACCCCTGCCGCAGGCATGCCGGATCAAATAGAGGATTCTGTAAAAGAAGAACGACGGCTGGAACTGATGGAGCTCCAGCAGGAGATCGCTTTTGACATGGCAGACCGCATGAAAGGGAAAGAAATGCTGGTCATGATCGAAGGCAAGGTTGCAGATGAGAATGCTTATGTAGGCAGGACCTACAGAGATGCACCCAATGTGGACGGATTGATCTTTGTGAACACGGAAGAAGAATTAATGTCCGGAGATTTTGCAAAAGTGAAGGTGACAGGCGCAGTTGATTATGATTTGATAGGAGGATTAATGTAATGAATTTGCCAAACAGACTGACAGTATTGAGAATGATTTTGATCCCGATTTTTGTGTTTTTCCTTTTGATCGGAAACGGAAAAGGTATCACAAAATGGATCGCGTTGATCGTGTTTATTGTAGCAAGCATCACAGATTTTCTGGACGGAAAGATCGCAAGAAAGTATAAGCTGGTTACCAATTTCGGAAAGTTTATGGATCCTCTGGCAGACAAGATCCTGGTATGTTCTGCACTGATCTGCCTGGTAGCTTTGAAACGGATCCCGGCATGGATCGTGATCATCATCATTGCGCGGGAATTCATCATCAGCGGATTCCGCACGGTGGCAGCAGACAACGGCATCGTGATCGCAGCAAGCTACTGGGGAAAATTTAAAACCACATCTCAGATGCTGATGATCATCTGCATGATCATCAACTTTAAGGGCGCTTTCCATGTGCTCACACTGGTCCTGATGTGGATCGCACTGGCACTGACCTTGATCTCCATGGCGGATTATATTGCAAAGAATATCAAAGTTTTGACCCAGGGAGGTCTGTAAAATGTGCGCAGAAGCCGGGAAAGAGCAGTCTCTGGAAGAACAGCTGGTGGAAAACCTGTGCCGGATGAACTATAAAGTCGTGACGGCAGAATCCTGCACGGGCGGTCTGGTTTCCGGAACCATCATCAATGTGCCAGGTGCTTCCGATGTGCTGGGAGAATCTTACATCACTTATTCAAATGAGGCAAAGCACCGTCTGTTGGGCGTGGCTTGGGAAACGCTGGATACCGTCGGCGCAGTCAGCCCGGAGACGGCGGCTCAGATGGCAGAGGGCGCAGCAGAAGCGGCCCGGGCAGATGTGGGAATCAGTACTACAGGGATTGCAGGCCCGGGTGGCGGAACAGCAGAAAAACCGGTGGGTCTGGTGTACATCGGATGCTGTGTCCACGGAAAAACGGAAGTGAAAGAGTGCCGGTTTCAGGGAAACCGTATGGAAAATCGAATGCATACGGTGGAGGAAGCGTTGAAACTTGCCATAAAAATGTTGCCAGATCGCGAAAGATAGTTGACAAATGAGAAATTATGAGCGAAAATAAGAAAAAGTAAATGTTAAATTTATATCAATATGCATTTGAAAGGAGTTTTGACATGATTTATTCACAAGAAGTAGAACTGATGTGTCCGGTAGCTCAGGGGGCAAATCACGGACCGGCTCCGATTCCGGAAGAAGCGAAATGGGTACAGGCGAAAGAGGTAAAGGACATCTCTGGTTTTACGCATGGTGTCGGCTGGTGCGCACCGCAGCAGGGTGCCTGTAAGCTGACTTTGAATGTGAAAGACGGAATCATTCAGGAAGCCCTGGTCGAGACCATCGGATGTTCCGGAATGACGCACTCCGCAGCGATGGCATCGGAGATCCTTCCTGGCAAAACAATTCTTGAAGCATTAAATACAGACCTTGTTTGTGACGCCATCAACACAGCGATGAGAGAGCTGTTCCTTCAGATTGTTTACGGAAGAACGCAGAGCGCATTTTCCGAGGACGGACTTGCGATCGGCGCAGGACTGGAAGATCTTGGAAAAGGACTTCGTTCTCAGGTAGGAACTATGTATGGAACCCTTGCAAAAGGACCGCGTTACCTGGAAATGGCCGAAGGCTATGTAACAGGGATCGCACTGGACGAGCATGATGAGATCATCGGTTATCAGTTCGTAAGCCTTGGCAAATTCACAGACTTCATCAAAGCGGGAGATACACCGAATGAAGCGTGGGAAAAAGCAAAAGGCCAGTACGGACGTGTGGACGATGCAGTAAAGATCATCGATCCGCGTAAAGAGTGATCGGGCAGTTACCAGTATACATAGAACAAAATCAGGAGGATGAATAAATGGCTTTATTTGAATCATATGAGAGAAGAATAGATAAGATCAATGCAGTATTGAACAGTTACGGCATTGCATCCATTGAAGAAGCAGAAAAAATCACAAAAGATGCCGGCCTGGATGTTTACAACCAGATTAAGAGTATCCAGCCGATCTGTTTTGAAAATGCCTGTTGGGCTTATACGGTAGGTGCGGCCATCGCGATCAAAAAGGATTGCAGAACGGCAGCAGAGGCAGCTGCAGCTATCGGCGAAGGCCTTCAGTCATTCTGTATTCCGGGATCCGTAGCAGACCAGCGTAAAGTAGGTCTCGGACACGGTAACCTCGGAAAGATGCTTCTGGAAGAAGAGACAGACTGCTTCTGCTTCCTGGCAGGACATGAGTCCTTCGCTGCAGCAGAAGGTGCCATCGGTATCGCAGAGAAAGCAAACAAGGTTCGTAAAAAACCTCTGCGTGTTATCCTGAACGGTCTTGGAAAAGATGCTGCAAAGATCATTTCCAGAATCAACGGATTTACATATGTTCAGACAGAATACGATTACTATACAGGAGAGCTGAAAGAAGTTCAGAGAATCTCTTATTCTGACGGCCTTCGTTCCAAAGTAAACTGCTACGGCGCAAACGATGTACGTGAAGGTGTTGCCATCATGTGGAAAGAGGGTGTTGACGTTTCTATCACAGGAAACTCCACAAACCCGACACGTTTCCAGCATCCGGTAGCAGGAACCTATAAAAAAGAATGCGTAGAAGCAGGAAAGAAATACTTCTCTGTTGCATCCGGCGGCGGTACAGGACGTACCCTTCACCCGGACAACATGGCAGCAGGTCCGGCTTCTTACGGTATGACCGATACTCTCGGAAGAATGCATTCTGACGCACAGTTCGCAGGATCTTCCTCCGTACCGGCCCATGTAGAGATGATGGGACTGATCGGTGCCGGAAACAACCCGATGGTCGGAATGACCGTAGC
>CAKRWZ010000033.1 GCA_934418295.1 uncultured Mediterraneibacter sp.
CAATCCGAAAGCCCCCTCGTTCCAGCTTTTCACAGACCTCCCGTGTCGTACCATGGGAACGGATGATCACGGTTCCGCCTTCCAGGTTTTCCAATTCTTCTTCCGATCTCAAGACCTTGACACCTCTGGAATTCATGTCTTTTATCACTTCTTCGTTGTGTATGATCGGTCCGTAAGTATAGATCGGTCCATCCGATTTTTCCACCTGTTGGTACACCGTATCTACAGCCCGCTTCACTCCAAAACAAAATCCTGCCGTCTTGGCAAGTACCACTTCTTTCATCTTATTTTCTCCGCCTTTTTGACGTTATTTCTTTTTTCCGCAAAGATTCGTAATGGTATCCGTCACTTCTTCTATAGTCATGGCAGAACTGTCGATCCGCACTGCATCTTCAGCCTGCTTTAACGGAGCCGTCTCTCTGTTCATATCCCGCTCGTCTCTCTGCCGGATGTCCTGCATGATTTCTTCATATATAAAAGGAACCCCTTTTTCTTCCAATTCTTTACATCGCCTCCGAGCCCTGGTCTCTACGCTGGCTGTCAGAAACACCTTCACATCTGCACGCGGCAGGATATTGGTCCCGATATCTCTTCCATCCATTACCACATCTTTTTCTGCCGCCAGGTTTTTCTGAAGCTCCAACAATTTTGCGCGGACTTCCGGGATCGCTGAGGTCTTGGAAGCCATGTTTCCCACCTTTTCTTCCCGAAGTTTCTCTGTTACGTTTTTCCCGTTTAAGTATACTTGCTGCATTCCGTTTTCATAAGCGATGGTCACTTCTGCAGCGCCGCATTTTTCAACAATTTTTTCTTTTTCTTCCGGATCGATCCCACACTGGAGAAAGTACAGTGCCATCGCTCTGTACAAAGCCCCTGTATCTACATAGATATATCCTAATTTTTCTGCCACTCGTTTTGCAATGGTGCTTTTTCCCGCCCCTGCAGGTCCATCGATCGCTACATTGTATCCCATATGTTATTCCTTCCTTTTTGTGTCATTTTTTAACGCTTTCCGCTCTATTGAGCAATCCCGGCCAAAAAAGCTGTCGACCAGGCGATCTGCAGATTAAATCCGCCCGTCAATGCATCCAGATCCAAAACTTCTCCTATAAAATAAACACCGGAGATCTTCTTAGATTCCATAGTTGACGGATCGATTTCCCTTATATTCACACCGCCGGATGTAATGATCGCTTCTTCATATCCTCTCAACCCGGTCAACGTCAACGGAAAATGTTTGATTAACTGTATGAAATGCTTTCGTTCTTCCTTACTCACCTCATACACCTTTTTTTCCGGATCGATACCGGACAATTCCACCATCACCGGCCGCAGTTTTGCAGGGAACAGACCATCTATCGCATTTTTAAAACTTTTCTTGTGATTTTCTTCAAACTCTCTCAGGACGCGTTGATCCAGCTGGTTTTCAGAAAGTGCAGGTTTCAGGTCGATCTCCGCAGACAGTTCTTTTTTTCGGAGAAGCCTTCCGATCTGGCTGCTGGCACTCAAAACCAAAGGCCCGCTGACCCCGTAATGCGTAAACAAAAGTTCTCCAAAATCTTCGTATCGTTTTTTTGTTCCTTCCCAGACAGAAAAAGTCACGTTCCGAAGAGAAAGCCCCTGCAATTCTTTCACATAGTCTTCTTTTGTCCCCATCGGCACCAGCGCCGGACAACATTCTTCCACAGAATGCCCCAGGTCTTTTGCAAAACGATAGCCGTCCCCGTCGGATCCTGTGGTGCGGTAAGACAACCCGCCTGTCGCAACGATACATCTGTCTCCAGTTATTTTTTCCCCCGATTCCAATTCTATTTTACGGAACTTCCCGTCTTCAGAAAGAACTCTTTTCACTTTAGTATACAAGTATACATGTACACCGCAGCGCTTCATTTCCCGTTCCAGAGCATGGATCACATCTGAAGAATGGTCGCTTTCCGGAAAAACTCGGTTGCCACGTTCTATTTTCAGTTTAACACCCAATTCTTCAAAAAATTCCATCGTCTGAAAATTGGAAAACCCGTAAAAACTGCTGTAGAGGAATTTTGCATTTCGCTGCACCGCCGAAAACAATTCTTCCGTTTCACAGGCATTTGTCAGATTGCATCTGCCCTTACCGGTGATAAAAAGTTTTTTCCCTAATTTTTCATTTTTTTCATACACATGGACTTCCTGTCCGTTTCTTGCGGCAAAAATCGCTGCCATCATCCCGGCCGCGCCGCCTCCGATGATCAATACTTTTTCTCGGCTCATTTTTCCAATTCATCCCTGCTGTAAACTTGATATTCATCCCAGATTTTTTCCAAAGTTTCCAAGGTGGAAACCACTTCTTTCTGTCGTTTCATGCAAAGAGCGGTTACCAGCGCATTGACCACACTCAGGGGCGCCACCAGAGAATCCACTATGGACGCCATATTGCTTCTTGCGATCAGATTACAGGAAGAATACAGATTGATCGGCGAATGTACGCTGTCTGTCAGCGTGATCACTTTTGCTTTTCGGTTGCTGGCAAATTCCAGTGCTTTCAATGTACGCATGGAATAGCGCGGAAAACTGATCCCGATGATCACATCATTTTCATCGATCCGGATCATTTGTTCAAATATTTCTCCTGAATTATTGGTGTTGATCGCAACCACATTATCGCAGACCAGATTCAGGTAAAACACGAGAAACGCCGCCAGCGGCGCACAACTTCTGATTCCGATCACGTAGATCTTTTTGGCTTTCAGGATGGTCTCCACTGCGGTTTCAAATACATTCTGGTCGATCTGTTCCATCGTTATTTTGATATTCTGGATATCGGACATCAAAACCTTTGACAGCACCTCTGACTGTCCGACCCGGCCGTAAGTCAGCTCCATCCGCTGGATTGAATTCAGCTTGTTTTTTACCAGTTCTTCCAGCGCTTTTTGAAACTTTGGATAACCGTCATACCCCAGTTGCATGGCGAAACGCACCACCGTCGATTCGCTGACTCCGACGCATTCTCCCATTTTTGCAGCCGTCAAAAAAACCGCTTTATCATAATTTTCGCAGACATAGTCTGCCAGTTGTTTCTGCCCTTTGCTCAGCTTATAATATTTCTGCTCGATCCGCAGGAGCAGATCATCTTTTTTGCCTTCTTTTACAATCTTCTCGTCTTCCACGCCTTTTCCTCACTGTTTCTGTCTTCTTTTATATCGCCCGCGCCGGTCTGACGGGCCTCGTATAATAGTCCAGCCATTCTTTTTCTTCTTCCGGAAGATAAGGACCTACCATTTCCCGCACTTTGCTGTGATATGCATTCAAAAGCCTGCACCCTTCCTCTCCCAGTAAATCCGGCAAGATCGCATCCAGATCCACCGGTACGAAAGTCAAGATCTCAAATCCCAGAAATCCCTCCGCCGGCTCCTCTTTTACCATAAGTTCATTTTCTGTCCGGATCCCGTGAGACCCTTCTATGTAAATGCCGGGCTCATCTGTGATCACCATGTTTTTCTGTAAAACTCTGGTGTTTCCGGGACGGATCCGCCAGTTTATGGTTGCCGGAGGTTCGTGGATATTTCCCAGGTAGCCCACACCGTGTCCGGTACCGTGGTTAAAATCTTTATATCGTTTCCAGAGCGGCTCCCTGGCTGCATAATCCAAAACTGCCCCTGTACATCCTGCCGGAAATACCGAGTCCGCCAGTTTCAACATTCCGGCTGCCACCAGTGTAAAATCTTCTTTTTCCTCCTCTGTGAGCGGTCCCAGAGCAACGGTCCGGGTAATGTCTGTTGACCCTTCCCAATAATGTCCTCCGGTATCTGTCAGCAGAAATCCTTTTGGTTCCAGATTGACATCCGTTTCTTCGGTTGCCGTATAATGAACGATCGCACCATGCTCTTTATAGGCACTGATGGGCTCAAAACTGGCTCCCAGATAATGCTCCTGCTGTGCACGGAATTCCTCCAGCTTCCGAGCCGCATCACGTTCTGTGATCCGTTCTTTTCCCACTGTATGTTTCAGCCAGTAGAAAAACCGGGTATGGGCGATCCCGTCTTTCAGATGGGCCTGCCGTATGTGTTCCGCTTCGGTCTCATTTTTCACTGCTTTCATCAAAGTCGACGGATTCTCTTTGTTGATCAGTTCTGCTGATGCCGGGAGGTTTTTATACAAGGCATAGTTGACCCTCCGCGGATCCAACAAAATCTTGCAGCCTTCCGTCACGGTTTCAATATCCCGGTAAATTTCATTATAAGGATGCATGATAATTTGGTTTTTGTCAAATTCTTTTCGAATGTTTTCCGAAATCTTGTCTTCTTCCACATAAAGATCTACCTGATCCATCCACACCAACGCATAAGACAGAAGTAGCGGAAAATATTCCACATCCTGTCCCCGTATATTTAAAAGCCAGCCGATGTCGTCCAGACTCGTCAGCAGATGAACGTCCGCACCATAGCTTTCCATCTTTTCCCGCACTCGTTCCAATTTGGACACAGAAGACTCTCCCGCATATTGCTCTTCCAGGGCAAAGGCTTTCTTGCGTGGGAGCTCCGGTCGGTCTGTCCAGACGAAATCCACAAGGTCTTCTTTATAATACACGGATCCGCCCTTTTCTCCCGCTATTTTTTCATAAAGATTTCCAACGGATATCCCCACCGTTCTGCCGTCAAAACCGACGCATCCGCCCTCCGGAAGTTTTTCCCGCAGATAAGCATCTATGGTCGGCGTACCGGGTTCCCCCATTTTCTGCAGGCAGATTTCTGTCTGCTCCAACTGTTCTGCCGCCTGAAGAAAATATCTGCCGTCCGTCCACAATGCCGCCTCTGAAGCGGTAAATACAGCGGTTCCTGCAGAACCTGTAAAACCCGTCATATACTCCCGGGCTTTAAAATAATCTCCCACATATTCACTTTGGTGATAATCGGCAGAAGGGATCACATATGCATTGATGTTCCTTTTCGCCATTTCTTTTCGAAGTTTCTCTATTTTTTCTGAAATATCTGAAATATCCATTGCACTCCTCTTTCTCTTTACAAAAAAGATCCACCGGATCTTTTTTAGTTGCCTGGCAAAGCAAAAGTCGTATCATGTATATGATACGACTTTTCTCTTCTCTACGTCAAATATTTCTCAGACCGGATACGTTTTTTCTTCTGTATTTGCTTCTGTCATGTCCACTTTTGTCTGCTGGGCCTTTCGATATTCAAAAAACTTCTTCGCAACCTGCGGGAACAGAGCATAGGTCAAAACATCTTCATCCTGCTGGCTCCACTCTTCGCACTCTTTGCGGAGCGTATCCAGCTCGTCCGGTATCAGATCCGCCGGGCGACAAGTGATGATCTCTGCATCCTCTCCGATTACTTTTTTCTGTACTTCCGGATTAAAAGGCTTTGCCGTTGCACCATATTTGCCGGAAAGAATATCCTTTGTTTCTTTGGTCGCCACTTTATACCGTTCGCCCATCAGTACGTTCAGCACAGCCTGGGTACCGACGATCTGTGAAGACGGTGTTACCAGCGGTGGTTCACCCAGATCTTTCCGGACTCTCGGCACTTCTTCCAAAACATCATAAAAGCGATCCTCAGCTCCCTGTTCCTTCAACTGGCTGGTCAGATTGGAAAGCATTCCTCCCGGTACCTGATACAGAAGGGTCTTAATGTTGACTCCCATGTTTTTCGGATTCAAAAGTCCGTTGTCCAGATCTTCATCCCGGATCGCGCGGAAATAATCCGCTATCTCTGCCAAAAGTTTCTGATCCAGGCCGGTATCGTACGGAGTTCCTTTGAAGGTCTCCACCATTACTTCCGTTGCCGGCTGGGAAGTGCCCATTGCAAACGGAGACAAAGCAGTATCAATAATATCCGCGCCGGCCTCTACTGCACGCATATAGGTCATGGAAGCCACACCTGAAGTATAATGCGTATGGATATCGACCGGAATGCCGACTGCCTCTTTGATGGCGGTTACCAGCTCGGTTGCACGATACGGCACCAAAAGTCCTGCCATATCCTTGATCGCGATAGAGGTTGCTCCCATATCTTCGATCTTCTTTGCCAGATCTACCCAATATTCCAATGTGTAAGCTTCACCCAATGTATAAGACATCGCCACCTGCACATCCGCTTTTTCCTTGATGCCTGCGGTCACTGCCGTCTGGAGATTGCGGATATCATTCAGGCAGTCAAAGATCCGGATGATGTCGATTCCGTTTGCCACGGATTTCTGTACGAAATATTCTACCACATCATCTGCATAGGGACGGTAACCCAAAATATTCTGTCCGCGGAACAGCATCTGCAGTTTTGTATTTTTAAATCCGTCCCGGAACTTCCGAAGACGTTCCCACGGATCCTCATGCAGGAAACGCAAGGAAGCATCAAAGGTAGCGCCGCCCCAGCACTCTACTGCATGGTATCCTACTTTATCCAGTTTTTCTACAACCGGAAGCATCTGCTCTGTTGTCATTCTGGTCGCGATCAAAGACTGATGCGCATCCCGGAGAATGGTTTCTACTATTTTTACTGGTTTTTTGACAACCTCTGCCATAAAACTTTTCCTCCTTTTATTTTACTCCGAATATCGCCATAAAGGTACCGGCTACTACAGCCGTACCGATCACACCTGCTACGTTAGGCCCCATGGCATGCATCAGCAGGAAGTTGGTCGGATCTGCTTCCGCTCCCACTTTCTGAGAAACCCTAGCCGCCATCGGAACGGCAGATACACCGGCGGATCCGATCAGCGGATTTACCTTTCCTTTTGTCGCCACGCACATCAGCTTACCAAACAAAACCCCGGCCGCCGTACCAAAGGCAAAGGCAACCAGACCAAGCACTACGATTTTTAATGTGGCAAAATTTAAGAACGCTTCTGCACTGGTAGTTGCTCCTACAGAAGTACCTAACAAAATCACGACAATATACATCAACGCATTGGAAGCCGTTTCAGTCAGCTGACGCACGACCCCACACTCTTTGAAGAGATTTCCCAGCATCAGCATACCTACCAACGGTGCTGTCGTAGGCAGGATCAAAGAAACTACGATCGTGATGATGATCGGGAAAAGGATCTTTTCCAGTTTGGAAACCGGTCTCAGCTGTTCCATCTTAATCTTTCGTTCCTTTTCCGTCGTCAAAAGCTTCATGATCGGCGGCTGGATGATCGGAACCAGAGACATGTATGAATAAGCTGCCACCGCGATCGGTCCGAGGATCGCAGTCTGCTGTAATTTACTTGCCAGGAAAATGGACGTCGGTCCGTCAGCCCCTCCGATGATCGAGATCGCTGCGGCCGCTTTGTCTGTAAAGCCCATGGCCATCGCCCCGAGATAAGCGGCAAAAATACCAAACTGTGCCGCTGCTCCCAAAAGGAAACTCTTCGGATTTGCGATCAACGGTCCGAAATCTGTCTGTGCGCCTACGCCAAGGAAGATCAAAGACGGCAGGATCGCCCATTCGTCCAATACATAGAAGTAATAGAACAAACCTCCTGTTCCGTTGGAAGAGTCCTTGATCGCCAGCATAATATCCGGATAAATGTTTACCAGAAGCATTCCGAAAGAGATCGGAACCAAAAGCAGTGGTTCAAACCCTTTTCCGATCGCAAGGTACAGGAAAACGCACGCTACTGCGATCATGATCAGATTTCCGATCGTCAGATTCATAAATGCTGTCTGCTGCACAAGGTTATCCAAAGTATTTGCTATATATTCCATATGTCAAACCTCCTAACCTTATTTCAACGTTGCCAGCACTGCTCCTGCCTCGATGGAATCTCCTACAGCTACATCGATACTTGCAATGGTACCAGCTTCCGGAGCTACTACCGGAATTTCCATTTTCATCGCCTCGATCACAACTACCGGATCTCCGGCTGCTACGGAATCTCCCACTTTTGTAGGGATCTGGAAAACCTTTCCTGCCGCACCTGCTGTTACCTGGATGTTTCCTGCTGCAGATGGTGCTGCCGCCTTCGGTGCTGCGGCCGGTGCTTTCGGTGCCGCCGGTACCGGTGTCGGAACTGCGGCCGGTGCAGATACAGCGGCTCCGGCTGCTTTTTCTTCTACTGTCACATCATATGCAATCCCATTTACTGTAATCGTATAATTTTTCATTTTCTGATCTCCCATCTTATTTCCTGTTATTTGATTTATGCCGTCTGATGGAACGTACCATCAGGCCGCCTGTGCCGTTTTTGCCTTCGTAAGCCGCAACTGCCGCCGCGATCACTGCCGCGAGTTCTGCATCTGTAACCTCTTCTTCCATGACCTCTGCCGGCGCCGCAACCATTTCCGCCGCTGCGTCCGTCTGTGCTGTCTGCGCCGCCGTCTGTGCTGCCTTTTTGGCCGCTTTCTTCTTTTCCATATACGGGAAAATGCGGAACAAGGATATCACAAATGCGATAAAGATCAAAACCGCAAATACCGTCCCCATTCCAAGCAATGTATTCAGTCCCGCTTTTTCCAGAATCTCGGCTTTTGAATATTTGATATTTACCGTCAAACCTACCAGATTCTGATCCTTGTCAAACTGAAATTCTAATTCAGCCTTTTTCTTTTCAAACTCTGCCTTCGTTTTCAGCGTTGTCTGATCCTTTCCGGAAGCCTCTGCCGAAAACTCGCCATAATCAATCAATTCTCCATATTCTTTGGTCGCATTCTGCCACCCTTCTGCCATCGTCAGAAAATCCGAACTGGAAATCGGAAGATCCGCGCTCATCAGCGCATAATCCATTTTGAAATCGGAAGCCTTTTCCCACTGTTCAAAATCCTCATCCGACATCATCTGAAAATTCTGGATCAGAACATTGGCCGCATTTTCCATGGATTCCATTTCTTCTTCTGAAAATTCCTGTCCTTTTGTACCGCTGCATCCCAACAGGCTGATGGCAAGCAAAGAAACAAGGAGTACTATCCACACTCTTTTTTTCACTTTTTTCTCTCCTTACACGATCGTATTATGCTTTTTCTCCGGACGGCTTTCCCTTTTGGAAAACAGCATCTCAAAAGCTTCGATTACATATTTTCTTGTGTCTTCCGGAGATACCAGGCAATCCACATAACCTCTTTTTGCCGCCGCATCCGCACTCGACTGCAGTGCTCTGTATTCTTTTGTTTTTTCTGCGATCACATCATTTCCGCTTCCTGCATACATGATCTCAGCCGCAAGTTTCGCATCCATCATGCCGATCTGTGCCTCCGGCCATGCGTAAACCATATCTGCTCCGACGGACTTGCTGTTCATTGCAATGTATGCACTTCCGTAAGCTTCTTTTGTGATCACGTTCACCTTCGGTACGGAAGCTTCCGCCAAAGCACCCACAAGGCTTGCAGCCGCTTTTGCCATCAACTTTTCATTTTCCACAGATGCGCTGTATCCGTTAACGTTTGTCACGCTCAGGACCGGCAGGGAAAACGCGTCACAGAATTTCACAAACTCTGCTGCTTTCTGGCATCCCTGTGCAGAAAGAGACCCGTCAAATTCCATCTGTACACTTCCGTCTGTATCGTACAATTTTGAGCGGTTTGCAATCACACCTACGGTGGCCCCGTTTAACCGGATAAAGCCGACTGCCATCTCCGGCGCGTAATCTTTTTTCAATTCCAGGAAACGGAATCCGTCTGCGATCTGAGAGAGCAGTACAGCCGGATCATCTGCTGCGTTTTCCAGCTCCGGACAAATGCGGTTCAGATCATCTGCGCACTCCTCATAGCTGTCATCATCTTCACTGCTGGACGGCAGCATGTCCACCAATTCCCGAATCTGTGCAAAAATCTCTGCCTCCGTTCCACTTCCGTCGGCAAGCCCCGTCTCTGTCTCCTGAAATCCGCAGGCAGAAGTATCACATTTGGAAATTTCATTTTCTTTCAGTGCATTCGGGGAATTGACAAACACCTTTCCCTTTCCGCTTTCCATAAATGTAAAGTCGGCAAGCCCCGGTATCATTGCCAGACCGCCGCCGCATTTTCCCAGAACCGCCGTGATCTGAGGGATCACACCCGATCCTGCGATCTGCTGTCCGTAAATACTTCCGAAGGCTTCCAATGCGTCTGTCGCTTCCTGAAGACGGAAACCGGCACAATCCAAAAGTCCTATGATCGGCGCCCCCATCCGGATCGCCATTTTGTATACATTCACGATCTTTCTGGCGTGCATTTCACCGACTGCGCCATGGAATACGGAAGGATCCTGACTGTAGACAAAAACCAGTTTCCCGTTGATCAATCCGTAGCCAGTGGCAACGCCGTCTCCAGAAACTGCTTTTTCCTGCAAATTAAAATCGGTGTTTCTGGCTGTGACTGCCTTTCCGATCTCAACAAAACTTTCCTCGTCCAACAAGGACCGGATCCTCGTCAGCGCAAGGCTTTCCGCCGCGTTTTTGCTCATTCTCTTATCCTCCACACTTTCATTAACTCATTACAAATAACTATATTACTTTACCTGTTTACAGTATATAGTATTCTTTGTTAAGTTTCAATCATAAAAACGCCGGAACAGCCGGAATCCCTTTTGAGGGAATCCCGGTAAATCCGACGTTTTCTCAACTCTCCTAAGTTTATTCGTTTCTATACTGTTTTTGTCTATTTTTTCATATTCCGATACTGGATCGGCGTCATTTGATACATCTTTTTGAAGAGCCTGTTAAAGTGCTCTACGTTCTGATATCCCACCGATTCTGCCACATTTTCCACCGTCATGGAAGTGCCTTTCAGCATGGCGCGCGCTTTTTTCATACGCACTTTTTTCAGGATCTCTCCGAAAGTCATTCCAGATTTTTCTTTGATATACTTGGAAAGATACGGTTTGGAAAGATAAAACTTTTCGGAAAGATCTTCCAGGCTGACAGAAGGATAATTCTCCTGAATATAATTTGTAATCTCCATCAACCGCTCGTCTTTTCCTTCCAGTCTGTTCTGCAGCTCTTCGATCTTGTTGACCGCTACCACCAAAGCGGCAATAGAGGCTTTGATAATATCCGCGTCGATGCCGACTCCCCAATATCTCTTTTTGTTGCAGATGACTCCTACATATGCGATGGCTTTTGAAGAGGATCCTTTCGTCTGGGAATGCTCTTCATAAACCGAAAGCTCGTAACTGATATCAAAATAATGTTTTACTGCATTACTTACCGCATCCAAACGTCCGTTTCCGATACCGTTGATCACCCGGTCCTGTCCGGCGTGGTGGATGGTAGCCGCCGCAATGATACCGTTATCCTGTTTGAAATGGCATTCATCAATGGTAAAGATCGGTTTTGCGTTAATATAGTGGTCTTCAAAAATACGATATACCAAATCTGGCGCAAGTTCTTTGTGTGCTTTGTCGGAAACGTCCTTGACCAGGTAGCCGACTTCTTCCTGCATCTTAGCCGGAAGGCTGATTCCAAAGTTTTGTTTCAGTATGTAGTTTACGCCGCCTTTTCCGGACTGGCTGTTGATCCGGATCACATCGGTCTCGTATCTTCTGCCCACATCTTTCGGATCGATCGGCAGATACGGTACGGACCAGTCCGTAAGCTTCTTCTCTTTCTGCCATGCCATACCCTTTGCAATGGCATCCTGATGGGAACCGGAAAACGCCGTAAACACCAGATCTCCTGCATAAGGCTGTCTCGGTCCTACCTGCATTCTGGTCAGCCGTTCGTAGGTCTCCCTGATATCCTGAATGTTGGAAAAATCAAGACCCGGATCTACGCCCTGGGAATACATGTTCATGGCAACCGTCACGATATCTACGTTTCCGGTTCTTTCACCGTTTCCGAAAAGGGTTCCTTCGATTCTGTCCGCACCGGCAAGGATGCCCATTTCTGCATCACACACTCCGCTTCCCCGGTCGTTGTGCGGATGTAAGGAAAGGATCACATTTTCCCGATATTTCAGATGTTTGTTCATATATTCCACCTGGCTGGCAAACACATGCGGCATCGCATTTTCCACAGTGGTAGGCAGATTGATGATGGTCTTCCGGTTCTGATCCGGTTTCCAGACGTCCAAAACTGCATTGCAGACTTCCAGTGCATAATCCACTTCTGTGCCGTGGAAACTCTCCGGACTGTACTCAAAGGTAAAGTTTCCTTCCGTCTCATCAGCCAGCTGTTTCAAAAGCTTTGCTCCGTCCACCGCGATCTGCTTGATTTCTTCTTTGTTCTTTTTAAATACCTGCTCCCGCTGAGCCACTGAGGTGGAATTATACAGATGGACCACTGCATGGGGAGCGCCTTTTACTGCTTCAAACGTTTTTTTGATGATATGTTCTCTCGCCTGTGTCAGCACCTGTACCGTCACATCGTCCGGGATCATATTCTGTTCGATCAAAGTACGGAGAAACTGGTACTCTGTCTCCGAAGCTGCCGGAAATCCGACTTCGATCTCTTTAAAGCCCACTTCCAAAAGCATCTGGAAATATTCGATCTTTTCTTCCAGGCTCATAGGCTCGATCAGTGCCTGATTTCCGTCACGAAGATCGACGCTGCACCAGATCGGCGGCTTCTCCACATGATCTTTCTTTACCCAATCGTAAGATTCTTCCGGCGGCATAAAATAACTTCTGTGATATTTCTTGCTGTTTTTCATGACAAATTTCCTCCTGCTGTAAGCAATGCTGTCTAAATTAAATCAATAAAAATGAATCAATTTCATTGTTCTTTTTTGTACTCAATCATCCTATCACACATTTCTTGATTTTCCTAGTGGTATTTTAAACATTTTTATTGATATTATTTAATATTGTCCAACATTATTTTTTCTGTGACTTTCATAAGAACCCACTTAAAATCTATCTTATAAACTGTATGATCCGCGATCAGAGGAATCGTTTTTAACACTTTTCCGTCCAGCTCATATCGGATCACGCCCACTTTTTTTCCTTTCATGACCGGTGCATCCAGCACTTCCTCCAGATCCACCGTTACTTTCACCTGTTCCGTATCTTTTAAAAGCAGTTTTAGTTCATGCTCTTCCGTTTTTGCCTGAACCGTCGTGTACGCATCGTCCCAGATCCCGTTTTCTCCGTCTGTCCCATTCCGTACCCGCACTCTGACCGGCTGAAAAGATTCCCAGACGTCCTGCTTTTGGTAATGAGCCAGCCCGTAATCCATCAGCTTCTGCATGTCTTTCCATTTATAACTTCGATTGTTTGGCCATCCGCAGGCAAGAAGTGCTACGATCAAAGTCCGATCTCCCCTTTTCAGGGCTCCCACATAACAATAACCTGCTTTTCCCGTAAATCCGGTTTTACCGCTGAGCGCTCCTTCCATCTGTTTCAAAAAGGCATTATGATTCCGGCAGCTGTAAGTATATTCTCCTTTCAAATCCGAAAACGAATGCACATCCGTCCTCGTGATTTCCAAAAACATTTCCTTCTGCGGAGAATCGCAGATACAATATTTCAGCAGCAACGCCAACTCTTTCGCTGTCGTTGCATGTTCCCCGCCCTGATCCGTTCCGTCTAACCCGTTGGGCGTTACAAAATGTGTTACCTTTAATCCGATACTTTCCGCCTTTCGGTTCATCAGCTGCACAAAAGCTTCTACACTTCCGCTGATATGTTCTGCCACCGCCACCGCACTGTCATTGTGGGACTCCAACATCATGGAATACAACAGATCCCGCAGAGCAAAACGTTCACCGGGCTTTACCTCAAGTTTTACTTTCGGCTGGGAAGAAGCCAGCTCCGATACAGTCACCTCACTGTCCAGATTTCCCAGCTCCAGCGCCAGTATACAAGTCATGATCTTCGTGGTGCTGGCCATGGGCCGGACTTCGTTCCCGTTTTTTTCAAATAAAACACGCCCGGTATCAGCATCCATCAACACTGCTGACTGGGCGTATAACTGACCCGGCTCCTGCGTCTGTATTTCCGGGTTTTCCGCAACACTTCTCATAGAACAGATGTTACAGAAAACCAGACAGATCAAAAAACCATTTCTTATTTTTTTCTTCACGACATCCCCGCTTTCCGATGTTTACAAAACTTTATTCCGTATATCGAAATTTTATGCGGCTTTCTTTCGGTTCCACTTTTCTTTTGCCGGATCTTTCTCTTTTTCTTTTTTCTTTATTTTCGTGGACCCCTCTTCTATAAATTCAATGTCATCTGCGCTTCGTCTTCCGCCTCCGCTTTCAGATCCTCCACCTGCTCCGGATTCAATCCCGGCAGTTCTTCCAACGACTTTACGCCGAATCTTCTCAAAAATTCCTCCGTCGTGCCAAAGAGGACCGGCCTTCCGGGTGCATCCAGCCGTCCGACTTCTTCTACCAATTCGTATTCGATCAGTTTGTTGACGGCATGATCAGATTTTACTCCCCGGATCTTTTCAATCTCCAGCTTTGTCACCGGCTGTCTGTATGCGATGATAGAAAGCGTTTCCAAAAGCACTTCTGTCAACACATACTTTTTCGGCTGTTTCGCCACACGGATCAGATATTCATAGGCCTCCGGCTTGGTGCACATCTGAAAACAGTCATTCAGTTCAATGATCCGCACCCCCCTTTTTTCTTTCTCATACCCATCCATCATATTGTGGATAAGCTTCCGGGTCGTTTCTTCATCATGTCGAATCGCTTCTGCAATCTGAGAGAGAGAAACAGAATCCCCCATCGTGAAAAGGATCGCTTCTATCATTCCCTGCATTTTTTCAATCTCCATCCGTTTTTATTCCTCCATCTGTGAAAGGATCATAATCTCTCCGAAAAGAGACTCCTGTTCTACTTTTAATTTGCCGGTCTTCATCAACTCCAGCACCGCCATAAACGTTACGACGACCTGCATTTTCCCGGCGCTTTTCTCAAACAGACTCATGAAAGAAAAACGACGATGCCGTTTCGCATAAGTCTCTACCGCCTCCAGGCGCTCCGGAAGCGTAATATCTTCCTTCTCGATCTTACCGAATTTGCTGCGGATCGGATCCACCTTCTCCGTGTTCCGCTTCATAACCTCCCGGAACACTTCCTGCAGTCTTTCCAGAGTCAATCCGTCCAAAAGCTTGTCCATATCCACCGGTTCTTCGTATTCTTTGACTTCATCCGGAAGGGCAGGCTTTCTGTAATAGATCATTTCTCCTTCGATCTGACGCTTCTGCAGCTCTTCTGCCATGCACTTGTATATTTTATATTGCAGCAGCTGTTCCACCAGCTCCTGCCTGGGATCCATCTCTTCTCCGGCTTCATTTACTTCCTTGGGCAACAGCATTTTGCATTTGATGTCCAAAAGAGTGGCTGCCATGACCAGAAACTCACTCATCACATTGAGATCTTCCCGTTCCATCGCCTGGATATACTCCAGATATTGTTTCGTGATCTCTACGATCGGAATGTCATAAATATCAATCTTATTTTTATCAATCAAATGCAGCAAGAGATCCAGCGGTCCCTCAAACACCTGCAATTTTACCGGAATTCCCATTCTTCAGCTTCCTCTGTTCTTCTGTTTCTGTCAATCTTTTCTATTATATCGGATTTTCCGTGTTTTCACAAGGCTTCAAATGCAGCACCACCAGTTCTGCCGGATTAAACAGGCGCAGATTGACCGTGTGGGTACCCAAGCCTTTACTGACGACCACCTGTGCATTCCGTTCTGCTTTCATCTCACCGGAATGTCTGGGAAACAAGCCGGCCTCCGGATCGATCACGCCTCCGATCCCCGGGAGCCGCACGATCCCACCGTGGAGATGACCGGAAAGGATCAGATCTGCGCCCCATGCCGCATAAGTTTTGCAGTACGTCGGATTATGCCCCAGCAAAATCTGATAACTCTGTCTGTCCGCCTTTCCCAGACATTTTTCCACATCCTTCACCGTCATCTTCATTTTTCTGAATTTCCGGTAAAAACGCTCCGGTATTTCCAATCCGCTGATACAGACCGGACATTGACCCAACCACAGCTTTTCAGAAGTATTTTCCAAAAAAGTGATTCCGCTGTTTTCCAATCGTTCTTTATACAGTTCAAACACCTTTCCATATTTTTCCGGATGCTCTTTCATGCGCTGTTCGTGATTGCCGTTGGCATAATAAACCGGGCAAAACTTTCTCAGGTCTGCCACAAAGGCACAGGTTTCCTTCCAGGGCTTTCCCGGCTTTCCCACCAGCATATCTCCGGTGAGCAAGATAAGATCCGGCGTTTCCTTCGCGATCGCCGCAGTCAATTCTGCGTTATGTTCTCCATAGACATGGTTATGAAGATCGCTCAAAAAAACGATCTTCCATTCCCGGTTCAATCCATTCAATTTTTTTGATACGATTCCATATTCTGTCACCCGGAATCTTTTTTGTTCCCGGATCGACTCCGCCAGCATTGCGGCAAATAAAAAAAGCAGGATCCCCGCTGTCCAATACCAGACTTTCATTCTTTCGTCCTCTCCATTTTTTGCTCTTGCTTAGGCTTTCATTTTACAGGATAACGCTCTTTTTTTCAATCTCTCGTTGCCCCGGCTTTTTACAGGAGCAGCCCATCTGCCATTCTGCCTGCCATATCCAAAAATCCGGCTTTTTCTATCGTTTTCCCGGCCAGGATCTTTACCGATCCCAATTCATCCCGGCCCAGCCGATAGACCAGTCTGCCCACCTCTTCGCCTTCCTTCACCGGTGCTTCCAGATGACTTGGAAGCTCTTGTGAAACTTCTATCTCTTTCAGATTTTTCCCTTCTGTATCCAGATAGGAAAATGTCCCCTCATATCGCAGGGGGATCCATTCTTTTTTTCCTCCGGTCATCTTTAATGCTTCCAAAGCAGGCGGATCCTCATCTCTATAAAGACTGCATCTTCCGAACCCATAATTCAAAAGAGCCACCGCATCTGCAAAACGTTCTTTGGACGTCTCTGCTCCCAGAACAACGGCGATCATTTCCATCCCATTCTTCTCTGCCGTCGCCGAAACGCAAAATTTTGCATTTCCCGTAGATCCGGTTTTCAGCCCCGTCGTGTGTTCATACATCCGCACCATTTTGTTAGTATTGGATAAACCAAAATCCGAACTGCCTTTTCGCGTCATATGTACAATATGATCCATCCATATCATGGAGTATTCCCTGATCTTGGGATATTTTACAATTAACTCTCTGGACATTTTCGCGATATCCCTGGCTGTGGTCATATGGCCTTCCGCATCCAGCCCGTTGCAGTTTACAAAAGACGTATGTTCCATTCCCAGCCCTTTTGCCCGCTCATTCATCGCCTTTACAAACGCTTCTTCACTGCCGCTGATATGCTCCGCCATGGCCACACAGGCGTCGTTGGCACTGGCTACTGCAATGCATTTGAGCATGGTGTCTACCGTCTGCTTTTCTCCCGCTTCCAGAAACACCTGGGAACCGCCCATGGACGCTGCTCTCTCCGAAACGGTTACTTCGTCTTCCAAGGCGATCTTTCCGTCCTCCAGCGCATCAAAAATCAAAAGCAGGGTCATGATTTTGGTCACACTGGCCGGAGCCCTCTGTACATCCGCCTCTTTTTCATACAACACATTACCCGTCGTCTTTTCCATTAAAAGAGCAGACGGTGCGGATATAGATATGTCCACATTTTCCGTCTGCTGCGTATTTGTGTCCAGGATCAGTTTCTTCTCAGACTGTGCAAAAACCGGCTGCGTCAATAACATCACACAGAATAGCCACGCCAGAAACTTTTTCATGTTCTGTGCTCCAACATATACTTTTGTTGTAAATATATGGCAAAGAGATTTTATTTATTCAACACAATCCCAACGTATTTTAATCTTTTTTCCATTTCCAGATCCATTTGATCAACTGGATCACCGGAAGATTCAGCAGCGCAAGTCCATACACGATCCAAAGCTGATTCCAGGTCAGTGTCTGTACTTTAAAGATACCGGAAAGCTGCGGGATCATCATGACTGCCGTGATCAGGATCAGTCCCAGGAGAAAAGCTCCCTGCAAAAAGATGTTATTAAAAAATGCTTTTTTGAAGAGCACAGGGCGCTCTGATTTACAGTTGTACCCATGTACCAGACGAGCCGTACACAGAGTGCCAAAGGCCATCGTGCTTCCCAGAAGTGCATTGTCGCCTCCGTATCCGATCAGGAAAGCTGTCATAGTCGTCGCACCTACCACCAGTCCATCCACTGCAATTTTCAACAAAAAGGATTTTGTAAGGATCGATTCCGTCCGCGGTCTGGGCTTTTCTTCCATGACACTCCGCATATGCGGTTCCAGTCCCAATGCGATAGCCGGAAGGCTGTCTGTCAAAAGATTGATGAACAAAAGATGCACCGGCGCAAAGGGAACCGGAAGCCCTGCCACAGAGGCTGCCAAAACTGACAGAATTGCGCCAAAATTGCCGGATAACAAAAACAAAATTGCATTTTTAATATTTCGGTAAAGATTTCGTCCGTTCTCAACCGCTTTCACAATGGTCGCGAAATTATCATCCGTCAGCACCATAGCCGCTGCATCCTTGGAGACCTCACTTCCGGTAATCCCCATAGCAACGCCGATATCCGCCTGTTTCAGAGCCGGTGCGTCATTGACGCCGTCCCCGGTCATCGCTACGATGTTTCCTTTATTTTGCCATGCCCTGACGATCCGGATTTTATGTTCCGGTGAAACTCTGGCATATACCGAAATCCCTTCCACGAAATCCTGCAATTCTTCATCGGACATCTCATCGATACAGGCTCCTTCACAAGCCTCTGATATATCCTCCAAAATCCCGATTTTTTTGGCAATGGCTGCAGCTGTCACCCTGTGGTCTCCTGTGATCATAATCGGCCGGATACCAGCTTCTTTACACTCCAAAACCGCTGCTTTGGACTCTTCCCTCGGCGGATCCATCATGGAGATCAGGCCAAGAAATACCAGATCTTGTTCATCCTCCACCGACAATTCCGCTGCCGGAGCCAGATCCTTATAAGCAAACGCCAGCACACGGAGCCCGTTTTGAGAAAAGCTTTCGTTTTGCTCTAAAATCTTAGCTTTATCAGCATCTGTCAACGCTCTTCTTTCTTCCTGCATCTGAATCTCTGTCAGTCGGTCCAGTAAAACATCCACTGCACCTTTTACCAACAGGATCTCTCTGCCCTCGATCAAATGCTGCGTAGACATCATTTTCCGGTCACTGTCAAATGGATTCTCTGCTTCTTTTGGGTATTTTTCCCGCACATCTTCTGCCGAGATCCCCATCTTTTCTCCAAGGTTCAAAAGAGCTGTCTCCGTCGGATCCCCGATCTCGCCCCCCTCGCTGACTGATGCATCGTTGCAAAGAATGCTGGCTGCCATCAGGCGCCACTGTGCCGAGTCATCCACATCCACCTCGTCTGCCGGGATATTTTTTTCGGCGGTATAATAATTTTCTACCGTCATTTTATTCTGGGTCAAGGTTCCGGTCTTATCCGAACAGATCACAGAAACACTTCCCAGTCCCTCAACCGCCTGGAGCTTCCGGATGATCGCATGCTCTTTCGCCATCTTTTGCGTACCGAAAGAAAGTACGATAGTCACAATGGAACTCAAAGCTTCCGGGATCGCAGCTACGGCTAAGGCCACCGCAAACAAGAAGGCTTCTCCGATGTTTTCCCCTCGCAAAATACTGATTCCAAACAAAATCCCGCAAAATACCAGGATCAACACAGAAAGTTTTTTTCCAAATTCTTCCAGACTTCTCTGCAGCGGCGTCTGCTTGTCCGATGCATTCTCCAGAAGCCCGGCTATTTTTCCGACTTCTGTCTCCATTCCGACCGCCGTTACCA
>CAKRWZ010000034.1 GCA_934418295.1 uncultured Mediterraneibacter sp.
CCAGCCATAGGTCTGCGCGTGGGAGCTATAATAAACATCATATTTTTCTGCCAGTTCTCCCGTCAGTTTTACCTGGTAGGCTTCCAGACGGCGTGCTTCTCCCGTAGTACCGGCTTCCGCTCCGTCTTGCTGCCACTCTGTCCAGCCTTTTCCTTCCACATAAGCCCGATAGAAAACGCTGCCCTGTACATTTCCTGCTGCCGAAATTTTGATGCTTTCTAGACGTTTTGCTTCCCCTACCGTTCCGGACAACGCTCCGTTTTTCACCGGCTCCATCCAACCATAAGTCTGTGCATGCACCGTATAGGAAATTGTCCCCGGATCTGCCTGTTGCTCTATACCTTCTTCCTTTTCTTCTGTTGTGACAATTTCATTTTTTTCTTCCGGATCTGCTTCATTTTCATCCAATGTATCCGAATCTGTATTTTCTCCGACTTCTGTGTTTTTTGCCTGACTCTCTGCTGCCGTTTCTGTGTCTCCGACACCAACCTTTTCTTCTGCATAAACACGGACATTTCCAAAACTTCCCAATATCATCACTGCCGTAAGCAGAACTGCCCATCCTTTTTTCATTTCCTTGCCTCCAGTTGTCTTTTGTCGTCGTTTATTTTATAAAAGCTTTTGCTTGTGTCCCTGTCGGTGCTTTTTCTCCTTTTTTCACTAATCGGATCTGAATCGCTTCCATTCGTTTTCCCAAGCCTTCCGTGCCGGCGCTGTCTCCGTTTTTCGCCCAGCCAAGCCACCCATAGGTTTGTGTATGGACGCGGTAATAGATATCGTATTGCTTTTCCATTTCTCCGGTCAATTGAATTCGGATCGCCTCAAGACGTTTTGCTTCCCCTACCGTTCCGGACAACGCTCCGTTTTTCACCGGCTCCATCCAACCATAAGTCTGTACATGCGACTGATATTCCACTCCACCGCCTACCGGCTTACCGGTCAGCTGCAGGATCATCGCCTCAAGACGTTTGGCTTTTCCTGTTGTGCCGCTCAATGCACCGTCCTGAACAGCCGTCTGCCAGCCGTAAGTCTGCACATGTGACTGATATTTGATATGGGGCGTCAACTGCGTACTGTCCGGATTCTCCAGAAATGCATTTTCTGTACTTCCCGGCGCCTGCCCGCCTTTTTCTACCAGCACCACCTGTAATGCTTCCAGACGCTTTGCATAGCCTGTCGTACCGGAAACTTCTCCGTTTTTCGCCCAGCCAAGCCACCCGTAGGTCTGCACATGGACCCGGTAATAAATATCATAATGCAGCTCTGCTTCTCCTTTTAGTTCGATACGGACTGCTTCCAGACGCTTCGCTTCTCCTGTCGTTCCCGCCGCTGCACCGTCTGTAACCCAATCCTGCCAGCCATAACTCTGCACATGGGCAATATACCGAACCGATCCGGAATACGGCAGATTTTTCAGGCGAACCCTCAACGCTTCCAGCCGTTTTGCTTCTCCTTCTGTTCCTGCCGTGGCTCCGTTTTGTCGTTCCGTCTGCCAACCATAACTCTGCACATGCGTGCTGTAGGAGACGCCGGAAGATTCTTCTGCCTCCCCGGATACGAGTGTCACGTAATCTTTGCTGACATACCCGTACATTGCATCGTTTATGTAAACTCCTGTGGATGTATCTACTGCTGTTCTTCCTGCATTTAATACAGGGTCTGTCTGGATCTTGTAAAAGTTTCCTGCACTTTCCAACACCAAAAATGACACCGCAGACTGCTTCCCGGTGGAATACAGCTTCGCCGAAGAAGTATTTGCCTCTTTCCGCACGTTCAGATCCGTATGCTGATGCGCCATCAGATCTTTGATCCCGATGGTGTACTGATAACGATCTTTCTGATCCGAATCCAGGTTCCACATGATGGCCGCCGCCTTTTCTCCCCAGTAAGGATCCGAACCATAACTGACATTGATTCCGCTGGCCTTATTTCCGAAAAAGCCTCCTTTATAGTAAGTGTATCCTGCTCTGAGATACCGCTTGGACATATAGGTTTCCGTAAAATCCTGCACACATTTTTCTACACTCGCATAAGTATTGGCGCTCTCATTGGGAGAGCTGTCCACCGCATTCAGACCAAACAGGTTGTTTTTTGTCATTGCGATATTGCTTTTGCCCCATCCGCTTTCGTTTGCCGCAACTGCCGTCACCGCCAGCGCATTTACCCCGTATTGATTTTGCATCTTAATAATTGTACTTCCGATACCCAGCATTTTCCCGGTACTGGTCTTGGAGCGGATTTTTTGATCAATCTCTGCCGCGGTATAATTGCTTTTTGCCCGCAGCGGAAGATACTGATAATAATTGTAATACGGGTTTCCTGCATTGACTGAGCGGTTCCTGTGGCTGTTCTGATAATCTTCTGCCATTACCGCATAATCCGTATAAAAATAGTGTCCGTCATAGCTGTAATAAGTGATCCCTGCCTGCAAAAAGGACGGCGCCGGTCCCAGATTGATGGTGCTTCCGTCAGCGGCACTATTCAGGTTCGTCGCAATCCGGTGGTACAGATTGGATCCCTTTACATAATAGTTACTGACACTTTGAACCTTGCTTCGGTCGAGTACCTGTACTTTAGACGCATCGATCAGACCGATCACTCCGCTGATCATAAATTTCACTTTTCCATTTTCCGTGCCCAGATACACGCCGTCGGCTCCGTTAGCTCCCGTGATGTATCCGTTGTAACCGGTGTCCTTTTCTTTGTATTCTGTCAGCCGGTTTACCGCCACTGCCTCACCGGCTGCCGTAGCGCGGAAATTTACCACCTTGGCACTCGCCGCATAGGTTTCGATTCCCTCATCCTGTACCTCTATCACCGGAGAAGTTTCGTCCTCAAACGGAAGAATATTACAATCTTCATCCATGACCGTAACTTCTTTTTGATCGGTGATATTTCCAAATTGCTCTGTATTTTCCGCATTTACCGGTTGAAAAAACAGAAAGAGGGACAGAGCCATTCCTGTCAGAATGGCCTTCCCTCCTGATCTCATTCTAAATTTTCTATTTTGTTTTCGCATATGATCTACTCCCCTTTGACCCCTTTTCTACTGCTTGATAAAACGATTTACCGTCGATCCCGGTGCTGCTCCCCCTTTTCGCACCAATTTAATCTCAATAGCTTCCAAACGTTTCGCACAGCCTTCCGTGCCGGCGCTCTCTCCGTTTTTCGCCCAGCCAAGCCACCCATAGGTCTGGCAATGTGCACGGTAATAAATATCATATTGTGAGGCTGCCTGACCGGTCAGTTTGATCTCCACGGCTTCCATCCGCTTTGCCTGACCGACGGTTCCGGCAATTTGTCCGCCCGTCACCCAATTCATCCAGCCATAAGTCTGACAGTGAGCGCGATAAGTAATGGTACTGTCTTCTCCGTTGAGCAAATTGATCTTCAACGCCTCCATACTCTTGGCTCTTCCTGTGATCCCGGCTTCCTCGCCATCTTTCACCGCAGGGAACCATCCGTATGTCTGCTGATGTGCCTGATAAGTAAGAGAAACATTCCGTCTTCCGTTTACAAAAGGTCTGGTCGTTTTTCCGGGTGCCGCTCCGCCTTTTTTCACCAGCCGGATCTCGATAGCTTCCATCCGTTTGGCACAGTTTTCCGTACCGGCACTCTCTCCGTTTTTCGCCCAGTCAAGCCACCCGTAGGTCTGGGAATGTACCCGGTAATAGATATCATACTGATTGGCCAGATCTCCTGTCAGTTTGATCTGTACTGCCTCCATCCGTTTCGCCTCTCCGGTGGTCCCGGCGATCTGCCAATCGGATACCCAGTCTCTCCAACCATAGGTCTGACAGTGTGCACGGTAGGTCACTCCGCCGTTCCCGCCGTTGGTGATCTTGACCCTCAAAGCCTCCATCCGCTTTGCTTTTCCGATGATCCCGGCCTCCTCGCCGTCGGACACTGACACGAACCAGTCATATGTTTGCTGATGTGCCTGATAAAACACATGCGTTCCTGAACCTGTGTCTGTATCAGAAGAACCGCCACTGATATCACTGGAATTTTTATTCTGATCTGTCACTTTCTTACTTCTGTAGATCAGATAGCCTTTATTCAGATATGTAGATTGGAGATTAGCAAGCGTCTTGGCGTTTTTTCCGCCCCATACGGTACGTAAAATAATGGGCGGTGTCTGCTCGATCGTCGTAACAGAGACCAGCGTGCCATTCTGATATTTTACGTCTTCCACCAAAAGGGTATGTACCCCTTCTTTCAGTAAGATGTCTCCCACCTGGATCTGATTGAGGCTACTCACCCGCGTTCCGAACTTTGCCAAACTCCTGGTCGTCTGCCGATAAGAAAGTCCCCAGGCCCATGCCACGAAAGAACTGCAGTCGGAAGAATAATACGGAAATTCCGTTCCCCCATAAGAGGAACGCTGGGTATACATCTTACTGGAGCCGTCTTTTACGGCTTTGGAAAAATCACTCAACGAAGCCACCCATGGGACATATGCACCGTAAACCGGCTGTCCGTAAGGGATTCCGTAGTAAGTAACTCCGGCTTCAAATGTTCTGGAGTTATTCCAGGATTTGATGTTTTTGACCGGTGTCCAGGCAATGTTGGCCTGTTCCTCCGCTCTTCTTACGATATTTCGCTGCTCTTCTGTCAGATCTGACATCGCATAAGTGGAGATTCCATTCTCCGGAGCAGCCTCCCTTGAAGCTTCATAAGCTTCCCAGGTAAATTCTTTGTCTTTTTCTAAATTATATTGATATGCTTCTTCTGAATCATCCGCTGCAAGACTTTCATCCGCAGCGCTTTCCTCTGCCAAAGCATTTATACCGATCCCTGCCAACAGACAAAGCAGCATCAGCAGCCATATCATTGTACCTGTTCGCTTTTTCATTGCTTCCTCCTTTGATGTTTGTCCCGAAACAGAACGATATTCTTTCTAAAGCTTGCTTCTTTTTAGGTATATACGGTTGTATCATATCATAAAACGTCAAAAAAAGCCACCTTTTGCCTTATTTTTCCGATCTCTGAAGGTTTTCTGCAGATTTTCTTAATGGAAAATTCATTTGACTTTCCGCTCTGATTGATAAATAATACCCAAAAGAGAACTATCGTTATTTTCACAGGCAAAGAATAAGAGAAATTTATATGAGCAGACAAAATTACGAAAACAAAAGACACCGGACCAGCGAACCTTCTGGCCGAAGGAATCCGCAGAATCGCCGGCGTCGCGAAAATTCATACCGCAACTCTGACCGGAATTCTGACTGGGATTCAAACTGGGATTCCGGCGAAGATTACTGGCTGTTTTCTGAGGATCATCCTGATCTGGACGACCGCAGATCCCGCAACAGCCGATCCCGTTCTTCCCGTTCTTTTGATGAAAGGGACACTCAGCCGCAACGCAGACGCAGACCGTCCCAGAGTAACGGACAGCGCCATCTAGACAGGCAGCGAGATTCCGGAAAAAAACGAAAAAACAAGAAACGGAAAAAATGGAAAAAGATTCTTTTGATCATCTTGCTTATTTTCGCCCTGTTGATCGCCGGAATATTTTTCTTTATCCTGTCAAAAGCAAAGCTGCTCCAGTATCACGCACTGGACGAGGGACAACTGGAAACGGCAAAAGACACCGGCTGCATCAATATCGCTCTTTTTGGTCTGGATTCCCGGGAGGGTGAGCTGGACGGCGGAGTCCGCAGCGATTGTATGATCATCGCCAGTATCAATCCCAAAACCCGGCAGACCAAGCTGGTTTCTGTATACCGTGACACCCTCCTGAGACAACAGGACGGCACCTACGCCAAAGCAAACAGTGCCTATTCTTATGGCGGACCGCAAGAGGCCATCGCATTACTGAATCGAAATCTGGATCTGGACATTACCAAATATATTACCGTAAACTTCAATGCCCTGGTTTCAATCATCGATACTTTGGGCGGCGTGGAAATCGATGTACAGGAGGAGGAGATCCCGTATATCAATGCTTATACGGTAGAAAACATCAAGGTAACCGGTGTAGATTCTGCTCCCGTAACCGTGGCAGGTCCTCAGATCCTTAACGGCGTCCAGGCAACCGCTTATGCCCGGATCCGTTACACTGCAGGAGATGATTTTAAACGTACCGAACGACAGCGTCTGGTGCTTCAGAAAATCGTTGAAAAGGCAAAAAGCACAGATCCTTTCACTCTAAACAAATTGATGGATCAAGCTTTCCCCCAGATTTCCACCAATCTTACCAGCAAAGATCTGTTCGCCCTTGGTTTTCGTGCTTTGTGGTGCAAGCTTTCTGCAAACACCGGTTTTCCGTTTGACGTGACCACTTCGGAAAACATCAAAGGGTTGACCGGTTCTTTCGTCGTTCCGATCGGCCTTGCAGATAACGTCAAACAGCTGCACCAATACTTATTTAACGACACCGACTATCAGCCTTCCGAAAAAGTGCAGCAGATCAGCGAAGATATCTGCTGGCTTTCGGGAGTTTATCCAAACAATTGATTTTCACAGCAAAAGACCGAGCAGTCATAAACGTCTGCCCGGTCTTTTCTCTTTTCGTTCGCTTTTCTGTTTTTATTTTTATTCGCCCAATCCGCTCTCTACCACTCCTACCATCTCCCGGAGTGCTTCCTCTTCATTTACTCCTTCGCAGATCAGTTCAATTTCATCGCCGCTTTTAATGCACGCTCCCAGCACACTCAGCACACTCTTGGCATTTGCCGTCACTTCGCCGTTTCTTGCCTTAAAGTGAACAGAACAGTCAAACTGCATCGCTGTTTTGCAGAACAGACCGGCCGGGCGCAGATGGAGTCCCGTCGGGTTTTTGATCTTCACTTTTTCGCTAACCATTTTATCTACCTCGCCTATTCTCCTTTTTTCTCTGTCAGCACGATTTTGATCACCGGCTGCTGTTCCCACTCCACCGTATTGGGTATACTGACAGATACCGGTATTTCATATGTTCCTGCCGTATAATAATTTTTTAGGTCAATGGAAACCGCATTCTGAATATCCAGCACATTCAGCGCTTCCTGTGCTCCTCTGAACCGCATCTGGATTTCTTCCACATCCCCGTAAGATATTTTTAACTTCTTCGACAGATTATTTACGCCTATGGATTCTACCGGGAATTCAATAACTTTGACTCCTTCCTGTTCCACCAAAAGGGTCACGATCACATTGTTTGCTTTTTCATCTACTAATTTTACATTTTCCGGAAGATATTTCATAATGTCCAGCACCACTTCTTTTCGCTCACTGGCACCTTCCACGCTCAGCTCCGGCGCCGATATATCGATGCCGTTGATCTGTTTGAGCACTTCTCCCGTACCGCAGATCTCGATTTTTTCCGGCTCACTGCTCAGTCCGGTATAAACGCATCCTTCTGCCGGAGTCCCTGAAATCGTAAAGTTCAGAGAAACACTTTTGGTCCCCAACACCTGCACGCTTACGATAACGCCCTGCTCTCCTAAGTTATTTGCCAAAAGCGTCTGGTCGATCACGTTTCCTTCTGCATCATAGAGCACCAGTTCCCCCGTCAGTTCCTGATCCCTGGAAAGGCCGGACACATCTACTTTTGCCGCTGCTTTTGCGACATTTCCCACCAGAGATTCCGCTCCTCGGATAGTAACGGTCTCCGGATTTGTTTTCAATTCTCCAAGCTCATAACCGCCCCGGAGAGTTCCTGTCGTCTCTACCGTCAGCGGGAAGGTATTCTTCGTCTGATCCTCGATCTTCACCTGGATATTCTGAGGATTTGCCACTGCTTCACATTTATCTTCGTAGCCGCTCACATAAGCTTTGATGGGAACCAATGTTTTCAGTTCCATCTCTCTCATATCGGCCACTGCCACGATATCGTCTTCTGAAATTTTGGAAAGAACAGATCTGGGCGCCGATACCGTTACAGAAACGGTCTGCGTATCATCTACGATCTGATAGATTTTTCCTGTATTTGTAACAATTTCTTCGTTCGTCACCTTTACGGTAATATTCCGGAAAGTTTCCGAATCCACCGGGTCATCCACGTTTACCACTATCAGCCATAATATGACTGCAAAAAAGACAGCTGCAATCTTCAGACCCAGATTGTTTGCCAGATGGCTTGCCAGCTTATTTTTCATGCTTCTGTCTTCCTTTCCGCAAAGAAAACTTTTTCGCTTCAGAAGTCCGATATTGGATCTGGTTCAGTCTGGTCGCCAGATATTCCGCAGAAACACCCCGGACAATCTGCCCGCCCATGGCGATGGACACCTGTCCTGTCTCTTCTGAAACCACAATGATCAGAGCATCGCTCACTTCGCTCATGCCAAGGGCTGCCCTGTGTCTTGTGCCGAGTTCTTTGCTGATCTGCATGTTGTCTGACAACGGCAGATAACATGTTGCGGATGTAATCCTGTCTCCCCGGACGATCACTGCGCCGTCATGGAGCGGCGTATTATGCTCAAAGATATTCAACAACACTTGTTCTGACACCATACAATCCAGCTCGATGCCCGTCCGTTCATACTCTGTCAGCTTGATCGCCTGCTCCACGACGATCAGCGCCCCTGTACAGACACTTCCCATTTTGTAAGAAGCTGCCACGATACTCCCCAAAGTTTCATCCGAAAAACGCTGATTATCTTTATTCCGCTCAAAAGGAACAAAATCCATGATAAAATTCTTTTCTCCCAATTTTTCCAACGCCCGTCTCAGCTCCGGCTGGAAAACGACCACCGCCGCCACTGCCAGCACGTTGATGGATTCCTTTGCGAGAAACAGAATCGTATGCATTTTCAATGCTGCCGCAAACAAGATAAAAACGCCCAACACAACCATACCTTTCAAAAGCATCCAGGCTTTTGTGTTTTTGATCCAGAGCATGATCTTGTATATGATGAATGCGACAATGATAATCTCAATTACATCCAGAAAGTGTATCTCAGGAAAATACATGTCACTGAAATATTTCCCCAAAAACGAAGAAATGCTTCCCGTATTCATTTTATCATCATCCTTTCTGGTTTTTATTTCTATCTCTTATCTGCTATTTCTGCTCTTCTCCGATCCCCAGTTCTTTGTTTAAACTCTGTTTCAAAAGAGCTTCTTCCGTCTTATCATCCGTCCATACTTCTTTCTGTACGGCATGCGGATGCTGTTTCGGCTCGCTCTTCTCCCCGCTTTTCTGCTCACTCTTTCGTTCATTGATCTTCTTTACCGTTTTTTCCGGTGCAGAAACTGCAATCTTTGGAATTGCTTTCACATAATAATAATATTCATCATCTTCAAATTGCACCTGCTGCGCCCCTGCATAATTGACCGAGAAGAACAACAATTCCAAAACGATTCCGACTACAGCTGCCACCAGGCTTCCGAGGAACATAGAAACATAATCTGTTTTCACGCCTAAGAGCATCCCGCCGACGATCACTACGACGATATTGGACACCACGCCTGCTGCCGTTGCGATCTTCCAGGAATGATCCAGCGCCCTTGTCCGAATGTTATAAACCAGGATCACACAGATCGTAAATGCAAGAATCATCACCAGCATTTCTTTGTTTTGAAGGATCTGTTTTGTATAGCTGCTCAAGCCATTGATCAGGCTTTCACCGCTTCCGCTCTTCAGTACTGCAGAAGAAGTTTTAATATAATGCAGCATATAATAGATCATCGTACCGCATGCGATCGGTACCACATATACCGGCGTTCCCAAAAGGCCATAGGCGATCGGCACCACATATGGGATCTTCAGCGCGAAGGCGATCGGTGTCAGAAGAACCAGCCATGCTTTTCCCGGCGTAAAGCGGAAATAAAAAATATACATGATCACAAAAACGATCGCCGTCACAATCAACACTGACAGGGACAGGCTGTATGTATGCAAAAGGACCAGTCCCGCTGCCAAAAATGTCATGACCGTCAGCGGTAAAAACGCACAGATCAAAGCCAGACCCAACGTCACAAAAACGGATGCCGCTGTTTTCATAAAACCGACATTCGCATTGATCAGGGCAAACACCGCGATCCCCAGTACAAACTTTAATACTTTATCTATGACCGAAGCATATTTTCCGTAATACACCTGCAGTTTTTCTTTCCACACAAGCAATGTACTCATCTGTTATTTCTCCTTTTTGCCGAACTTTTCAAGGCGTCCCAGATCCCGGTAATATCTGCGCATCCGTTTTTTCGCGCGGTTGTATTTTTTCCGGTAAAACTGGCTGGAGCAGAAACCGTAAAGGATTAAAAGCACTATGTATCCGATTACAACTCCCGCCCCCATCACAAAAATCTTGGTAAGCGTAATATTTTTCATCAATATATCCATAAACCCGACCACCAGAAGCAGGATCAGCAATGCATATCCAAACGTAAGCCACAATATTGTTGCCAGCGTCTTCATGCTGGTATAATCTTTTCGATAATAGGTGCTGATCTTCAGATCTTCCTGTCCTTGCTTTTCCTCGTAGGAAGCCATCCGGAACATCAGCCTGATACGATTCTCGTTCAGCATATTTTCACCCCATATTCTGCCATCAAACTAACATTTTCAGTATAGCATACATTCAAAGGTCTTGTCCAATGCTAATACTCAAAAAATACACTTTGTCCACTCCCGATTTTTTCAGTATTTCCGCCGCTTTGTCTATGGTACTTCCGGTCGTGTAGATATCGTCAACCAAAAGCACTGTTTCCGCCGGTTTCCACCCGCTTTCCACCGCAAATGCATTCCGGAGGTTCCAGCTGCGTTCCGCCGGATCCAGGTCCTTCTGCGGATGAGTGTTCCGCACTCTTTTCAACACGTTCTTTTCTAACGGGATCCCTGTGTGTTCCGAAAGTTTTTCTGCCAATAATTCTGCCTGATTATAACCGCGCTTTTTCCTCTTCTTTTTGTGCAGCGGGATCGGAATCAAAACGTCCGGCTTCCAACGCCGGATCTGTGTCCCGTATCGTTTTTCCAACTCTTTTGCAAAAACTGCGGCATAGTTCCGCTGATTCTGAAACTTAAACCGATAGACTGCCGCAGCTGCATTTCCTTGATGGAGATATAAACTTTTTCCCTGGTCAAAAGACTGCTTTTTCCGTCCGCATTCTGCACAATACTCTTTTTCATGATCAGAAACCGGCTTTCCGCATTTCAGACAAACAGAACCTTCCGCCCGTTTCACGCGCTCTCTGCAATTTTCACAGATTCCTTCCGGACAGATTTCCCCGCAAAACACACAAACCTGCGGATAAAGCAGATTCAGAATTCCCTGATACGCTCGTCCAAGCTGGTATAACGCTCCTGTTCGCTTTTGTTTTGGATCATTTCCTGAAATGTTTCTTCACTCCCCACTATAGTGATACATTTTTTTGCTCTGGTGACGGCCGTATACAACAAATTGCGATTATACAAAAGTCTCGGTCCCGGAAGAAGCGGCAGCACCACCGCCGGATATTCACTTCCCTGAGCCTTATGTATCGTGATCGCATACGCCAGTTCCAATTCCTCCAGCATGGCAAACGGGTAAGTAATTCTTCTTTGCTCATCAAACTCTACTTCCACCGTTTCCTCAAAGGGATCGATTTCACGGATCACGCCCATGTCTCCGTTAAAAACGCCTTGCCCGGAATCTATGGTCAATCCCCGTGCCGTCCGTATTTCCCATTCCAGCTGGTAATTGTTTTTGATCTGCATGACTTTATCGCCCGCACGGAACAGTCTGCCCCCTTGTTCTGTTTCTTTCTTTTCCGGGGACGGCGGATTCAGATATCGCTGCAGCATCGCATTCAGCCGTTCCACCCCCAAAAGTCCTTTTTTCATGGGTGTCAGCACCTGGATCTCCAGAGGATCCGCATTCACATATCTGGGCATTTTTTCCTGGACAAGCGCCAATACCACCCGCAGGATCACATCCGAATCACTGCGTTTCAAAAAGAAGAAATCTTTGCTTTTATTATCTAAAACCACCAATTCTCCCGCATTGATCTTATGGGCATTCACTACGATATCGCTTTCCCCTGCCTGCCGGAATATTTTGGTCAGCTTTACGATTGCAAATCGTTCCGAACGAATCATATCTTTTAATACACTTCCCGGTCCGACGGACGGCAGCTGATTTTGGTCTCCCACGAGGATCAGTCTCGTTCCCACACTGATTGCCTCCAAAAGGGCATGCATCAACGGCAGGTCTACCATCGACATTTCATCGATAATGATCACGTCCGTTTCCAGCGGATTTTCTTCATTTCGGCCAAATCCGGACACCCCATGGTCCTCCTCCGGATTGCCGCTTACCTCCAGCAGCCTATGTATCGTCTGCGCTTCATACCCGGTCGTCTCTGTCATGCGCTTTGCCGCACGGCCTGTAGGTGCCGCAAGCCGGATATCCATTCCCAATCTCTCAAAAAAGTGGATCATCGTATTGATGGTCGTAGTCTTTCCTGTTCCGGGACCTCCGGTCAAAATGAACAGCCCGTTCCTGGCAGCCTCCAAAACTGCCGTTCTCTGTTTGACATCCAAATCCAGTTTTTCCGATTTCCGGATCTTTTCCAAGCGTTCCTGAAAAGACTCCTCGTCCAAATCATAGGAAACATTCAGAGCATCCAGCATCGCTGCCGTATGTAGCTCCAGATAATACAGTCTGGCCGGATACACTCTTAGCTGTCCCTCTGTTTCTTTTAATACGATCTTTTTCTCCATATTCAGATCCATCAAATGCTTTTCCAGATCTGAGATTTCCGTCTCCAACAGCCTGGATGTCCGATACAGCAAACTGTCCGCCGGAAGATAAATATGCCCTTCCGACGCACTCTGCTGCAATGTATACAACAGACCACTCCGAATTCGGAATTCCGAATTCGGCCGGATCCCTACCTGCGCAGCGATCTCATCTGCCGTCTTGAAGCCGACTCCCTGTATCTGATCTGCAATCTGATAAGGGTTCTCTTCGATCACCTGATAAACATTTCTTCCATATCGTTCATAAATCTTGGCACCGAGGGTCACCGAAATTCCATATTTCTGAAGAAAAATCATTGCTTTCCGCATATCTCGCTTTTCTTCCAGCTGCACCGAAATATCCATTGCCTTTTTCAGACTGATCCCTTTGATCTCTGCCAAACGCTCCGGTTCCTCTTCGATAATGCGGAACGTATCTCCTCTGAATTTGTCCACGATTTTTCCGGCCATTTTCACTCCGATGCCTTTGATCGCACCAGATCCCAGATATCGCTCAATGGAAATCACATCTTCCGGCTCTTTAAATTCATACGCACTTACTTTCAGCTGCAGCCCGTACAGATTGTGATTCGTGTATTCTCCGGAAACTTCCAACATTTCTCCCTCGGAAAGGGAAGTGAAATTACCGACACAAGTCAATTCTCCATCTTCATTTTCCAATTGAAAAACCGTATAACCATTGTCTTCATTTCGATATACGATATGTTCTACATATCCTTGTGTCTTCTCCAAGTCTCTCTTCCTTTCGGTCACCTAACAGCTATAAAGATCCAACGGATCTTTTTTATATGCATAGCAACAGAATGGCGGAAAGATTTTTCTTTCCGCCGCCTTCCGAAGCTATAATTCTTTTCTGCCGCTCATAAACTCCACGTATTGCCCGGTTCCTACTGCCACTACCTGCAGCGGATCCTCTGCAGTCATCGTATTGATTCCTGTTTTTTCTTCTATCAGTTCTTCTAAGCCTCTCAACATAGAACCGCCTCCCGTCAGGACGATCCCCCGATCCAATATATCCGCAGACAGCTCCGGCGGGGTCCTTTCCAAAACCCCCACTACCGCTTCCACGATCTGACCGGCAGCCTCACGGAGTGCTTCCTCCGTCTCAGAAGAAGTCACCGTAACAGTCTTGGGAAGTCCGGTTACCAGATTGCGCCCGTGTACTTCCATAGACTCTTCTTCCACCAGCGGATAGGCTGTTCCGATTTTTATCTTAATGTCTTCTGCCGTTCTTTCTCCGATAAGCAGATTATGTTTTTTTCGCATATAACGAACGATGGCTTCATCAAAATCATCCCCTGCAATCTTCAGAGACGTATTTACCACGGTTCCTCCCAGCGAGATCACGGCAATATCCGCCGTGCCGCCTCCGATATCGACGATCATGTTGCCGCAAGGCTTGGAAATATCAATTCCCGCTCCGATAGCCGCTGCCACCGGTTCCTCGATCAGATGTACCTCTCTGGCACCAGAAGCAAAGGCTGCTTCTTCCACAGCCTTTTTTTCTACTTCCGTCACGCCGCTCGGAACGCACACGCTGATGCGGGGCTTCTTAAACGTTCGCTTTCCAAGCGCTTTCTGCACGAAATATTTCATCATTTTCTCTGTAACTGTATAATCTGAAATCACGCCCTGACGGAGCGGACGGACTGCCACGATATTTCCCGGTGTCCTTCCCAGCATCAGCCGTGCTTCTTCTCCGATGGCTTTTACCACATTGGTGTCCCGGTCAAAAGCAACGACTGAAGGCTCTTTCAGCACGACCCCTTTTCCTTTTACGTACACGAGAACGCTGGCGGTTCCCAAATCTATTCCGATATCTACTGCCATAATATATCTCCTTCCGGCTTATATCTCTATCTATTATCTCTTTTCCGGTTTAAATCATTCATCTTCTTGTCAGATATGCATTATCAGTATAATCAAATTTGGAATAAATGGAAAGCCCTTTTCACAGATTTCATTGTTTCTTAAGGATTGCATCTATATACTTTCCGGTGTAGGAATCCGGGTTCTTTGCGATCTCTTCCGGCGTCCCGCAGGCCACCACTGTCCCACCGTTGTCTCCGCCTTCCGGGCCGATGTCAATGATATAATCTGCAGTTTTTATCACATCCAGATTATGCTCAATGACGATCACGGTATTCCCCTCATCGGAAAAACGCCTCAGGATTTCCGTCAGCTTGTGCACATCCGCAAAATGCAGACCGGTCGTAGGCTCGTCCAGAATATAGACTGTCTTTCCGGTGCTGCGTTTACTCAGCTCCGTAGCCAGTTTGATCCGCTGCGCCTCCCCGCCGGAAAGTGTGGTAGACGGCTGTCCCAGACGGATATACGACAGTCCGACATCGTTCAACGTCTCCATTTTTCTGCGGATGCTCGGAATGTGATCAAAAAACTCCAACGCTTCTTCCACCGTCATATCCAGCACATCATAAATACTTTTGCCTTTATATTTTACTTCCAGTGTTTCCCGGTTGTAACGCTTGCCTTTGCACACTTCACAAGGCACGTATACATCCGGCAAAAAGTGCATCTCGATCTTTAAAATACCGTCACCCGAGCATGCCTCACAGCGACCGCCTTTTACATTAAAACTGAATCGGCCTTTTTTGTAACCCCTCGCCTTTGCATCTGCAGTAGAAGCAAACAGATCCCGGATCAGATCAAACACTCCCGTATACGTAGCCGGATTGGACCTGGGAGTCCTTCCGATGGGCGACTGGTCGATATTGATCACTTTATCTACTTTGTCCAGACCGGTGATCTTGGTGTGTTTCCCCGGGATCGTGCGGGCCCGGTTCAATTCTTTTGCCAATGTTTTGTATAAGATTTCATTGACCAGGGAGCTTTTTCCCGACCCGGACACTCCTGTCACACAAGTCATAACTCCCAGCGGAAATGAAACGTCTATATTTTTCAGATTATTTTCTCTGGCACCGTACACTTTCAGCCAATCCGTCGGCTTTCTGCGCACTTCCGGCACCGGGATCTTCAAACGGCCGCTAAGATATGCTCCCGTGACGGATTTTTCATTTTTCATCAGCTCTTCCGCCGTGCCCACCGCCACAACTTCTCCGCCATGCTCACCTGCTGCCGGTCCGATATCCACAATGCAGTCTGCCGCCCGCATCGTATCCTCATCATGCTCCACCACGATCAAAGAGTTTCCGAGATCCCGCAGATGCTTCAACGTATTCAGCAGCTTATCATTGTCTCTCTGGTGCAGTCCGATACTGGGTTCATCCAAAATATAGGCAACCCCTACCAGACCGGAGCCGATCTGGGTCGCAAGCCGGATCCGCTGCGCCTCCCCGCCGGAAAGCGTCGCCGTCGCCCGGGCCAGCGTCAGATACTCCAGCCCCACATCCACCAAAAAGCTCAGCCTTGCCCGCACTTCTTTTAAAATCTGATCCCCGATCATGTGCTGGGTTTCATTCAACTGCAGTTCTTCAAAAAAGCGCTGTGATTTTTCAATGGAAAGAGAGGTCACTTCATAAATATTTTTGTCTCCCACCGTCACTGCCAGAGACGTTTTTTTCAAACGCTGTCCGCCACATTCATGGCAAGGGGTGATCCGCATGAAAGTCTCATACTCTGCTTTCATGGCTTCTGAAGACGTTTCCCGGTACCTGCGCTCTACGTTGCGGATCAAGCCTTCAAATGCCACATCGTATACCCCGTATCCGCGCTGTCCGTGATAATGAACCTTCACTTCTTTTCCGTCTGTACCATGAATCAAGATATCGTGGATCTTTTTCGGGTATTTACAAAAAGGTGTATCCAAATCAAATCCGTACGCCTCACACAACGCATCCAGGATCGCACGGGTAAAACTTCCCTTTACCGTACAAGACTGCCAGCCCAGCACAGCAATCGCGCCTTCATTAATGCTTAACTCAGGATCTGGTATCATCAATTCTTCATCAAACTCCATTTTGTACCCAAGTCCGTAACAAACCGGACAAGCACCAAACGGATTGTTGAAAGAAAAACTTCTGGGTTCGATCTCTTCCATGCTGATCCCGCAGTCCGGACAGGAGAAACTCTGACTGAAGTTCAGCGGCTCTCCTCCGATCACATCCACCACAAGAAGCCCCTCTGCCAAGGACAGCACATTTTCCACCGAATCCGTAAGTCTTCTTTCGATCCCCGGCTTTACGACCAGGCGATCGACCACGATCTCCACCGTATGTTTTATGTTTTTATCCAGCTGAATATCCTCAGACAATTCATAGCCGTTTCCGTCGATCCGCACACGGACGTATCCGCTTCGTTTCGCCCGTTCCAACACTTTTGTATGTGTTCCTTTTCTTCCTCTTACCACCGGCGCCAGCAGCTGGATCTTGGTCTTTTCCGGCAGATTCATGATCTGGTCTACCATCTGGTCTACCGACTGTCGCATAATCTCCTTCCCGCATTTCGGGCAATGCGGGATCCCGATCCTGGCATAAAGAAGACGAAGATAATCATAAATCTCCGTCACCGTTCCCACCGTCGATCTCGGATTGTGATTGGTAGACTTCTGATCAATGGAAATTGCCGGGGAAAGCCCCTCGATACTTTCCACATTCGGTTTTTCCATCTGCCCGAGGAATTGTCTCGCATAAGAAGACAACGACTCCATATAGCGTCTCTGCCCCTCTGCGTAAATAGTATCAAAAGCCAGCGAAGACTTTCCGGATCCGCTGAGTCCGGTCAACACCACCAGCTCATTTCTCGGAATATCTACATCAATATTTTTCAGATTATTTTCATTCGCTCCACGGATTCTGATATACTGTCTGACATCCATCTTTTTTCCCATGCTGTATCTCCGTTTCTGTATCCTATCTATCCTGTCTATTCTGTCTGTCAAAAATCATTCAACATTTTGCGCACTTCCATCAACTGATCGCGCACCTGAGCTGCTGTCTCAAAATCCAGCTCCGCCGCAGCTTTTTTCATCTGCTTCGTCAGCTTCTGCGCCAATTTTTCCAGTTCTTTTCTGCTCATAGATTCCAGATCTTTTTCCAGTTTCATCTGATCCGGATCCGCTTTCTGGGAGATCGTGATCAGATCCCTGACTGATTTTTCTATGGTCTTCGGGATAATTCCGTGCTTTTCATTGTATGCCTCCTGGATTTCCCGGCGTCGTCCCGTCTCTTCCATTGCGATCTGCATGGACTCCGTAATGGTATCTGCATACATGATCACACGTCCTTCTGCGTTTCTTGCAGCACGTCCGATCGTCTGGATCAATGAAGTTGCTGATCGCAGGAACCCTTCTTTATCCGCATCCAAAATTGCCACCAGTGTAATCTCCGGTATATCCAGTCCCTCCCTCAGGAGGTTAATTCCTACCAAAACATCAAACAGGTCCAGGCGCATGTTCCGGATGATCTCCGTCCGCTCCAATGTATCCACATCTGAATGCAGATACTTCACACGGATTCCGACTTCCCGCATATAATCCGTCAGATCCTCCGCCATCCGCTTCGTCAATGTCGTAATCAGGATCTTATTCTTCTTTGCCGTTTCCTTGTGGACCTCTCCGATCAGATCGTCGATCTGTCCCTCAACCGGGCGCACTTCCACCTTCGGATCCAGCAGTCCCGTAGGCCGGATCACCTGCTCTGCCCGCAAGAGCTCATGCTCTTCCTCATAAACGCCGGGGGTGGCCGAAACAAACAACACCTGATTGATCTTACCCTCAAACTCCTCAAAATTCAGCGGACGGTTATCCTTTGCCGAGGGCAGTCGAAATCCGTAATCTACCAGCGTGCTCTTTCTGGACTGGTCTCCGTTATACATGCCTCCGATCTGCGGGATTGTCTTATGGGACTCATCAATCATCATAATAAAATCATCCGGAAAATAGTCGATCAGTGTGTACGGCGGCTGTCCTGGCTTCAAACCGGACAAGTGCCGGGAATAATTTTCAATACCGGAACAGATCCCGGTTTCTTTCAGCATTTCGATATCAAAATTCGTCCGTTCCGCGATCCTCTGTGCTTCCAAAAGCTTTCCTTCCGATTTGAAATAACGCACCTGCTCCTCCAACTCCTGCTCGATAGCCTTCGTCGCCCGGTTGATGACCTGCCGATCCACCACATAATGCGAAGCCGGAAAAATCGCAATATGCTTCAAATCTCCCTTGATTTCACCCGTTAACACATCGATCTCCGTGATCCGCTCGATCTCGTCTCCAAAAAACTCGACCCGTACCGCCGTATCATCTACGTTGGCCGGAATGATCTCCAGAACATCTCCTCTGATCCGGAACGTTCCGCGGTGAAAATCCATATCATTGCGGTCATACTGAATCTCGATCAGTTTTTTCACCACCTCGTCCCGTTCTTTTTCCATCCCCGGCCGAAGCGAGATCACCATGTTTTGATAATCCACCGGACTTCCCAAACCGTAAATACAGGAAACACTGGCCACAATGATCACATCCCGCCGCTCAGACAACGCCATAGTAGCGGACAAACGCAGCTTATCGATCTCGTCATTGATAGCCGAATCCTTAGCGATATACGTATCCGAAGACGGAACATAAGCTTCCGGCTGGTAGTAGTCGTAGTAGGAGACAAAATATTCAACCGCATTATTCGGGAAGAACTCTTTAAATTCTCCATACAGCTGCGCCGCCAGAGTCTT
>CAKRWZ010000035.1 GCA_934418295.1 uncultured Mediterraneibacter sp.
CATTTTAGCAAAAACGAAGATGCCTCACAAACACTTCACCCAGCTCCAAATCTTCCGGTGTCGTGATTTTGATGTTTTCATAAGAGCCTTCTGTCAGTTCTACCGGCTGTTTTGTCATTTGCTCTACTACCATAGCATCATCTGTCACTTGTACATATTTTTCCTGCATCAGTCTGGAATATGCGTTTTTTACCAGATTTATTTCAAATACCTGCGGAGTCTGTACCATCCACATTTTACTGCGATCCGGAGTTTTTTGCACAATTCCTTTTTCATCCACTTCTTTGATCGTGTCTTTTACCGGCATTCCCACTACACAAGCCTTTGAGTAAATCACATTTTTATACGCTCTTTCCAGGATTTCCTCTGTCACAAAAGGCCTGGCTCCGTCATGTATAAAAACATAACCTTCTCCCGAAATCTGCCGAAGCGCATTCCAAACGGAATCACTCCGTTCTTTTCCGCCTTCTACGATCTGTGTGATCTTAGAAAAGGGATACAAACTCAACACCTTTTCTGTGCAATAACTCTGCCTGCCTGCTCCGGTCACCAAAATAATCTGATCGATCAACGGCGAATCTTGGAAGGTACGCAAGGAATAATAGAGCATCGGCTTTTGGCCCAGCTCCAGATATTGCTTTTCTAAACTTCCTCCCACACGGGTACCCTTTCCCCCTGCCAATACAATGGCGATGCATGTCTGTTTTTCTTTTTCCGACATTTTCTCTTTCCCACTAATTGTTTTTGCGATTTTTACAGCTTTTCCTTTACTCTGCTATTCTGTTTATCCTTCTATTGGTTTATCAGCTCTTTAACGCTCTCCCAGTTTCAGGTTCGGAATCGCATTCAGACTAAAATCAGCTCTTTCCCCTGCGATATAATCGTAATAAGCTGCCGCGCCGATCATTGCCGCATTGTCTGTACAGAAAATCGGAGAGGGATAATAAAAACGGATCCCCTTCTTTTCGCACGCTGCTTTCATCGCCTGGCGAAGCCCCTGATTTGCCGCCACGCCTCCTGCGATCGCAAATTTATCCACGCCATACATATCTACGGCTGTCATGGAATGTTCTACCAACACCTCTACTACAGCCTCCTGGAAAGATGCTGCGATGTCTGCCGGTTCAAAGCTTTCCCCCTTCATCTCACAGCTGTTGATATAATTCAACACTGCGGATTTTACTCCGCTGAAGCTGAAATCCAACGGCGCATCTGCCACATGGGCCTTTGGGAATGTAATTGCATGCGGGTCGCCCTGTTTAGAAAGTGCATCAATCTTCGGTCCGCCCGGATAACCCAGGTCAATGGCTCTTGCCACCTTGTCGAATGCTTCTCCCGCCGCATCATCTCTGGTCCGCCCCAGGATTTTGTAAACGCCGTAGTCTTCCACGCTGACCAGATGGGTGTGCCCGCCGGATACGACCAGGCTCATAAACGGAGGTTCCAGATCCGGATGCTCGATGTAATTAGCGGAAATATGTCCTTCTATATGATGCACGCCGACCAGCGGCAGTCCTTTTGCGAAGGCGATGGCCTTGGCTTCTGCCACACCCACCAAAAGTGCACCCACCAGCCCCGGGCCGTAGGTGACACCGATCGCATCGATCTCGTCCAAAGTCACATCTGCTTCCTCAAGAGCCGCCTGAATCACCTGATTTACTTTTTCAATATGCTTTCTGGATGCAATTTCCGGCACCACTCCGCCATATAATTTGTGGAGTTCTATCTGAGATGAAATCACATTGGACAGTACTTTTCTTCCATTTTCTACTACCGCTGCTGCCGTTTCGTCACAGGAGCTTTCAATCGCAAGTATTCTGACTCTATTTTCTTCTTTCATCCTTACTCCTTTTTCTTCCTTCTCTTTATTCCGGAAAATCCAGCTCTGTTGTCATTCCGTCTTTGCCGGCTTTGCTCTTGGGAAAGATTCTTTTCACTTCATCCATATATTGATCCGGCCAGGTCAAGGACGGACTGTAATGTGTCAGCCACATTTCTTTTACTTCTGCCGTCTTCGCCAGATCCGCCGCCTCATAAAATGTCATATGTTTGTAAGCCGCCGCTTTGACCGCCTTATCCCTTTCTCCGTACATGCCTTCACAGATAAAAAGATCCGATCCTTTTGCATGCTTCCGGATAGAGTCCGTGGGCCGGGTATCCGTCGTGTACGTCAGCTTGATCCCCTGTCTGGGCGGTCCCATGACAAGATCCGGCGTATAGGTCTGACCTTCCCACTCCACATTTTCTCCGTTTTGCAATACCTTCCAACAAGTTTTCGGAATGGGCAGCTGCAGCGCTTTGGCTGCATCAAACTTGCCCTTTCGATCCACTTCCAGCGTATAGCCATAGCAAAGCACGTTATGGTTTACTTTAAACGCCGTGAGCCGATACCCGTTCAGTTCAAAGGTCTGCTCCGCTCCTTCGATTTCCCGGAACCGCAGCTCGAAGGGCAGCTCCGGTGCGATCACCCGCAGAGCGTTTACCACCCTCTCCAGCCCTTTTGGTCCGATCAATGTCAGGGGCTCTGTCCGATCTGCATTTCCCATAGTCAACAATAGTCCCGGCAATCCGCTGATATGGTCTCCGTGATAATGGGTAAAGCAAAGCACATCCAGCGGTTTCGGGCTCCAACCCTTTTCTTTCATGGCGATCTGGGTACCTTCCCCGCAGTCGATCAAAAGGCTGCTTCCGTTAAAGCGTACCATCAGAGAAGTCAGCCATCTATAGGGAAGGGGCATCATTCCGCCGCTTCCCAGCAAACAAACATCTAACATATCGATTCCCCGTCTTTTATTTTTCTTCTATCTCTATCGGAATCTGAAATCCGGCGATCCATTTGTCATAGCACGCCTCACAAAGATCAAAAGAATGGGTCTCCCCGTCTTTTTCGGAAAAATAGCCCCATTCATAATTTACGGAAAACACACCCTCCCTCGGTTCGCCGTCTGCAGTCCGAATTTCCTTTTTGCAGCAATTACAGACCATTTTTTCTATCTTTTGTATTTTTGTTGATTCCATTTTGTAACAGCGCATTTTTTCCTCCTGTACATTTCCTTTTAGTTTTCTTTTGCTACGCCATCATTATAACGTTTCGATAGCCGAAAACCTACTGGGAAACGCTGGATGTTTCCAGGGCACAGCTCATCAGGACAGCTGATTCCCCCGGATCTTTATAAAAATGCTTTCTGATTCCATCTTCCCGAAAACCGCAGGCTTTATAAAAGCAGCGGGCAGCATGATTACTTTCCCGCACATCCAAAAAAATTCCCGTACAGGCATTCGCGAGCCCAAACTGCGCCAACGCACGGATCAATGCAGTCGCCACTCCTTGTCTGCGAAAGCTTTTTTTCACTCCGATCCTGGCGATCTCACATTCGTCTGCCGCCCAATATCCGAGCAGATAGCCACAATCTTTTCCGTCTTGTTTTGCCAGAAAGCAGGCTGCTGTCGCCTGCTCCAGTGTTCCCAGTATCCCCTTGTCGCTCCAGGGATCTGAAAAAAGCTGTTTCTCCAGCAGTTCCACAAAAGGAATGTCTTCCGGTTTCATTTTTTCAATGATAATCTCACTCATGTTTTTCCTTCGCCTCTGCCGCCAGCCGTTCCGCCCGCTCCCGTTCTGCCTGGGAAACCCGCAGATAATCCGGTTTAAAATCTGCTGCAGATTCAAATTTTTCTTCTTTATAATAACGCAGTCCCAGTGCGCCGACTGCTCCGGCCCGCTGCCGGTTCAAATGTTCCGGGGCATACGTATGCGGTACCGTCAATCCCGCTTCCAGTTTTTCTTTATAAACGGGCACGCCGTCTCCCAGAAAAACTACCGGCTTTTCTGCATCATTTAATTCCTGTATCAAAGCATCCACCGCGATCGCCCGCTGCGTCTGCACCACCTGCAAGTGTTCTTCCGGCGCTTCGGATCGTTCTGTCTGCTCTGCAGAAAATGTATAGATCCCGTTATAGACCTGGCTTCTTCTCGCATCCATGATCGGGCAGATCCGTTCATGGCAGCCGTAAAGATTGTATGCCAGCCCCTCCAATGTGGGCACAGGGATCACCGGCACATTTAAAGCCAGACACAGTCCTTTCGCTGTGGCCGCTCCGATGCGCAGTCCCGTAAAAGATCCCGGTCCGGACGCAATTGCAACCGCCTCAATCTCCTGAAGCCTCAGTTCTGTCATATCTGTGATCTCATCCAGCATCGGAAGCAGGGTCTGAGAATGTGTTTTTTTATAATTTACCGTATATTCTGCTCTGAGCTGCCCGTCTTCGACGATCGCCACCGAAGCGGTCAGGCCGGAACTGTCTAAGGCCAATATTTTCACGTCACCCTCCTATCCGCCAGTTCTTTGCATTTTCGCCGCATTTACTTAGCTCTTTGCATTTTCGCCGCATTTATCTGCAGGAACTGACTGTGATTTTTCGATAATCCACGCCTTTTTGAAGATCCTTTTCAATCAGGATATCCGTCCGTTCTTCCGGCAGAATCTCCGAAATCAATTCCGCCCACTCGATCAGGCAGACTCCTTCTCCCATGATATACTCATCGAATCCGATCTCGTCCATTTCTTCCGGATCTCCGATCCGATATACGTCAAAATGATAAAAGGGGATTCGCCCGTCTTCATAAATCTGAACGATGGTGAAGGTCGGGCTGTTTACTGCTTCCTGCACTCCGAGCCCCTTTGCAAAGCCTTGGGTAAACAGTGTTTTCCCGACGCCCAGATCTCCGGTCAACGCATACACCTGTCCGGGTAGAGCTTTTTCTCCCAGCTGCTGCCCCAGATGATAGGTCTCTTCCGGACTTCTCGTTTCTATGACCATGTCTCTTCGACTCCTTTTAATGATGGAAAAGACGGATTCCGGTAAACGCCATTACCATATCGTATTTATCGCAAGCTTCGATCACAGCCTCGTCTCTTACAGAACCACCCGGCTCTGCCACATATTTCACGCCGCTTTTGTATGCACGGTCGATATTGTCGCTGAACGGGAAAAATGCGTCGGAACCCAACGCCACATCCGTATTTTTTGCCAGCCATGCTTTCTTCTCTTCTGCCGTAAACACCTCCGGTTTTACTTTGAAGATTCCCTGCCATGCACCGTCTGCCAATACATCCATATAGTCTTCTCCGATATAAAGGTCGATGGCATTGTCACGATCTGCTCTTTTGATTCCGTCTACAAACTGCAGACCGAGTACCTGTGGGCTCTGTCTGAGGAACCAATTATCTGCTTTGCTTCCCGCCAGTCGTGTACAGTGGATCCTGGACTGCTGCCCTGCGCCGATTCCGATAGCCTGTCCGCCTTTTACAAAGCAAACAGAATTGGACTGGGTATATTTTAAAGTGATCATCGCAACTGCAAGATCGATCTTTGCCTGTTTCGGCAGCTCTTTGTTTTTAGTCACCACATTTCCGAAAAAGTCATCGTCGATCTTCAATTCATTTCTGCCCTGCTCGAAAGTGATGCCAAACACTTCTTTATGCTCTACCGGATTTGGCTGATAATCCGGATCGATCTGGATGATGTTGTATGTTCCTCTTTTTTTCTGCTTAAGAATCTCCAATGCCTCCGGCTCATAGCCCGGTGCGATCACTCCGTCGGACACCTCCGGTTTGATCAGACGTGCGGTGGAAACATCACACACATCAGACAAAGAGATAAAATCACCGAAGGAAGACATTCTGTCCGCGCCCCTTGCCCGGGCATATGCACATGCCAGCGGAGAAAGCTCCTCATAATTTTCTACCCAATAAATCTTTGCCAGCACTTCATCCAACGGAAGACCTACCGCTGCTCCCGCCGGGGAAACGTGTTTGAAAGAGGTCGCTGCCGGAAGACCAGTCGCCGCTTTCAGCTCTCTCACCAGCTGCCATCCGTTAAACGCATCCAAAAAATTGATGTATCCCGGCTTTCCGTTCAGCACCCGGATCGGAAGCTCACTTCCGTCGTTCATAAAAATTTTTGATGGTTTCTGATTCGGATTACATCCATATTTCAATTCCAGTTCTTTCATATTTATACAATACCTCCTGTCATTTTTCGCATCTGTTTTATATTCTTACTGTCAATGATTCTTATTTCTTATTCTGGTCTCCCGGGTGCCGTCAGCCAGATCGATATATCTTACGAACAAAGATACCTTATTATCTGCATTCAGGCTGCCCCAAAGCAACTCCGTGAACGCATCGATATCATCCAAAATCCCGATCAGTTTCGGCTCTCCTTCAAAGCTTGGAAGAGGAGTTCCGTCACACTGATAGGTGTGGATAAAATGCCCCTCTCCTGCTGCCGGATGTTCATATGAGAACGTATATCTGCTGCAGCTGTCCGGGCTGCCGTTATTACTCTTCAAAATGGACATCATATAGCTGTAATTGCCGTCTTTTATTTCCATAACTCCCGAAATACGCGGCGTATAATTCGGCCCGTCCGGTTCAAACTCTCTGGCCCGAAGCGCCTGTTCAAAGGTCAGTCCCTGTTCCAATCCTTCATAAACCGTATCTGTCTGATCGCCGTTCGTCACGATCGTCCGATTGCCCAGCACTCTTACCGGTGCATAAATAATCAGGCTGGGATCCGTCATCTTGGATGGATCAAAAGCCTGTGTACGGATCCCGGCTCCGTCTTCTACAAACACACGGTTACGGCTGTTTTCACTTCTCCCCATGATAAAATAGGCTGCCACCGCCTTCTTACCATCTGCGCTTCTCCCCAGGATGATCCCTCTTCCCGGATAAGCATTTGTCTTTAACTCCTGTTCAATGGATAACATTTTCATAAAATGAAGCTCCTTAGTATTATAATGTCATGGTTCTTTTGATTTCTTTTCTATTATATCTGTGAACCTCTTGAAGTTCAACCGTGAAAGCTATGATTTCAAAGATCCTTTTCCTGAATAAAAAGCACACCGAGGGTACCCGGACCGCAATGGGAAGAAACGACGCCTCCCGCCCGGGTGATCAAAATCTCGTCAAAATAATGAAGACTTTCCAGATAAGCGCGCACCTCCTCGACAACTTTCGGATCGCTGCCGGAATGGGTGATGAACACGCGATATTTCTCTGCACGCTTCATCTCTTCTTCCATATCCTTCACATAATTCATGATCACAGAGTTGATCTTGCCGCGATATTTTTTACTGACTTCCATCGCGCCGTCCAAGACCACGATCTTTGGATGCAGTTTCAGCATACCGCCCGCCAAAGCCGCAACTCCGCTGCATCGGCCGCCTCTGTGCAGATAAGTAAGGGTATCTACCACAAAGCTGGCTCTGACCCTGGGTTTCAGCCGTTCTATCTCCTCTACGATCTCTTTGCGTCCTTTTCCTTCCCGGGCCATAACCGCCGCCCGGATCACAAGAAGTCCGTTTCCCGTGGACAAACTGGCAGAGTCCACTACCGATACTTTATCCTCTGCTTCCAGTTCCTGGGCCGCCATGCGAAAAACGTTTGCCGTCGTAGACATTTTCTCCGAGATCGTAAACATGATGAGCTCGTCCCCTGCTTCCAATGCCGGCTTCATGATCTCTATCGCATCTGTGATCGCCACAGCAGAAGTTTTGGGCGTTTCCTTTTTTGCATCTGACCATCGGTAAATTTCCTCCGGTGTGATCTCCGTTCCGTCCCGGTACTCTTTGTCACCAAGTACGATATGAAGTGGAAGTATCGTGATTTGATAGCGCTCTATCAGCTCTTTTGACAGATCGCTGGTGCTGTCCGCCATGATCTTTACCATGTGTTTTTCTCCTTTTCTTCTGATTTTTTCAGTTTAACACTCTGCCCTTTTCCCGTCAATTGAAAACACTTTCTCTTTTATAAGGTACTTTTTTCTTTTTGAAAGGCTTTCTTTCGGATCAAAAAATAGGCTGTCAGCACCGCTGTCCCGGTGATCACCCAGGAAATCCGATACACCAGGATCAAGGTTTCAAAGCTTTTGTAGATCCGACACACCGTATAGATCCAGATAATACGGAACACACAGCTGCCGAACATAGTCAGTACAGCCGGCGTCAAGGAATATCCCATTCCCCTTAAGGCTGCCCCTCCAACCTCGTAGGAGCTGGCCATAAAATAGAAGATCAATATCGTTTCCATGCGCAGCACTGCATATTTGGCCACTGCAGAATCTGTGGTAAACAATGCCACGAACCACTTATGTCCCGCCATAAAGATCACATCCAATGAAAGCGTAGTCACAACGCTGAACATCATGCTGTACCAAAATACTTTTTTACAACGGTCATATTTTCCGGCCCCGTAATTTTGACTGGTAAAGGTTACCGTCGCCTGATTAAACGCCGCTATGATAAAATAACTGTAATATTCAAAATTAAGGGAAACCGCTGAACCCGCCATGGCGTCTGCACCAAACCGGTTGACCGCAGATTGGATCAACACATTGGACAGGGAAAACACCACACTTTGTATACCCGCCGGAATTCCAATCTTCAGCATTTCTTTTAATTCCGCTCCGGAGATCCGTATCTGTCTTAGCTCCAATCGGATGGCTTCTTTTATGTGCGTCAGAAAATAGCCTACCATGCCTGCACTGATGACATTGGAGATCACCGTGGCGATGGCGACTCCTGCAACTCCCATCCGAAAAACGATCACAAAAAACAGATTCAAGCCCACGTTGACCATTCCAGACAATACCAGACAATAAAGCGGTCTTTTCGTATCGCCGATGCTCCGAAGGATGGCCGCCCCGAAATTGTAAAACATGATAAACGGCATTCCTAAAAAATAGATCCGCAAATATAGCACCGCAAAATCCAACACCGCTTTGGGCGTATCCATAAGGGTCAGGATAGGTCTTGCAGCTGCAATGCCAAAAAACAACAGAACGCACCCGCTGATAAGCGCTACCGGTATGGCCGTATGAACCGCCTTGCGGACTTTCTTTTCCTCTCTCTGTCCCAGATAGGTGCTGATCACCACGTTTGCTCCCACCGAAATTCCGATAAACAGATTTAAAAGCAAATTGATCAGTGAGCCATTGCTCCCAACGGCCGCCTGTTCATGGCTGCCTGCATATCGTCCGATCACCGCCACATCCACTGAATTGAACAATTGCTGCAGGATGCTGCTGGCAGCCACCGGAAGCGCGAATTTCCACAATTTGATTCCCAGACTGCCCTGTGTCATATCGATTTTATTCGTTTTTTCTTTGGTTATTTTCCTTCCTCTTCCCATTTGTTTTCCCGCCATATGAAAAAGATATCATTCATTATAATCCTTTTTGTAAAACCGCGCATTCTTTTTCGTCCCGTTTTATAAATCTCTTTACAAATCCCCATTTCTATGATATAAAATTAAAGATTTGAACAATTTTACCGCACCTGTATCCGGAGCATTCGGGTTTTTGGTGTCATTCACGGAGGATAAGCTTATGAAAATGATCTACAATGTAGAAGACAAACCGAAGTTTGGACAACTGATTGTCTTCGCAATCCAGCAATTACTCGCAATTATGGCCGCAACTCTCGTAGTGCCTGTCATCATTAACGGAAATGCCGGTCTCACCGGAGATGATGCAATGAGTACTGCAGCAGCTTTGTTCGGGGCAGGTATCGGAACTCTGGTGTATATTTTATTTACAAAACATAAAAGTCCTGTATTCCTTGGCTCTTCTTTCGCTTTTATCGGCTCTATGAGCGCCGCATTTGCAGGTGCAGCCAGTGTTTCGGTCGGCTATGTCGGACTCCTTCTCGGTGCCGTGTTCGCCGGCCTTGTTTATGTCATCATTGCGATCATCGTAAAAATCGTCGGCGTTGACTGGATCAACCGCCTGATGCCGCCGGTCGTAATCGGACCGACCGTTTCCATCATCGGTCTTTCCCTTGCCGGAAACGCCATCGGGGATCTTCAGACTGTCAACACAGACGGTGGTGCCGTAAACCTTGCCATCCTGTGCGGAATCATTACTTTGATCGTAACAACACTCTGCTCTACCTACGGTAAGAAAACGACAAAACTGATCCCATTCATCATCGGTATCCTCTGTGGATATGCCTTTGCTGCCATCCTGACCTTCATCGGATACAGTGCAGGTATCGACGCACTGAAGATCGGAGACTTCTCCCCGCTTTCCAGCCTGGTGGCTGACGGTGTGAATGTTTCCACCTTCTTCTCTGTTCCAAACTTTACATTCCTCCATGCACTTGGCGGATTTAAAGAGCTCAGCGGTGCTTATATCGGGACGGTTGCAGCAGCCTATGTTCCGGTTGCACTGGTTGTTTTTGCAGAGCATATTGCTGACCACAAAAACATTTCCTCTATCATTGAGAAAGATCTTCTGAAAGATCCGGGACTTTCCCGTACACTGCTGGGAGACGGAATCGGTTCCATGGCAGGCGCCTTCTTCGGAGGATGCCCGAACACCACTTACGGCGAATCCGTTGCCTGTGTTGCCATCACCCGAAACGCTTCCGTTGCCACTTTGGTAGCCACAGCTGTCGGCGCGATCCTGATTTCCTTCCTTTCTCCATTCGTTGCTTTCGTAAACTCCATTCCGTCCTGCGTCATGGGCGGTGTATGTATGGCACTTTACGGATTTATCGCAGTCAGCGGTCTGAAGATGGTACAAACTGTAGACCTGAACGCAAACCGCAACCTCTTCGTTGTATCTGCGATCCTGATCTCCGGAATCGGCGGACTTACCCTGAACTTCGGACAGGTTTCCATCACAGCCGTTGCCGCTTCCCTGATCCTCGGCATCATCATCAACCTGCTTCTCTCTAAAGAGAAACCGGAGACAGAGGAAGAATAAAGAATCCTTCCAAAACTGAATTTATCTAAAACTTGTGTGGATTTTTCTGGAATTTGTATATTCTACTTTTCGCCACATGACTGCAGCTGCAGCCATGTGGCTTTTTTATTCGCTGTCACATAGCAACGAGGAAAAGTCCGAGCACAGGCTATAGGATAAAACGTGTTGATAGCCAGCTTATCTCCCCGATAAACAAACCAAAAGAAAGGAGCCTCTTATGAACCAAACTTATATGAAGGAACAACCTATCCCCGGCCTGATTCTGAAAATGTCTCTCCCCATGATTTTATCTATGCTTGTCAATTCGCTTTACAATATTGTAGACAGCTTTTTTGTCGCAAAAATCAGTGAAAATGCCATGACTGCACTTTCACTGGTATTTCCGATCCAAAATCTGATCAACGCCGTGATGATCGGTTTCGGCGTCGGCATCAATGCTGTCATCGCTTTTTACCTTGGAGCGCAAAAGCAAAAAACAGCGGATCAGACCGCCGGGCAGGGGCTGACACTGGCCACCATCCACGGAATCGTCCTAACCGCAGTTTGCATCCTGATCATCTCCCCGTTCCTGCAGATGTTTACTTCCGACCGTTCCGTCGTGGATCTGGGGATCCGCTATTCTCGGATCGTTTTCAGCTTTTCCGTGATCTTTGCATGGGAGCTGGTTTTTGAAAAAATCTTCCAGGCTGTGGGACGTATGACAGCTTCCATGGTTTGTATGGTAGCAGGCTGCGTCGCCAACATCATTTTGGATCCTCTTTTTATCTTTGGCGCCGGCCCGCTTCCTGCCATGGGCATTGAAGGAGCCGCCCTCGCCACCGGCCTGGGACAGACGATCAGTTTTGTCCTCTACCTGATCTTGTATGTATTCCGACCGATCCCCGTCAAGATACGAAAGGAAAATCTCCATCCTGGCAAATTTTTGACGAAGCAAATGTATTCCATCGGAATCTCCGCCAGCCTGAACATGGCGCTTCCCTCCCTTTTGATCTCCGTCTTGAACATTATCCTCGGAGGTTTTTCTCAAATATACGTTTTTGTTCTGGGCGTCTACTACAAATTGCAGACCTTCCTGTATCTGCCCGCCAACGGCGTAATCCAGGGAATGCGCCCTCTGATCGGCTACAATTACGGTGCCAAGGAACACAAACGAGTGCGAAACATCTATTTTGCCGCTTTGCTTTTAATCCTCGGGATCATGACCGCCGGGACCCTGCTCTGTCTCCTGTTCCCGAAAATGCTGATCGGCCTTTTCACCACAAATGCCGAAACCATTTCCATCGGTGCTTCGGCGCTTCGCATCATCTGCTGCGGCTTTATGGTGTCCTCCGTTTCCGTCACCAGCTGCGGCGCTTTGGAGGGGCTTGGAAAAGGAGCTCCTTCCCTTATGATTTCTCTGTGCCGCTATGTATTTTTGATCCTGCCGGCCGCCCGGCTGCTCAGCCGGTTCATGGGAGCCGACGGCGTATGGCACGCATTCTGGATTACAGAAGCCTTGACAGCGGGAATCTCTGCGGTGATCTATAAGAAGTCTGTTTCATTAAAATCTGCAAAAGAGGCAGTTGCGGAAGAAACCGGCGATAAAACAGCCGAATAAATTCTGAAACATTAAAAAAGGATATTTGCTCCGGGGAGCAAACACACTTGCTCACAGCCGGGTCAATATCCTTTTTTTCTTCTATTCTTGGGTTTTGCCTCTTTCTCCTGCCATTCTCCACACCAGTCCGATTACCAGGCCCACCAGCGCCGGCAGCAGCCACCCAAATCCGATATCACTGAAGGGCAGCAGGCTTTGTGCCTTTCGGATCACCTCACTCAAATGAAGTGCTTTTATGGTTTCTTTCGGAAGTGCATTCATAAAATCCAACACAGCTGCCAGCAGAGTCAGTACGGTTACGGACACGAAAACCTTCCGGTCGTAGGAAAAGATTTTCCCGATCACGGCAAGCAGGATCAGCGTTACCGCCAATGGATACAAAAACATCAGAACCGGAACGGAAAAGGCAATGATCTTATTCAGCCCCAGATTCGCGATCAAGAAAGAGGCGCTGCAAAAAATGATCGTCCAGATTTTATAAGATGGGCCTTTCGAAAACATTTTTTCAAAGGTTTCTCCGCAGCTTGTGATCAAGCCTACTGCTGTTTTCAGGCAGGCCAGAGTCACCGTCACTGCCAGTATCCAGGTGCCGGCTTTTCCAAAGTAATATCCTGCAATATCTGCAAGCCCTTCGCCTCCGTTGGCAGAGGCTTCAAATGCGGATCGGCTCTGTGCCCCGACCACCGCCACGAGCACGTAGATTCCGCCCATCAAAAGGCAGCTGAAAAATCCGGATTTTATGGTGTTTGCCGCCACCGCTGCCGGTTCTGTCACACCAAGGCTCCGTATCACGTTGACCACGATGATCCCAAAAGCCAGTCCCGCCAACACGTCCATCGTATTATATCCCTCCAGGAATCCCTGAAACAACGGAATCTCCGTATAAGCACCCACCGGTTCTGCGTTTGCCACGGCACCCATGGGCGACAGCAATGCCCGGATTAACAGTAGTCCTAAAAAGCACAAAAACAGAGGATTCAGCACTTTTCCCACCCAGGTCAGAATCTGCCCCGGGCGCAGAGAAAAATAAAGAACTAAGGCAAAAAACAACAGTGAAAAGATGCCCAATGCTACTGTTTCATTTTCTGCCGGTATAAAGGCTCTTCCTCCCACCGTAAAAGAAACGGTGGCACATCTGGGAATCGCAAAAAAAGGGCCGATAGTCAGGTACAGGGCACACGTAAAAAAGATCCCGTATTTTCTTCCTACCATACTGCTTAGTTCCAGCAACCCCTCTTTGCGGCTGACGCCCAAAGCGATCACCCCCAACAACGGGATTCCTACCGCCGTGACCAGAAAACCGGCCGCTGCCTTCCATACCTGGCTGCCCGCCATCTGTCCCATCGAAACCGGGAAAATCAGATTTCCTGCCCCAAACAACATCCCAAACAACATACTTGCCACGAAAACTGTTTCTTTCGCGGTTAATTTTCTTTTCATCATTCAATCCTCTTTTAAAACATCTTACTTTGTAACACTTTTTCGGCAACCATTTTGTCACCACATTCTGTTTTTATTGCACGTCAGATACAAAATCTGGTATCTTTCAGATACATTCTGCAACAATTTCTTGGCTCTTTCTGTTTTTTCCTGATCCAAATTCACGAATGGATCATCCAAAATGATTACCGGCCGTTCCTCCGTATACATCACATCGATAAATGCCAGACGAAGGCACACACCCATCAGGTCCTGACAGCCGGCACTGAAAGACTCCACTTTTCTCTGCATACCCAATTCTTCTACCGTCAGTTCTGCATTGGCATCCAAACGGTATTTGCCACTTGCATCTTCGCCTTCTAACAGCTGAACATAAAAATCATACCGCGTTTTTAAGGGCTGGATATAACGGGCCGTCAGTGTTTCCTTTGCCTCTTCCAAAAGATCTTTCGTCCGGCTCAAAAGCACATATTTTTTAGATTCTTTTGCTTCTTTTTGCTTTTGTGCTTCCAGCTCCTCTTTCTGCTCGGCAATGGTATCGCTTTCTCGACGCAGCTCTTCCAGCTGCTTTCCATAGCTTCTCAAAACATTTTGAATCTCTTCGGCCGTATCAATCAGCTTCTGATTCTCCGCATTCAAAACTTCCAGATTTTCCGGCAATGCTCCTGGCATTTCCACTGTTTTGTTATCCGGATCCGAAAGACCGTTCTTTTGGGCAAACTCTGCCCTTCTGCTTTGTTCCGCACGTAAAATCTGCTCTTTCTGCTCCACCCTTTGCAGCATTTCCCGAAACTTTAAAATCTGTCCTCCCAAATTTTCTGACGGCTCAAAGCCTATGCCGCAAATTTCCTCCTCCATCTTACTTCGCAGGCTTTCATAGGACTTCTGTTCTTTTTGTACTGTCTCCTTCTGTGCTTTTAAACGCTTCCATTCCCGCAGACTGTTTTCTAAATGCAGAAACCACTCCATATATGCGGTCTTTCCGGAAGGTAAAATTCCCATTTCTCCGTATTGCCCCAGAAAAGCTTCGATTTTCTCTGCCAATTCCCGACACTCTTTTTCATGGCTGTTTTCTGCTTCCCGTTTTTCCTTTTCCAAGAGATCTTCATAGCGAACTGCGCTTTTCATCCATTCCTGCAGCTGCAGAGAAACTTGATCTTCTGCAGGTTCGGTGCCCCGTTTCCGCAGATAAGCAGCAATCTCTGTATCAATACGGGAGATATCCGCCCTTTCTCTTTCGAGTTCTTCTGCTTCTTTTCCGAGTCCTTCTTCCTGTTCTTTTTCCAGCTCTTTTATCTGCTTTCCTCTGATTTCCTTTCCGGAGACACGGAGCTGCCACACCATCAGACATAAAACCACTGCACAGGCTGCCAGAAAGCAGTCGCTCCATATGGAAAAACCGCCTGTGATCACGCAAGACGCACCTGCTGCCGCCATCAGTATCACTGACAAAATAATTCCAGCCATTTTAATGAGCCGTTGTTTATCCCGGCTCTGCTTTTCCTCCTGTTCCCACTGCTCTTGCCGTCGTTTTTCTTGCAGTTTTGCCTCTTCCAAGCTCTTTTGCCGCACTTCCGATGCAGCTTTTTTCTGCACACGCTTTTCCCATTTTTTCTGCAGAACGTCCAATTGACGGGAGGGCTTCTCTTCCGCGCCGAATTGCAGTCGATAAGCTTCCAGATCATGGCGTTCTTTTTCTGTCATCTGATGTTCTGACGCCTTTTGCCGCATCATCTCCAATCTGTGGATTTGCATTTTGCATTGCTCCAAATCCTCTTCTGACGGAATTTGACTTGCAAAAATTTGCTCTGTTTCCTGCAGCCGTTCCTCTTCTGCTGCTTTCAGCTTATGGGACTGCGCCGCCGTGCGGACTTTTTCCATCTCTCCGCACACTCTCTGCCACCGTTCCACGGTTTCCTTTTCCGGCAGCTCTCCCGGAAATACTGACCTTGCCTTTTGTACCTCTCCTTCCGCCTCTTCGCATCTGCGTTGCAGCTCTTTATAACTTTCCCGGATCGTCTGGGCTTCCTTCAATGCAGCTGCCCTTTTTTGCCGCTTTTCCAGCTCCTGACGGGATTGTCGGATCGTTTCCAGCTCTTTTGTCTTTTCTCCTATTTTCTGCTGCAGTCCCCGGAGATTTTTCTCTATCGCCGGCTCTGTCTTTATCGCCGTTTCCAACACCGTGATCTGCGCCCGCAGCTGATGAAGCTCTCCTGTTTTCCGACGGGGACTCATACGGTTTAGCAGCATTTTCAGGCTTTCATCTGCCGTTTCATAATCCGTCAAATCCTCTGTGTTATCTGTCAGATTGCCCATTTTGGCATTGATATCCCCGGTTGCTTTCGTTGCGCAATCATTCTGCCCGATAAAGACCGTCCGCATGAAGGATTCACTGTCAATGCCGAACAGCTCTCTTCCTACGGCTCCGGTATAATCACGGCTTTCCGTATTGGTTTTCTCATTTCGCAGTTCAAAGGCATCCTCACTTTCCTTTTTCCCGAAAGCTCTCGTAATCCGATATACTTTTCCTTCCGTTTCGAACACGAGCCATCCGCCGTAAACACCACCCTGCCAAGGCCTGTAAAAGTTTCGTTCATTCCGCTCTTTTCGCTTCTTCTCCCCTTCAAAGCCATAAAACATAACACGGATAAAGGCCGCCAATGTGCTTTTCCCCCAACCGTTTTCACAGCAAAGCGCCGTATATTCCTCCTGAAACTCCAGATGAAAATCGCAAAGCTTTCCAAAGTTTTCAATATGACATGCACACAGCTTCACGCTTCCACCTCCTTTTCTCCTTCCAGAATCTGCAGCCCATATCGAATGATCGTATGCTTATCCTCCTCACTGAGATCCGTCTGCTTTTGCACCGTCCGGACAAATTCTCCTTTCAGCGAAATATCCTGTGCAAATTCCTGCCAATCCACATGCAGCCGGGTTTCATCTTCCACCTTCAGAAAATAATAGTCCGGAGCAAGGGTCTGGCAGATATATTCCGGATTTTTTTCGCACTCTACCTCTATCTCTCCTGCCAAGACCAGTTTAATCAAACTGCCTGCTTCGCATCCTGTTTCTGCCAAATATCGACGTGCTCTTTCCGCCATCTCTGCAGAAGTCTGACAGCCGCTCACATCCACCGTAACAGTATAGAGCTTCCGTTTTGCAAAGGGTACAAACTTCCCCGTTACCGTTTTCTTTTCTTCGTCAATATCCAGCAATACAAAGCCATGTTCTCCACACTCGTCAAACCCGCGGCCTTCCAGACACCCGGAATAGCAATAAACACCACGTCCGTCCAGCCTTTCCTGTTTATAGCTATGGATATGTCCCAGTGCCAGATAATCAATCCCCTTATTTTGGAGCGCGCGAAGCTGAACGATCTCTGTTTTATCCTTCGAATCACTTTCCGCTTCTTGTCCGTGCAGCATTACAATGTTGATCTTTTCTGGATCCGGCAACAGCGCCGGATACAAAAGCCGCCCGTTTTCACCCGAAAATTCTGCCCCGTAAATACAGACATTTTCGTCCACCTCGTAACAGCTCCACTCTGTACTAAACAGCTTCAGATTTTCCGGCAGTTCTTCCTCTCCCTCCAAAAAATCATCACTGTCATGATTTCCCCTTAAATAATAGAAAAGAATGCCCGGATGTGTCCTGAATTCATTTAAAACGGCATTCTTCGTTGTTTTCGTAATATTCTTCGTATCAAATAAATCTCCGGCGATCAATATCGCCCTGACTTTATGTTCCGCTGCATAGCTGACCAGTCTGCCAAATGTCCCGAGCAGCTCCAGTCTGCGTTCCTTAGCCTGCATTCCGTCCAGATGCGTTTTCATTTTGGCATCCAGATGCAGATCCGCACAATGAATCATTTTCATAATCGGCTGCCTCCAACCTTCTCTTTTGATGGATTTTATTATAGCATACAGAAATTTTTCTGGAAAGATAAAACGACGATCGCCGGCAAACGCAGCCATACAGATTTCACTGCTGATCTTGGCTGCCTGAAGCAATTTAAATTGATCAATCGCTTCTAAAATCCACAGCAGAAGAGGCTCCCTGCCGCAAGCAGAAAGCCTCTCCCTTTACAATGGTATCAGCGCCGGCTATTATGCTTTCCAAAGTCCGTGAAGATTGCAGTATGCATAAACTGCTTCCACTTCGTCTCCCTCACAGATCGCAAAGCAGCTCTCCGGCTTTTCGCCGGGAGCCAGTTCCTTACGCTGGTTCCCTTGCTTTGTCTGAAGAGAAATCCACTCAATGTAGTGCTCCGGAAGCATAGGATGCTCTGCTTCCCCTACCTTAACATAGATCATATTTCCCTTTCTCTCATAAACAGGAACGTGTTTCTCCAACGAGGCATCGACAAGCCCGGGGAGAACCTCCTTCATCTTTTCTCCGCAGCAGATGATAGGTACACCGGATTCCTTGACAAAGGCTATCATGTTGCCACAATGATTGCACTGGTAAAAACGCTGTTTCACAGGAATTTCCCTCCTTATCTTATCGGTTCAAAATCAATCGTTCCTCGTGGTCAGAACACACAAACTGTACCAATTTGGCAATGTTGTAACTATTGCTTTTTGTAAGTACCACTGACAGCCATTCCTTCATTATCATTCATAGTAAGAGAATCCCCGTCTACTGAAAAGGTATAGAGCTTTTCTTTTTCCCACAGTTCCAGTTGTACTGTCATCTGGTCTCCGTCCAGGCTATAGGTTCCTTCCTGTTTCATATAGGGATTTTCCATCGTGCAGCTGCCTTTTCCGTCAAATGTCCATGTGACTACTCCGTCTACTCCCAAATCAGCAGACCACGTCCCGGCCACCGCATCCTTCTTTCCGCCGCAGGCGGTCAAAAGAACCCCCATCATAAGCACCAACAACACAGAAGTCCATGTTTTCCATGTTTTTTTCATAGCAATTTTCCTCCTTGTTCTCATTAAATAGTCCGACAGAAAGTATTGTCTAAATCTTACTGTGATTTTATTGTTTTGTCAATTTTTTT
>CAKRWZ010000036.1 GCA_934418295.1 uncultured Mediterraneibacter sp.
CCGTCTTTGAGAGCCATCAGCTGATCGCCGTTCCAGTAATACCGGGTTTCTTTGATCGTGCTTCCATTTGCCGAATCTTCGGATTTCTGAACACGTGCCCCGTCACAATTGTAAACAAAGTTCAGATAGGATCCATCGTCTTTTTGCAGACTTTCCAGCTGCCTTCCTTTTCGCCAGGTCAATGTCATTCCCCGATAGTTCAAAGGATTTCCCATGGCATCGTAGGTGATCTCTTCTCCGTTATAAGCACTCAGCTGATCTTTCCAGTCAGGATTGGTATACTCATAAGTTGTTTCTTCCCATGCGCTTTCCGACGGTGACAGCTCTCCCAGCTGGTAATCATACGTTTTCTGGCTCAGCAGGTTGCCGCCCAGATCATAGGTATAGCAAATGGTTTTGTTCTCCCAGGCATCATTTTCTCGGATCAAACGATTCATGGCATCGTATTTGTAGCTGTATTTCAAATCTCCATTTTCGGAAATGGTAACGATGTTCCCCAGTGCATCATAGGTGTAATCCAGCTGCGCATCTCCATTTTCCACACGGGAAACCAGATTGGTTGTCAGACCTTCTTTTGCTCCCGGAAGGTAAGAATAGCTGGTTGTATACTCCATTTCATCTGGAAGCTTCAGGATTTTCTTGGTCTGTCTCGCCAAAGCATCGTAGGCATAAGCAACCCTCTGTGCTCCGTCGATTTCCAGGCCGTAAAGCAGTCCTGGTTTTTCTTTCTTTTCCACCTCACCGTAGAGGAACGTCGTGTTGACCGCTTCTTCTCCTACTTTCTGGATCAGTGTCTTTACCCGGTTCTTTCCGTCATAGACCATGTTCAGGCTGAACCCTCTGGAATCCCGCATACCGATCGTTCGTCCGATCAGATCCTGACGGTATTCTTTTTCCAGCCCCGCCTGATAATCGCTCTGCTGGATCAGGTTGCCATAGTTGTCATACGTGTTCTCAAACAAAGGTTCTCTCAAACCATATGGATCGTCCAGATGCTGTGACACCAGCCGCTCCTGTTCGTCATAAACATTCCGGAGGGTTTCACCGGTTCCGTAAACGATGTGGTCAATGAGCCCGTTTTTGTTGCGGTATTCGGTATGAGTCAACTCCTGCCCGCCTACCGTGACGGCTTTCCGGTTTCCGTAAATATCGTAAGTAAATCCATAGGTCACGCCGTTGTGGGAAATGGTCCGGATCCGATCTCGGTCGTAGGTATAGGAAACCCTCGCTGTTTCGTCTCCCACCTGTTTTTCCACCTGGGTCAAGCGGTCTGTATCCGGGTCATACGTATAAGCAGTCTCCTGCCCTTTTGCATCCGTCATCTTTGTCAGCAAGCGGTTCTTTTCATCATACTGATATCTGGTCGTATTGCCCCGCACGTCCGTCACGCTGGCCACCTGTCTGCCATCTTCCGTGTAAGTCATAGAGGATTCCATCCGATCCGAATACTCTTCCAAAATCCACCATTTATTGATCTGCGGCTCTGTTTTATGGATCGTCAGGATAATATCTGCGCCCCGCACATACGTGTAATCGATCACATCCATTGATGTTCCGTCTTTGCAGATGATGGCATAGCCTTTCCCGGTGCCTGGTTGGATCTCGTCGAAACGAAACTGCTGTGTCGGATCATTTTCTGCCTTTTGTACCAAGGAAAGAAGGTCGTGCTTTCGGCTGTTCTTTCCGTATTTTCCCAGCACCATCCCCGGTGCGTGTAACGGCTCCAGCCAATAATAGGTGTCATCCACGGCTTTCAGGCGGAACTGCTGGTTTGTACCGCCGTTGAAGTACCCCTGCTTCACTTCGCTTCCGACGGCTGTCTGGAACCTGCGCACATCGATGCACTGCCCGGAATGTCTGACACGAATGGTGACTACTTTTCCGTCTGCCGGTTCTGCCGAGAGTTTCTGTTTATCTGCCGGCTCAAAGTACCAATCCTGGTACGTTTTGTTTTCCGCCAGCGTACAGCCTGTCATGGCAATGCTGTTGGCAATGTCGCCTTTGGTATTGGTGATTCCTCGCTTATCACCGTTTACCTTACAGCTGATCTGGTAGCTTCCGTCGTTTTTCGGATGCAGCTTCCAGCTCTGGGATGCACTGTTGTTTCGCTTCTGCAGCGTGATCGCAGCTTCTTCTGCATTGGTAGATGCCATGCTTGCGCAAAAGCTTTCATCCAGCATAGAACGCAGCTCCACATATCCGTTTTGAAGATCTACGATCTTCCATTTCTGATTGGCCCCTTCGTTCAGGTCATACATCTGAAGGACTGTTCCGGCTGCCGCTTTCGCCCCTTTCACGTCCAGATAGTTTCCGGATACCTTTTCTCGGAGATAATACACTCTTCCCGGAACGACCGTTCCGATCGGTGCACCGCTGTCGATCCGCATGGTGGTGGGCTGTCCTTTTGCATTGTAATCCAGCGTATAGCGTACCCCTTCACTGTTGACCGCCCGGGTCAGGTGGTTTTTGTCGTCGTAGCCATACTCAAAAGCCGTTCCGTCCATCTGTCCCAACCTGGTCAGCATCCCCTTTTTGTCTGAAACGAAATGGGAGCTTTCCGCTGCGCTTTGTGCACTGACCAGATTTCCTTCGCTGTCATACTGATAGCTTTCTCCGTCATCTTTGATCAGCTGCATTCCTTTATACAAGATCTGGTTTGTCTGATTATAGTATTTCAGATATACATGGATCGCTTTATAGGTTTTCTGTGTGCCGACATCTCCGTCGTCTGTCCGGAAGGTTCCGCTGACATACTGCCATCCGCTGATGTTTGGATTGCATTTGAAGTCATGCCATTTTTCGGTTCCGTCCGTATAGACTACCTTGGCAGATACCGTCGAGGTCCGGTTGGGAATGCTGTAGCCCTTTACCCAGCAGCTCAAATGGAACACATCGTTTTCCGTTCCGCTGACCTTGATCTCCTGATGGCAGGTCAACTGCTGATCCCTTTTTCCGTTTAGCGCCAGGCATCGTCCTTTGTCTGAAGTCTCTGCCGTTTTAGCACCCGTTGCATTGGAGGAAAATCTCCATCCGGTCGGTGCCGTTGCCAAGCCTCTTTCGAAGTTTCCGTTCTCCACCAGGTTCAGCTTGTTGGGCACTCCTTTTTCTTCCAGCTGCGCTCCGCTGACCCATAAGGTTCCGGCCGTTCCGGCAAGTCCGACAAAAACAGATACGCTCTCTGACTCTTTTTTGACAAACGTCACCTGTAAACGTTCAAAGCCTTGGTCGATCTGCGGATCGGTATCGCAAGAGATCACCCGATTTCCTTCTGTTTCCCCGTTGACATCCTTTAAAATTTTCAAAATTGCCCCTGTCTTTGCCCCGGCGCGCGGTGTCAAGCCTTCTGTCTTCACATAGGCGGAAAACGTGTAAACTCCCGGTTCCAGTTCTACTCCCTGACAGATGCCTTCCACCGAATCTGCGTCCGTTTTCGTAATCTTGGCCGCCGGCATTCCTGCATATCCTTCTGCTGTGGTCGTGATTTCACCCTGAATCTTTCTGTCTGAAAGGCGATAAGCATACCAATTCGTCTTTGAAGCAAACAGCGGATTGTTCAACAGGTTGTGCACCGTCTTCTGTACGATACCTGCCTTTTTCAGCTTGTGGTTCTTTCTTCCGGAAGACTCATAGGCATAGTTTCCGGCAAATCCGTCAGAATCCATCACATCCGTCGGCTGACCCATATTGTCAAAATGATAGGTGGTGGTCCGATTGTCGGCAGTCTCTGACAGTTCACCGTCCAGGCCCGGTTCCTCAAAAATCGTCGTATTTCCGTTTTCATAAGAAATGTTCAGCTCCTGACCGAGGGTTCCGTCACTTCCTTTTTCTGCAATATGGCTGACCCTGGGTACACGGAAATCGTTGACATACTCGTAAGCCACGCCGTACCCTTCCGGATTCGTCACATCCAGCAGCTTGTGATCTGTGTCATAGGAAAAGACCGTCTTTTCCCCGTCCGGGTAGAGGATTTGGATCAGATTTCCGGCTGCGTCATAGGTATAAGACACTTTACGTCCCATCTCATCTGTGACAGACAAGAGCTTGGAAAGGGAAGCATCCTCTTTATATGTAAAGTCCAGCCGCGCCCCGGTTCCGTCCGTAATGTACTGCAAATAATTCTGGGTGGCGTTCGGACGGTACTTGTAGGTGATCGTATTGCCGTCCGGATCTGCAACGGTACGCAGGAAACCGTCTTTTGCAAAGGTGTATACCATTTTATCCTTGGTTTCCATCTCCATGGTACGGTCGTACTCCGTTCCGTTGGTCAAAGTGATCAGCAGCCCTAATCCATCCTCATCTTTCAGCTTGTTTCCGTCTGATGTATCTTTGTAAAAATAGTGCTTCGTTCCGTCTTCATCCGTATACACATACGGGTAGGAAGAGATCCCGGAAGCTTCCAGTCTCTGCTGGCAGCTCAGCATCCAGCCGTATCCCAGGCGGGAGGACGTTCCTGCCATACTGGAATTGTATACATGGCTCAGTGCCACCGGCATACAGTTTCCGGCGGTCTGTACGTCCGGATGTACCCAGACCACGTTTCCCGTGTAATCGTTGGTATATCCGCTGCCGGCTCTGCCTGCAGGCTGTTCATGATAGCTCTGGTAATCCTCCAGTCCGTTTACATTTCGGTAATAAAAGATGCCGCTTGGGTACTGGGCCGCTGAAAGGAGCGGATTTTCACAGGCATAAAACCCTGCGTAGGCACGTCTGGACACGGTTGAATCGTTCTCATATCCGGAACGCAGCATGATCCCGTAATTTTGACCGGTGTTATACCATTTACGCACCAGTCGGGTCACGTCAAATCCGATCTGGGTGATCGTCGTCGTGTTTCCGTTTTGCACCTGCCCTACTTCTTTGTAATCCAGCACCGTCGGATCCACTGACGGCTGGTTTGCCCAGCGCAGGCTTACTTCATCCCAAGGGCCTTTTACTTCACAGGCTTCGATTGGGATAGTCTTTGTCCCATAGGTGGAATAACGGTACTGCCAGGCACATAACGTAGCCCCGTAAAGAATAGATCCTTTTCCGATATCCGGCAGATTTTTAAAGCGGAGATAAGACCGCATTTTTCCGTTTAGGTCACTGTACCCTACAGCAAATGACCCGTAGCTGTAAACGGCTGACGGATCATCGGAGTTGCTTCCGCCGGTCAGGACATAGGTTTCTTCGATATTCGACTTTGTCTTGCTGGTCTCCGTCATCGGGTCGAGCAAAACCGGATAGGCTCTTTCTTCATCTGCCAGCCATGCTGCATCCGGCAAAATCTGCACCCGACTCTGCTCTCCTTCTGTTTCCACTCGAAATTCCACATTTGGTGTATGAATATGATTATCGTCTACCAGGTATGGTTTCCTAAAAAGAAATACCCGTTCTCCGCCTGTTTTCGGATACAAGCCAAGACTTCCGTCTGCCTCCTGCTCCAGAACCAGCCCCGGATGAGTAAACGAAAATACCAAGGGCTGCTTTGCCGCTTCTTTGCTGTGCAGGCAAATGGTTTCTTTGATGCGCTCGCCCTGCAGCAAATACTGCAGATCCACACCCGGCAGGATATTTTCATAGCTTCCCTCACTGTTCAGATTGGGGGCTGACATTTTCTGGAGCGCCGTTGCCTCCGGCAACCCTTCTGTCTCTGCTGCCATCAGCGCGATCTCTTCCGCATTCTTTCTGCAAAAAGATGCATATTCCGGCTGCAGCATCTTCCAGGATACCTGGCTGCCATCCTTTTCTACACGGACCAGGTCATCGGATCCGGCTGTTCTGGCAAAGCTTACGTGTACGCGGGACGCTCTGTTTCGATACACTTCTTTTCCGTCCTGCTCTGCCGCTTCCAGGCGGTTATCGATTTCTTTCCATTCTCCCTCTTCCTGATAATGGACCGGGGAAGAATAGAGAACCGCCGCCCGGCTTCCGTCCTCCATCTGAAAATGCTTGACACACTGCTCTCTTTTCTTTGAAAGTTCATATAATACATTCTGATTCATGTTCTGAATCCTCCTTTTTCTTTTTGATCGTTTTCTTTTTGTTCACGATTCGTGCACGTTTCGTGTACGCATATAGTACACGATATGTATTATATTGTCAAGCACATTTTGTGTACTTTTTCCATTTACTTTTTTCTACGCTTCGTGTATACTAAGAGCAAACCTATTCAAAAAGAATAGAAAGGGAACCCTAATATGGCCAAATTCGCTACCATTTTAAAAACACTACGAACGGAGCATTCTTTATCTCAGTCTGCCCTGGCAGAACGTCTCGGGATCTCCAAAAGTGCCGTCAGTATGTACGAGCAGGGACGGCGGGAGCCTGATTTTCAGCTGCTTGGCAAGATTGCAGATTTTTTTCAGGTGGATATCGATGCTTTGCTTGGACACTCCGATCTTCCGGAGGAACCCTTCACTCCCACTACGATAGCCGCCCATCTGGACACAGATGATCTGTCCCAGGACGAGCTGGATGACGTCGCCCGCTATATTGAATTTATCCGTTCAAAAAGAAATGTCTAAAAGAAATATATAAGGAGTGTTCTGCAATTGAATAAATACGAAGAATTGTTGGACGATGCTGTGGCAGCAGACATTGATGTGGATGAAGATTTCCCTTTGCAGGGAAGGATGCTCGGCGTGTATATGGACAATCACATCGCACTGTCAAACCGACTGAAGACCAGCGCAGAAAAGGCTTCCATTCTGGCAGAAGAGTTGGGGCACCACTATACGTCCTTCGGAAACATCCTGGACCCTTCTGATCTTGGCAACCGCAAGCAGGAGCACCAGACCCGCATGTGGTCCTACAAGCGCCTGCTCAGCCTTCAGCACCTGGTTGATGCTTATCTCCACGGTTATCACCAGTTTCATGAAGTCGCGGAATATCTGGAGGTAACCGAAGAATTCCTGCGGGATGCCGTCGAAGGCTATCGCTCCAAATACGGAGTCTATACCACCTGCGGCGATTATTACATTATATTTGAGCCCTATCTGACCATCGGAAAACACCTGCCCACCGAAATGCACGAGTTGGACGATTAAGTGAATGAATTGAGATCGAGTACGAGAAAAGACCGTTCCTGTTGACACAAGAACGGTCTTTCTATAAATTTTTAGTCGCAATATTGTTTTACAGCTCCATATCTCCCCGGGCCGTGAGCACTGCGCTTTCGATGGCTGCCGCCATCGGCTCCTGCTCTTTCGGGCGCTCATCTCCCCAGAAGCAGACCAGCAAGGTTCCCGGCCCGCAATGGGATGCCGTGATCATCCCGATGTTCCAGATCGGGATCTCGCCTTTGATCTTCGGAAAACGGAACGCGATCTCCTGCTTCGCTTTTTCTGCATCTTCCGGGCAATCCGAATGGGCGATCCAGCATTTCCCGGAATATTTCAGTCCGTCTCTCGCATGCTGTTCCATAGTATCCACCGTCATTTTGATTGCTTCGTCCATTCCTCTTGCCGCATCATAAACCACGATCCTGCCGCGGTCATCCAACCGGAGGATGGGCCAGATGCCAAACAATGCGGCTGTTGTCGCCGCTGCCCCGACCATACGTCCGCTGTTGCGATAATAATCCAGCTGTGTCGTATAAAACTGATGATGCAGGCGTTGCCGGTTTTCTTTCAGCCAGTCCCGCACTTCTCCCATGGTATGTCCTGCATCCCGCATATCTGCCGCTTCATCTACCAACAATCCATAGCCACAGCAGCTGCACAGGGAATCGATCACAAGCAGCTTTCGGCCGGGATATTTTTTCCGCAGCTTTTCTGCCGCCTTTTCTGCATGAAACAAAGAAATGCTCATGCCGGATCCAAAGGCAATGTGCAGCACGTTCCCTTTCTGGATCAGCTTTTCAAAAAACATCTCATATGCCTGCTCCTCGATCGGTGCCGTAACCGGTCTTTTTCCTTCTTCCAGCAAACGATAAAAGTCCTGCAGCTTTTCCGGATGTCTTCCCATGTCGTCTGTAAAACGCCTGCCTTCTGCCTCGTAAGCATAAAAAATAACCGGGATATTCCTCTTTTTCATATATGTATAAGGAATATCCACCGTCGATTCACACGACAATATAAATTTTCCTTTCATTTTATCCAACCTCTATCCGATCTCGTCTTTTCTGCCCTTCTGTTTAAGCCTCATCCGGCTCCACTGTCTTATGGACTCTTTCCATTCTCTGATCCAGATCTGCCCCCAGCTCTGCACAGGCTTTTAATTCCCGCTCCAGCTCTTCCGTGATCACATAATCCTTCTTGTAGCTGATCTTATGCTCCAGGCTGGCCCACCAGTCCATGGAGATCGTGCGGAGCTGTACTTCTACCTTCATCAGCTTTTTTTCATCGTGCAGAAAAATCGGAGTCTCCACGATCAGATGAAGACTGCGATACCCGTTGTCTTTCGGTTGTTTGATATAATCTTTTTCTTTGATCAGCCGAATGTCATCCTGCTTCAGCAGCGCATCCGCCATCATATAAATGTCGGACGGAAACGAGCAGATCACACGCACTCCGGCAATGTCATATATATTTTTTTCAATCGCATCTACCGTCAGATCGATCCCTTTTCTTTTGGTTTTTTCCAGGATACTCTCCGGTGATTTCAGTCTTGTTTTGATTGTTTCAATGGGATTACGGTCATACTGCAGAGACAATTCCTCATTTAAAACATCAAATTTCGTTGAAACCTCCATCATGGCGCACCGATAGTAAGCCATCAACTTCCGGTAGGGCTGCGCATATTTCTTAACAAAATCTTGTACTTCATTTCTGGACACCTGGGCAAGCAGCAGCCGTTCCAGCCTTTTACTGCTCTGGTCGATCAACGACATATCAATTCTCCTTTTCTTCCATCACTTTCTGATATGTAAAGCCCCCGGCCGCCGTCTGTTCCAGGCGATAACCCGCGCCAGGTTTCGGCTGCCATTCATACCTGTTTTTTTCTTTTTCCGGAAACAGATGTTCCATGATCGTGGAGATCACCCCGCCATGGCTCACCAGCACCGTATCTTTTTTCTCCTGCACCAGCTCATCGAATGCGTGCAGCACTCTTTTTCGCACAGCTTCTCCGCTTTCCCCCTCCGGCGGCGCCGTCTTTTCCGGATCCTCATCCAGCCATTTCTGATAATCCGCGCGGTCTTTCAGTTCTTCATAATTGTGCATTTCAAAGATTCCGAAGCTGATCTCCCGAAATTCCGGATTTTCTTGATAATCCACATCTCCAAACAAAAGCTTTAACGTCTCATTACACCGTCTCATCCCGCTGGTCATATAACGAAAACCGTCTAATTTTAACGCTTCTGTTCGGCTCCTTCCATTTTCTTCCAGCTCTTTTCTGCCGTTTTCCGAGAGTGGCAGATCTGTCGCTCCGCAATAAAGATGCTGCTCAGTTCCCTTTGTTTTCCCGTGTCTGATAAGATAAATGATCATTTTAACCTCTGCTCCAACCCGCAAAATATTCTGCTGACGTGATCTGCCTGTTTCGACAGATACTGACACAGATGTCCCGTTGCTTCTCTCCACAACCGATCCGCCAATTCCATAGGGATCACACCGCCGGAAATGTCACGGCAGATCAGCACCGAATCCTTCCACTCGTCCCTGTGCTCTTTAAAATATGCCACCGGGTCTTCCCCTCTCTGGGCGCATCCGTAGGTAAACTCCTCCAAATGCGTGATACACGGTCTGGAAAACTCCAGATTCTCACAGGCGCAGTCAAAAATCTGTTCTTCTGAAAATCCGTATTTTTCTTTTGCAAAGGTCAGCTTTCCCTGATAAGCTCCTCCGATAATAAAGTGCATAGTCCGTCTCCTTACCACTTTTATAAAAACGCAAATATCGCCACTGCCGCCAGCTCAGACATCGACAGCGCATAGCCTGAAATGTCTCCGTTCATTCCCCCCAGGGAATGTACCCCTTTGTGCAGCGCCCACAGATAAACGATGATTTCTCCCACCAGGGCAAAACCGAGCCTGCCGCACATCAGAAATCCCACCGCCACTGCCGCCGCCAGCATGACTGCCAGGATCACCGGCTGCTCTTTTGTCACCCCTTCTTTAAAGGCTCCTGCATATTGGCTCACCGATATGGGGCGAAGCAGCGTTACCGCTAGAGAAGAACCGCACCGGCTGACCACCGGGATCAAGATCAAGATCCGATAATCTCCGGAGGCACTGGAGAGAAACGCAAAGTCTGCCAGCAGCAAAAGCACACATCCGATCACCGCGAAAGACCCCACATGGGAATCTTTCAGGATTTTTTTCCGTTCCTCTTGGCTTCTGCAAGAACCAACTGCATCCTTTACGTCCATAAATCCATCCAGATGGATAAAACCGGTCACCAGATAAGAATAAGCACATAAAACCATGCCTGCTGCCAGTTTGGGAACCGCCCAATGCCTGCATGCCCAGGCCAGACCGGCCCAGATCAGCCCCATTTCCAATCCTACCACCGGCAAAAACAACAGCATCAGCGGTCTTGCCTTTTCATCCCAGATCTTACCGGGACAGGGAATGGCACAAAACATACTCTGGCACATCACAAATGCATGTAAAATTCGTTTCATTTCGGCAATTCTCCTTTATGTATCGTCAGATTTCCGCAGGACATTTCCAGCACCGTGTCACATTTTCCTGCCAGCTCGCAGCAGATTTCTCCTAAAAAGCGCCGGAAACTGTCCGTCGCCGCATCGTAATGTACCGCATCAAAAAACAGATTGTCCGCAACGATCACCAGGTTTTCCAGCCGGTCTGTCAGCTCCAGCATATCTTTTCTGCACTGCTCCGCACTCTCTGTATCCTGCATATAATTCTTTTCTCTGGGAAACAATTCATTGGTCAGCAGGGACGTCAGGCTGTCCAGCAAAAAGGTTCCCTCCGGATCTGTGCGCTCCAGACATTCACAGATATGTCTTCCCTGCTCCACCGTTTCAAATTCCATTCCGTCTCTTCTGCGAAGATGGCTGCGGATCTTTGCACGGTCTTCGTCGTCTGCCGGGATCATCGTCGCCACATAGTAACGCTTTCCCGTCCCTGCCAGAGCAAGTGCCAATTCCTGCGCAAAATCGGATTTTCCGCTGGTAGCACCTCCCAGTATCAGAATCCTCATTTTTCTTCCTCCAAAAAGCCTTCCGCCTTCAGCCATTCCACGGAAGACTCCGGCTCCATCAGTTCCATAGTATAGGTCGCTCCCGGACAGATCTCCATGGCCCGGGTCAACACCTGCTTCATCGGGATCTTGCCCTCTGGCAGCGGCTGATGCGAATCCACGGTACCGTCGTTGTTGTGGATATGGAAATGTGCGATCCACGGCGCAAACGCTTCCAGCCATTCCGTCACCGGTATCTCCGAATATGCACTGACATGTCCGATGTCCATACACATCCGGAACCTGGGATCATTTACCTGTTCCAGAATATGAAGCAACGCCTCCGGTTCCTGTTCAAATACATTCTCCACGCATATGGTCACGTCCTGTGGCACATCCTGTATAAATTCCTTCCAAAATTCGATGGACTGTTCTTCAAACCAGATCGGGTAATATAAGGTCGGCGTATAGCCTGAATGGATCACCACTTTTCCGGTTCCGTAACCTTTGGCCGCCTCAATAGCCTGCCGATAACGAAAACCTGCGATCTCCCGCACCTTTAAGTCGATGGCACAGGGAAACAATTCATTAAATGCCGCGTGGAACGTCAGCAGCTCCACTCCTTCGATCTCCCGGCACACCTGCCGGTTGGTCTCCTCAAAATATTTGTCAAAATTGAAGGCCGTACAAAACTCTGCGATCTCCAGCCCCAGCCCGTTTGCCTTTGCAACCTCTGCCGCCTTTGGCGACATCGTAGAAAGAAGAAATTTCTTCTGCCCCATAAATCTGTCCTTTCCTTTCTTTTGTACCCCTCAGATCAACCGACCAGCTCTAAGATGATACCCGCGCCGACGGCGATTCCGTACAATAACAACAATACCGTCACATTTTCCTTTTTGTGATGATTTACTTTAAACAACACGGGAATGCCTAATCCTGCCCCGGTGCACAATCCTGCGATAACCGAAGCAAAACTGATCATTTTTCCCAGATACAGCTCTGTTAATAATACAGATGCCGCACAGTTTGGAATCAAGCCCACCACTGCTGCCAAAAATGGCTGAAAAATGCTGTTCTTTAAAAGAAGCGCCGAAATCCTCTTTGTCCCTGCCAGTTCGATAGCTCCGTCCAACACCAGCGTAAATAAAAACAGAAACACAAACACTTTCACAGTATGCTTCAAGGCCGGTTTTAAGATCCCGCTGTGTTCATCATGACAACCGCAGTCTACGCAGATATCATCGATATCATGCTCTTCGTGATGATGTTTTGACCGACTGCCAAAGAGATCCACCAAATACCCCGCCACCACTGCGATCAAAATCTTCACACCCAAAAGCGGCAGGATCGTTTTTCCTGCACCCGGTTGACCCAGCAGAATCAATACGGCCTCATCCGACGTCGCCAAAAATACAGACAGCAGTGTACCGCGGGTGATCATCCCGCCGCTGTATAGCCCCGCTGCGATGATCGAAAATCCGCACTGGGGCACACACCCCAAAACAGCCCCTGCTATGGGACCGCCGTAACGGATCTTTACCAGGGCTTTTTCCATTTTATCTTTTGCATAATGCTCCACTGCCTCTAAAATCAAAAAAGCAGCAAAGAGGAATGGAAGCATTTTGATGCAATCCTCAAAGCTGTGTTCCACAACATGTAAAATCATACGGAATAGTTCCACACTCCTCTACCTCCTGTTTGCCATAGACTTCTATTATACCTTAAAGCCCCCGCTTTGTACAGTGCGGCTCTCTGCTAAAAACCTTTTTTCCATCTTTTTTAAACCTTTTCTCCCCTGTTTAAAACCTTTTTTCTCGACAGGCATATTTTTTCTTCCTGTCAGCATATTTTGTAAAAACACTTTTGGAGCTGCAAATGCTGAATTTTCTATGGGCCTTTATGGTCATTATCGGAATTGTATTCGGTGCCTTCAACGGGAAAATGCCGGATATTACAAACGCTGCCCTGGATTCCTCCCGGGAAGCCGTCAATCTCTGCATTACGATGATCGGAATCCTTTCCTTTTGGATGGGCCTGATGGAGATCGCTTCCCGTTCCGGCGTTCTCCAGATGGCTGCCAAAAAGCTGCAGCCGCTGATCCGCATTCTTTTCCCCCGCATTCCTGCCGGACACAAAGCAGCAGAACACATCACTGCCAATTTTATCGCCAACTTTCTGGGCCTGGGCTGGGCCGCCACACCGGCGGGTCTAAAAGCCATGAGCGAGCTGGAGCACCTGGAAGAGGAACGCCGCCGGGGACTTCTCCCCGGTCCTGCCCGTCCCCGCGGCACCGCCAGCAATGAAATGTGTACTTTTTTGATCCTGAATATTTCTTCTTTACAATTGATCCCGGTCAACGTGATCGCTTACCGAAGCCAGTACGGCAGCATCAATCCCGCCGGAATCGTCGGCGCCGGCATCCTGGCCACCGCCTGCAGCACATTGACTGCAATCATTTATTGCCGATTAAAAGATCGGCGCTGAATTTCGTTGCCAAGCATACGACAAAAAGATCCGGTGGATCTTTTTTAGTTTGAAATTTAAGTTTGTAACGGTTTACAATTTCCTCTGACGCGTTATAATACAAAATACGAAATCAATCACAAACCCAAACGATCAAAAGAACTAAAAGGAGCCTTCTCATATGTGTACAGCAGCAGTTTATCAGACAAAAGATTTTTATTTCGGCCGCAACCTGGATTTTGAATTTTCTTATGGGGATGAAATCACCATCACGCCCCGCAACTACCCTTTCCATTTTCGAAATGCAGGCACGATTCCCAATCATTATGCTATGATCGGTATGGCGCACGTCGCAGACAACTATCCCTTGTATTATGATGCAGTCAATGAAAAGGGATTAGGAATTGCCGGCCTCCGCTTTGCCGGAAATTGTGTGTATCAAAAAGAGCAGGGGCAAAAAGAAGACATCCCTTCTTTTGAGCTGATCCCGCTGTTGCTGAGCCAGTGCGCTTCCGTGGATGAGGCCGAAGCCTTCCTGAAAAACGCCCGGATTACAGATTTTCCGTTCAGCGAACAGCTGCCTTCTTCCCCGCTTCACTGGCTGTTGGCAGACGCTTCCCGCTCTGTCACCTTAGAATGCGTGGAAGACGGCCTGCACCTATACGAAAATCCTGCCGGCGTACTCACCAACAATCCACCTTTTCCGCAACAGTGCTTCCGCCTGAACGATTACATGCATCTGACGCCTGCCTCTCCGGAAAACACCTTCTGCAATGACCTGGATTTGGACGAATACAGCCGGGGCATGGGTGCCATCGGACTGCCGGGTGACCTTTCCTCTTCCTCTCGCTTTGTACGGGCCGCCTTCGTAAAAGGCAACTCTGTTTCCGGAGATTCCGAAGCGGAAAGTGTCAGCCAATTTTTCCACATCCTGGGCTCCGTTGAACAGCAACGCGGCTGCTGCCGGCTGCCCGGCGATAAGTACGAAATCACCATCTACACCTCCTGCTGCAATACAAACCGCGGGATCTACTACTATAACACCTACGAAAACCACCAAATCTGCGCTGTCGATATGCATCGGGAAAATCTGGATACCGCCGGACTCTTCCGCTACCCACTGCTCACAAAAGGGGAAATTCGCTGGCAGAATTAAATGACTCCCTCAGGACAGAAAGTGCGTTTTCATCTCGCGTTACCGTCCTGAGGGAGCCTTTTTCATACTGTTTTTTTCAGTTTCTTCATTTTATTACAGACCACTCTTCGCCTTTGTGATTTCCTCATCCGCTGCATCTGTGTACTGTTTGATCTTTTCCGTCGGTAAACCATCTAAAAGCATCTTTCGGATCGTCTGCAGTTTTTCCTGCTGCACACCTTCTTTTATCCCTTGCTGTACCCCTTCTTTTATCCCCTGCTCAATCCCTTGCTTCACTCCCTCCGCATAGGACTCCTCTCGTTCCATCCGCATATGCTTCTCTTCATCATACTCATAAATACTCACTTTTTTCGCCTCCGATCGATGCGCACTTAAAAATTCTGCGAGAATTCCTTCTCTGATACATTCTGTAATGGCTCGTTCCGGCCGTTTGGCAATCCCGTTATAAAAGATCAAAAATTTCGGCGTCGGTATTTTCACCTGTTTCTCTCCGTACAAATTCGCATCTTTCGTAATCCGAGAATACAAGTCGGACATATAAAGCAGAAAGCGGAGCGGAAGATTCGGGCTGAAGGTGGATTGGTGTTCATACAACGACACCACACAGCCGATCACAAAGGAAACATCGTTGTGCATTCCCATATAAATTGCGTTTTCCAATGTGTTGATCTCCAGCAATTCCGGGTCTTGGTAAGCCGTTCCATTGACTGCATTATATAGATTCAGCAATTCCTTTTTATCCTGGTACAGCATTTCAAAAATCCGAGCCTTATACTGACGGTTGACAGGTAACGATAACTTCTGGTCATTCATGACAGAACCTCCTTAAATCGTGAATTTCGCAGGAGATTTCGTCTGTTCTTTTGTTATTCGAATCCTACCATCATTTCTGGCTGCAGCCTACTTGTCACATGCCACTTCCATCGGCTCAGGCGTCATCTCTCTGCTTTTGTTATAAAAGGAAAGCATTGAGATTTCTTGAGCTGTTTCAGATGATTGACGCCCGCTTTGGAACGATAGAAATGAATGAAGATAAGAAAACAGAATGCTTTTCTTCATAGTAGCATAGCCCTTTTTATTTGTCTACCGGTTATTCCCGCCTTATTCTTTCATATATTTTTCCACCACCGCAAAGGGCGCAGGTCCTACGTCCAACACGCTTTTGTGGAAACTTTTCTGGGAAAACGTATCCGGATTTTCTGCCATATAATTCTTTTTCAGCTCCAGAAATTCCAGATAACCGATATAATATTTCAGATAATTTCCCGGGTCTCCGATAATCAGCTGCCAGATGCGGGAAACGGTCTCGGGCTGATCGATCCCATAAGCAGAAAAAAACTCCAGGGTGTCTTCTTCTGACCATCCGTCATAATGGACCCCCATATCTGCCAGCGCATAGAGCCCCAGCATCACAGACGCATTTTTTTGTAAAAAGGCTGCATCCGCTTTTTCCAGTCCCGTCAAATAATAACTGCACATTTCTGCGTAGGTTGCCCAGCCCTCGGTGTAACCGCCAAAATCAAAAACGCTCCGCACCGGATCCGGCTCTTTGGAAGCATAATACACCGTTTGGTACAAATGGCCCGGAAAACCTTCGTGTGCCAATGTTGTATACAGGGACAAGTTGTCCTGCATATATCCCGGGTTCAGATAGATCACATTTTCGCTGAGATGATCGATCTCCGGAATCATGTAAAATGCCGGGCTCAAATGCTGCTGCATAGCCTCCGGCACCAATTTTACCCGGGTCTGCGTTTCCGGAAGCTTCGGAAATTTCCCCCGGATCTTCTCCTCCAGATCCCCCAAGATCAAAAGAGAGCGGGAAACCATCCGTTCTTCTTCCCTCTCACCGGTTTGCGCCGAGGACTCTTGCAAGGTGTCCGTTCCGACCGCTTTCTGCATCCCCTGGAGATCCTCCAAAATCTGTGCCTTTGCCATTTTTTCCAGATTTTGTACCCCTCTTTCAGATCCAGTCTCTTTTTCTACCACATATTCATAATATTCTTTTCCTTTCGGCAAAAAACATAGCCCTTTTTCATTTTTGCCGGAATCTTTCAGCCGTTCTATTGTTTCCGCCAGCTTTTCATAAGCCGGAAAAACCGCATTTTCCAGGCAAGCTGCATTTTCCTGCATATAACGGCTTTTTTCCTCTTCCGAAAGCTCCGACACCCCTTTTACCCTTTCCACAAAAGACGTGATCAGATAATGGTTTTCCTTTTCTTTTCCAAAAGCGTTACACTGCTCCGCCACTGTCTGCGCCTGTTCCGCCGACATAAACAATCCTGCATCCGCTTTCTTCTGCTCAAAAGCTGCCAACGACTCTAAATATTCCGGGACCTTTTCCAACAATTTCAGATAAGTCTCCACATCCTGCCTGTCCCGGAAACCGTATTCTGCCAAAAGGACCGGCAGCTGCGTCTGCACTCCGCTGACTACGTTCATCGGTTCTGTATACAATAAGTAATCACTTCCCCTTTCTGCCGTTTTCAGGAAACTTTTGATCACGTCATAGGTCAGTCTGTTTTCCCGCTTCAATTGTTTGTATGAAAATTGCTCCAACGCAGCAGACAGATTCTCGATCCCTGCCTTACTACTTTTTTCGTCCGTTTCAAACATTCCCAGGGAAATTTCTTTCGTCTCCACCTGATAATTTTGCGGATCCTGCAAAGAATAATGGAGTGTAAGCGTATTGGAAGACACTTCGCTGCAAAACAGTTCCCTGGTAAACGCCTCAAATTCCGCATCCGCATTTTGGGACGGTGCCCCGCAGCCCGCCAACAGAAAAACAAACAATCCTGCTATGGCCAGGATTCTTCTCGCTTTTTTCATGTAATTCCTTCCAGATAGACTTTATACACTTTATGCCCTTTGCGTCCCGGTATGATTTTTGTTTTACATGGCTGACGCCAAAACCACACTGGCTGCCAGCCCTGCCGCTGTGGCCAGCATCGCCCCTTTTACCGTATAACGGGTCTTCGTCACCTTTGCCGTCATATAATATACGCTCATGGTATAAAAAATCGTTTCCGTGCAGGACATGCTGATCGACGCGATCCGCCCGATCACAGAATCTGTGCCGTACTCCCGATAAAGATCCAGCAGCAGCCCCGTTGCCGCCGAAGAAGAAAACATTTTCACCAACGTCAACGGTACCAGCTCGCCCGGAAAGCCAAAGCAAACCGTTACTTTTCCCAGCATCCCTGCCAAAAACTCCAAAAAACCAGAGGTACGAAGAATCCCTACCGCGATCATCAGCCCGATCATCGTCGGCATGATCCGGATCACCGTCAGAAATCCTTCTTTCGCCCCTTTGATAAACGCATCGTATACCTCTACTTTCTTCAGGATCCCATAAACCACGATCCCCAGGATCAAAAACGGAACGATAAAATCTGATATGTATAAAAAAAGCTGCATCCTCGTTGCCCTTTTCCTTCCGCCCCCGTTACAGCATAAATATGAAAAAACCGAAACGGATATACGGTCTTTTCTTCCCTTCCCCGAAAAATTTGTATAAATATCCGGCTTGTGCTAAAATCAGCATATAATATAATTGGAAGGAGGAATTCTCATGGCTGGACTGAAACTGGAACATTTATGCAAAACCTATCCAAACGGTTTCGCATCTGTAAAAGACGTGTGTCTGGACGTTGCCGACAAAGAACTTCTGGCGTTTTACGGACCCCACGGATGCGGGAAATCCACGATTCTCCGTATGATCGGCGGGCTGGAAGATA
>CAKRWZ010000037.1 GCA_934418295.1 uncultured Mediterraneibacter sp.
TGCTCTAACAACCCTTTCCAATCCGGTAATCCCAAATATCGTCTAGTCATCCCCGAGCCCACAAACAAAAAGGGGGTTGTATTAAATTTACCTATCACCTGATCTATCGTCATGCATGTCTCCTTTCATTCGTATAAAAGTGCACCTCCTATTCCATGATCCTGTTTCCTAATTTGTTTTCCACGCACTTTATTCGTCTTGTTTTTTATTATATCATCACACTCCTGCCTTTCAATCCATAGTTCCTGATGATGTAAAAATACGGCATAATTACCATATACAAAAAGCCATACACATTTGTGTATGACTTTTATCTCTCATTGCTTTCTACTTCTATTGCTTTTTATCCACTCACTCCGCTTCCGTCTGTTCCCGGAACACAATACTGTTCGTCTCGCTGTCCATGCTCTCTATGATCGCCAGCGATTCCAACTGATAGCCCATATTGCGGATCATTCTTCCACCGGCCTGGAAGCCTTTTTCGATGACGATCCCGATGCCTTCCACCGTGGCTCCCGCCTGATTTGCCAGTTGGATCAATCCCTGCAGCGCGCATCCGTTGGCCAGGAAATCATCAATCAAAAGCAGATGCTCTCCTTCGTTCAGAAACTTTTTCGCCACGATCACCTGATTGCGAGTCTTATGGGTGAAGGACTCTACCTCTGCCACATACATTTCGCCCTCTATATTGATACTTTTTGCCTTTTTTGCAAACACCACCGGTACATGGAACTGCTGAGCTGCTATACATGCAATGCCGATCCCGGAAGCTTCTATGGTCATGATCTTGTCGATCTGTTTGCCCTCGAATCTGCGCTTAAACTCTTCTCCGATCTGATTGAAAAGATCAATGTCCATCTGATGGTTCAAAAAGCTGTCTACTTTTAAAACATTTCCCTCTTTTACGATGCCATCCTTTAAAATACGTTCTTCTAAAAAATTCATCTTCATTTCTCCGTATCACAAAATAATCTATCCGGATCGATCACCCGGCCTAAAAATATTGTACTCGCTGCCACAGGCAAAAGCAAGCCGTTATCCTATTTTAGAAAGAATATTCGACAGAGCCGCAAATTCTTCCAAAGACAACGCTTCGCCCCGGATCGTTGCTCCCCGTCCCAGCTCTTGGATCGCCTGTTCGATCTCTTCCTTTCCGTAGAACAGTTCCGGTGAATTTTTCAGCCCGTTGGCCAAAGTTTTGCGCCGCTGGTTAAACGATGCGCGGATCAGCCGGAACATCAGCTTTTCATCCTCCACCTGTACCGGCGGCTTTTCGTACCGCTCCAGCCGGATCACCGCAGAGCCCACTTTCGGCCGCGGGATAAAACAGTTCGGCGGGACATTTGCCACAATATACGGCTTTGCATAATATTGTACCGCCAAAGACAGCGCCCCGTAATCCTTAGAACCCGGTCCTGTCTGCATCCGGTCCGCCACTTCTTTTTGTACCATTACCGTAATGCTTTTGACCGGCACCTGCTGCTCAAACAGCCCCATAATGATCGGTGTCGTAATATAATAAGGCAGATTGGCCACCACCTTGATGGGGCGTCCGCCGTTCTGCTCCTCCACCAGACGGGCAATATCCACTTTCAGGATATCTTCGTTTAAAACTGTTACATTGTCAAACCCTTCCAGCGTATCTTCTAAGATCGGGATCAAGGTCTTGTCGATCTCCACCGCCGTCACTTTGCCCGCTGCACAAGAAAGATACTGCGTCATTGTCCCGATCCCCGGCCCGATCTCCAGCACCATATCGTCTTTTGTGATCTCCGCCGCGCGGATGACCTTATCCAGCACATGCGTATCGATCAGAAAATTCTGTCCGAATTTTTTCTGGAACGTGAACTGATATTTCTGCAGCACTTCTATTGTATTTTGCGGGTTTCCAAGTGTCGGCTGTTTCATGCTCTCTTCCTTTCCTCATTCCTGGCATAAACCAAAAAAGTCTCTTGCATTTTCTTCTGTGATCCGGATCACGTCCTCGACTGTCATCCCTTTCAACTCCGCGATCGCCTCCGCTACATAAGGCAGGTTCAGAGAAGAATTCCGTTTGCCCCGGTTTGGCTCCGGTGAAAGATAGGGACAGTCCGTCTCCAGCAGAATCCGCTCTATCGGCGTTTCCTTTACGGTCTCTTTCAGCTTTTTCCCGTTTTTAAAGGTGACGACACCACCCACGCCCAGATAATATCCCATTTTGATGTATTCCCGCGCCATTTCCGGTGAATAAGAATAGCAATGTAACACCATCTTACCCTTTCCTGCATGGTCCTTCAAGATCTCCAGCGTATCCTCCGCCGCATCCCGGCTGTGGATACTGACCGGCTTTTGCAAACGCTCTGCCAGCTCCAGCTGCTGCAAGAACCAATATTTTTGCAATTCATGGGTTTCTTTATCCCAATAATAATCCAGTCCGATCTCTCCGACCGCAACCATTTTCTCCTGCTGCAGCAACGTCTCCATGCGGGAAAAATTTTCCGCGTTCAGAGTTCCCGCTTCATCCGGATGCACTCCCACCATCCCGTAAACAAAGAAATACTTTCGAGTCAGTTCCAAAACCGCTTCCCAATCCTCCACCGAGGCAGAGGCATTGACAATGGTTCCCACGCCGCCTGCCGCCATGGACGCTAAAAGCGTCTCCCGGTCTTCCTCAAACTGGTCATCATTATAGTGTGCGTGTGTGTCAAAAATCATAATGTCTCCTTACTATAACACAATATCGTCTATTTTTTCAAACGTATTCAGATCAAAGGCTTCTACAGCCCCTCCTTCTACCAAATACAGTACATCGTTTATATACAGCCCTCTTATATCGTACGTATACCCACTCAACTCCTTATCCAGCCTGCAGACAAATCCATTCTCCGGATCATAGGAATATACATAATAGTGCCGTTCTCCTTCATCCACCGCGAATCCGATCAGGTTACGCTTAGGATCGATCAGGGCTGCTTTATAATTATATATCACATCCGCCGTATATGCATCTTCAAAAATCTCTTTCTTTTCCTCTTTCACATCTTCCGGATCTGAAATATCAAACATCGACAGCTTTACGCCGTTTGTCACGCCGCCCAAGTCGGCGTCCATTCCGATCCCCAAAAGCTTCCCTTCTCCATATGGATGCAGATAGCTGGAAAATCCCGGGATCTTCAGGGCTCCCAACACCTTTGGTTTCTTCGGATCCGAAAGATCTACGGAAAACAGCGGATCCACCTGCTCATAGGTGACAAAATAGCCGATCTCACCCATAAAACGGGCGGAATACACCTGCTCATCCGGTGCCAGTTTTTCGATCTTTCCTATGGTTTCCAACTTTTCATCCAAAATATAAAGTGCATTGGAAGCGAACGGATCCGCCTGTTCCGAGGTTTTGGCTCCGTTCAAAAATCCGCTGTCATAATGCACAATGGGTTCTACCGTAGTCACGATCCGCAGCTTTCCGTCATATTCATCGATGCAAAAACTGTCTTTTATGCTTCCCCAGACCTTGACTTGCGCCACACCCTTTAAATCTCCGTCTTTATAAGAGATCTTCCGGATAGACGTCTGATCGTAATCTTCTTTTTCGTTGTAAATGTATTCATAGACATAAATATTTTCACCGCTGACATAACACCTGCTTCCGTAGGAGGAAAGCACCGCTTTGCTGTCCAGCACTTTTTCCGGGTCTTTCAGGGAAAATGCTGTCACCACCAGAAATTGATTCCCGCTGCTCAGCTGCGGCATATACACCGCTTTACTTTCCAATAATTCTCCCTGCACCAGCGGCACATAATCTTTCGGGTTTTTCTCTTTGCCGTATACGGAAACATAATAATTGCTGAACAGATAGCAATAATCGCCATTGATCCGGACAGAATCATAGTTTCCGCTCTGCTTTACCTGCCCCAGACTTTTGGCCTCCGACGGGTTTGATACGTCAAAGGTCTCTGCGATCGTATATTCCTTGTATCCGTCGCCGTAACCGTCGCTGTCTGTTTCCTCATATTCTCCCCTGGTATAAAAAACGGTCAGCTTACCGGAGGCTACATAAAGCTCTGCCACACTTGCATCCGAATCAAAAACGATCTTGCCTGCTTCTTTCATTTCCCGGCCTCTCACGTCCACGATCCGGATCTGTTTTCCTTTTAAAATATACAGGTAACTGCCGTCGGTCTTCACCACATCAGCTTCCCCGACGCCCTCTTCCCGCACATTGGTATCCGAATAATCTGCGCTCGCTCTTGCCTGGTCGGACGCAGAGCCGATCTCCTTCGCTCCCGGTACCGCAGATTCCGTGCCGCTATCCGCCGTGGATTCCAGCGTACTTGCATCGTCATAGACCACATATCCGTTATCCTCCGTCTTTTGGAGATACCCATAGATCATGTCATAATCATCCGCGCTTTTCAACCCGGCTTCCGCCACCAGCGCCTCTGCCGAATCGGTGTTTTCCTGTGCAGTTTGCCCGCCTGCTGTTTTTTGCGTTCCTCCTGCATCCTTCTGGCTCTGCCACAGGCCAAAACCGCCCAGTCCGATCACGATCGCTGTACAGGCTGCTGCCAGCACCGGCGTGCTCCAGGACTTGTTGCCAAAGCTGCTTCCTCTCTGCTGCTTTTTCTGCTTCTCCAGCTTCTCCCGGATCGCCTGCGGCTCCAATTTCTCCGGTACCGGTTCTTCCTGCATCGCTTCTATCATCTTTTCAGCCGTTTTTCTTTCTTCTTCTGACAAATCTGACCGCTGAATATTTTCTTCGTATTCTTTATGCTCCATAAAAACTCTCCTCTCCCAGACGCTCTTTCATTTTCTGAAATGCCCTGCTTCTTTTAGACCTCACTGTCACCGCTTTGATTCCCAGCATTTCTCCGATTTCGGGGCTTTTATACCCGGCAAACACCGAAAAGCCTACGATCAGGCGTTCTTCCTCTGTCAGTGCCATAAACGCTGCCCGGACATCCAGATCGGCCTCATGATCTTTCATCGTCTCTGCCGCCGGTACTTCCGCTGTTTTCTCCGACGGAGATGCCGCTGTCAGATATGCCCGTTCCTCCTGATCCTTCAAAAGTTTCTTTTTACAGCAGTTTCCCAGTATCCGGAACATCCAGCTGCCAAAAGCCTCTTCCTTCTTCAAACTTTCTATGTTGGCAAACGCTGCCGTTACCGCTTCGCTCACCATATCTTCCGCTTCCTGCTCCTGTTTCATCATGTAAAGCGCAAAATGGTACAGATCCCGATAAATCTTTCCATAAAGCCAGGCGAATGCCTCTGCATTACCCCTTTTCGCTTTCCGGATCCAGGGCCGGTCTGTCTCCTCATATTTATACATCGGTGCCTCCCTTCCTCAAAAGCAGACCTTTTTCTCTCTTCCTATACAAGAGTCTGAAAAAGCATAAAGTGTTGCATTCATTTTACCATATTTTGCAACTGCAATAAAACACTCTATACCGCTGTCCGGGACGCTGCCCTTCTGCAATATAGAGTGTTTTATTCTTCGTTCTCTTATAAAAATAATTTCCGCTCTCTGGCGTTTTTGATCCCCATATCCTCCCGGTATTTTGCCACTGTTCTCCGGGATATTTTTATTCCTCGCTCTTCCAACAATTCTGCCAAGTATTGATCACTATATGGGCTTTTAGGATTTTCTTGTGATACAAGTATTTGTATCTCTTTCTTCACTTGATCTGCTGTGATCTCCTGCCGGTCCGCAGATTTTCCGATCCCTTTCGGAAAGAAAAAACTTAAAGGGTAAATTCCCCAGCAGCACTGCACATATTTTCCGTGCAGCGCCCTGCTGACCGTTGATTCATGCACGCCCATCCGCTTGGCAGCTTCCTGGATCCGAAACGGCCGCAGTTCCTTTTTCCCGGTCAGGAAAAAGACTTTCTGTTCCGCCAGGATCGTCTCCATCAAAGAGAGCAGTGTCGTATTTCGTCTTTGTATACAATCCTGCAAACGTTCGGCATGCCGGAGCCGTTCCTCCAGATATGTCTTCACGTCTTCTCCGCAATCGCTTTCCAGCATTTCCCGATAATCTGATCGGATCCGCAAAACCGGGCAGGCATAATCATTCAGCAAAATCTCAAAACGCTCTTTAAATTTGACGACCGTCACATCCGGAACCACGTATCGAAACGGCTCTCCGTTATCGAAACCTTGGGCAGGTTTGGGATTTAAAGTTCGGATCCGTTCTGCCGCCCGGGCCACCGTTTCCAAGGACAGCTTCAGTTTCTGCGCGATCAGGGGCAGCTGGTTCTTTCCCAAAAGTTCCAGATATCCGGAGACGATCTTCTCTTCCGTCTCCCCACAGTCCGCCCGCTTCTCGATCTGCTTTAACAGACAAGATCTCAGATCACGGGCACAGACCCCAAAGGGCTCCAGATCCCGCAGGATTTCCAAAGCCTTTTCTGCCTCTTCCTTTGAAATCTCCAGCTGTTCTGCCAAAGCATCCTCAGATTCTGTATAATATCCCCGCGCATCCAGACAGTGGATCACGTAATCAAAAATCTCCGAATCCTTTTTTCCGTAGCCCGCTCCCAAAAGCTGCGCCCGCAAATAGTCTTCCAGACGCTCTGCCGGCTTGGCACTCAGGTTGTTCAGACCGTTATTCTCTTCTGCATCCTCCCGGTCATACCTGTAATAAGAACGGTTCTGTTCATCCAGACCGGCCAGCCATTCCAGCTTCCGAAGCAGCTCCTCCCCACGATCCTCAGGCTCCGTCCGTTCCAGCTCCAACACCGGATTGTCCAGAACCTCCTGCTTCATATACTCTGTTAATTCCTGCGTTGTCATTTGCAAAATCTGCACCGATTGTATCATCTGCTGTGACAGGATCTGCTTCTGACTCTGCTCCAAATGCAGTTCCATCTCTGTCCTCCGCGTCCTACGACCATTTATCCTCTATAGTAATTGATCAGACATCCTTTCAGGATGATCTCTCTTTCTGCGTCCGTCATATCTCCCAGTCTCAATTCGATCTCCTGCAGACCATCTCTTACCACATAAGCTTTTACCTTTTCCGCTTTTTCTTCGATCACCTTGCGCACCTCCGGCACGAAAATGTAGTCTCCATTGCGGAACGGCAGTGCCTCGTGGTCTGCATCCGTCAGAAACGGAAGCATTCCCCAGTTGATCAGGTTGGAACGATAACGCTTCGTCGCATATTCATTGGCAATATTTGCCCAGCCTCCCAGCACCTTCTGACAAGAAGCTGCCTGTTCTCTGGCGGAACCGTCACCCGGTTTTACTGCAAAGATCGTGCTGCCGATACCCAGATTGCCTTTTCCGGCCTGCGGGAACTGTTTCTGCACCTCTGCCATGACCGGCTTTAATTCCTCCAATACTTCCAACGGGCACTGTCCGGCCTCGATGGCCTTTTCTGCTTTCTGCACTTCTTTTGCCCGTCCTACATACTCCGGATCCTTTCTGGAAAGGGCAAACTCTGCCAGGCCAAGCGGATTGGAACGATAAGAGGAAGTTTCTCCGGACGGAATCAGTTCGTCTGTCGTCGTTACCGGATCGTGGATCTCCGATACCACCTTCAGGAGCAGGTTCTCCGGCAGTGCAGCCATTGCCGGCCAATCCTTGATGTTCGGTCCGAATTTAATCTCCACAGACGGATCTGCCACGCCCTTGCTGTCAAATACCCGGTTTGCGTAAATGCTTGCATCAAAATGATATTTCTGTCCTTTGTACTGGACATCCATGGCCGTAGCCGGTGTCAGGAAGCCTTTGTTTGCCGCTGTGGCTGCAATCGATCTGGCATCCATCAATGCCACCGATGCGATCTGGCCGTTCTGCAGCTTGGAACCTTCCCGGTTCGGGAAGTTTCTGGTGGAATGACGGATCGAGAAGGCGCCGTTGGCCGGTGTGTCTCCTGCTCCGAAGCACGGACCGCAGAAGGCTGTCTTCACGATGGTTCCTGCCTCCATCAGATCTGCTACTGCACCGTTTTTCACCAGTTCCATGTAAATCGGTGTGCTGGCCGGATAAACACTGAATGTAAATTCATCCGCCCCGATACTCTTTCCTTTTATAATATCTGCCGCTGCACAGATGTTCTCAAAGCCACCGCCTGCACAACCGGCGATGATTCCCTGCTCTACATAGAATTTTCCGTCTACGATCTTGTCCTGCAGCGAATACTCTACCGCATCTTCCAGGCTGACTTTCGCTTTTTCTTCCACATCGTGCAGAATGTCTTTCAAATTTGCATTCACTTCATCAATGGTATAAACATTGCTTGGGTGGAACGGCATTGCGATCATCGGCTTGATCTCGCTGAGGTTCACATAAACCATTCCGTCATAATATGCACAGGCACCCGGGTTCAACTCCCGATACTCTCCGGATCTTCCGTGGATCTCATAAAATTCTTCAATCTTTTCATCCGTTCTCCAGATGGAAGACAGACAAGTCGTCTCTGTCGTCATCACATCGATGCCGATCCGGAAATCTGCGCTCAGTTTGCTGATTCCGGGACCCACAAATTCCATGACTTTATTCTTTACGTATCCGTTTTCAAACACAGCTCCGATGATGGCCAGCGCCACATCCTGCGGTCCGACGCCTTTCATAGGCTCTCCGTCCAGATAAATGCCGACAACACCAGGCATCTTGATATCATAGGTTTTATTCAGCAGCTGTTTTACCAGCTCCGGTCCGCCTTCTCCCATGGCCATGGTTCCCAAAGCGCCGTAACGGGTGTGGCTGTCTGATCCCAGGATCATCCTTCCGCAGCCGGAAAGCATCTCTCTTGCAAACTGATGGATGACGGCCTGATGAGGCGGTACATAGACCCCGCCGTATTTCTTGGCGCAAGTCAGTCCAAACATGTGGTCATCTTCGTTGATGGTCCCGCCCACCGCACACAGTGAATTGTGGCAGTTCGTCAGTACATACGGGATCGGGAAACGCTCCAGGCCGGATGCTCTGGCTGTCTGAATGATACCCACAAACGTAATGTCATGGGATGTCAATTTATCAAATTTGATCTGAAGTTCTTTCATGTTGCCGGAAACATTATGCTTCTCCAAAATCCGGTAAGCCAATGTGTTTTTGGCCGCTTCTTCTTTCGGAAGCACTGCCTCTCCTGCCTTTTTCTCTTCCAGGATCTCCGTTCCGTTCAGAAGATACGCTCCGTTTTTATATAATTGAATCATTCTTTCTCCTCCTGCATATCCTGATTCTTTCCTGTAATCTCCATTTCTTATTACGGATTTTATTTTAGCACGGCAGTTTTCCGTTGTAAACCAGAAAAGTCCTCCTCTGCAAAACAGGTTTCCCTGCCGCAGAAGAGGACTTTCGCCCAATTATTTTTTATACTTTTATGCAGGCTGCAACACTTTTTAATACTTACAGTCTTTTGAGAAGCTCTTCTCTCTCTTTTTCAAAACCCGGTTTTCCAAGCAGTGCAAACATGTTCTTCTTATAGCTCTCCACACCCGGCTGGTTAAACGGATTCACACCCAGCAGATAACCGCTGACGCCACAGGCAAATTCAAAGAAATAGAACAGCTGTCCCAAACAGTAAGCGCTCTGCTCCGGGATCGTTACCTGAAGCACCGGCACGCCTCCGTCCGTATGCGCCAGCATGGTTCCGTTCATCGCACTCTGGTTGACAAAATCTACTTTTTTACCTGCCAGATAATTCAGACCGTCCAGATCCACCGCTTCTTCCTGAAGTACTACTTCTGCTCTCGGCTTCTCCACATGCAAAACGGTTTCAAACAGGGTTCTGTTTCCATCCTGGATAAACTGTCCCATGGAATGCAGATCTGTGGTCAGATCCACTGCTGCCGGGAAAATTCCCTTCTGATCCTTTCCTTCACTTTCTCCGTAAAGCTGCTTCCACCATTCGGAAACATAGTGGAGACTTGGCTCATAATTTGCCAAAACCTCGATCTGTTTGCCTTTCCGCAGCAAAATGTTGCGGACTGCCGCATACTGCAAAGCCGCATTTTCCGCAAATGGCTGATTTTTTGCAAGCTCACGGCCTGCCGCTGCGCCTGCCATCAGCTGTTCGATATCGGCTCCGCTGACAGCGATCGGAAGAAGACCTACTGCAGTTAGTACAGAAAATCTTCCACCTACATCATCTGGTACCACAAAGCTTTCATATCCGGCTTCATCTGCCACTTTTTTCAATGCACCTCTGGCTTTATCCGTCGTTACATAAATACGCCCTGCCGCTTCTTCTTTGCCGTATTTTTTCTCCATCAACTCTTTAAACACGCGGAAAGCGATGGCCGGTTCCGTCGTGGTGCCGGATTTGGAGATCATATTGATAGAAAAATCCCGGTCGCCTACCACATCCAGCAGATCATGTATGTAACTGCTGCTTAGATTGTTTCCGACAAAATAGATTTCCGGTGCCTTTCGAATCTCCTTTGACACCATATTGGCAAAGCTATGTCCTAAAAATTCGATGGCCGCTCTGGCTCCCAGATAAGAGCCTCCGATTCCGATGACCAACAACACCTCCGAATCCTTGCGGATTTTTTCTGCCGCTTTCTGGATTCTTCCAAATTCTTCTTTATCATACGTTTCCGGAAGATCGATCCAGCCCAGGAAATCGTTTCCTGCACCCGTTCCGGATACCAGGGTCTCCTTTGCCTGCTCGGCAAACTGCTGCATAAACTGCAGTTCATGCTCCTGGATAAATTCACTCGTTTTTGAATACTCAAAGACAACTCCGTTTGTCATCATGATCCTTCCTCTCTCTGGTTCTTTTTCTGATTCTTTAGGTTTTTCTTAACTTTGTTCTTATTTTAACAAATTCCTTCTGCGTTATCAAGCTAAAAACTCTTCCAGTATGTGACGTATTGCTTCCACTTTCACTGCTGTTTCATCTGCTTCTTTATTTTCCGCCGCTTTCACCACTGCTGCATTTTTTTCGGCATTCTTTTCAACGATTTTTTCTTTCTCCTCTTTCTCTGCATTTCTGCTCATTGCCCGGGCTGCATCTTTGACCGCTGCCGCCTTCCTTTCTGAAAAGTGCAGCCGTTTTTTTGATACGTCCTCCTTCTTTGCTTTTTGCGGCGTTTCCTCTATATTGATAGCCAGTCTCTCTCTTCCCGCCGTCTTTTCAGACTCTGTATTGTCTGTCCCGTTTTTTTCCAGCGGCTGTGCAAATACTTCCGGGTTGATAATATCCAATTTTTCTTTTTCATAGGCCTTGATCTTTTGATGACGGTGTGACTGGATATTCTCCAGATAATCGACCATATAAATCTGTACCATCCTCATCCGTTCCTGCTCATTCGTCATCCCGAATACCGCTGCCAGAAGAATCATCTCTGCCACTCCGATTGCCGCATATTGATACATTCCCTCTCCGATGCCATATGTATGGTACTGCAGCGTCATCCCGCATCCTGCCAAAATTGCCGTCAGCCAAAGTCCTTGTTTTTGGATCTGTCTCCAGGTGCACAATCGAAACACAAAGGGGCGATATTCATATAAGAAGCGCTCCACAAACACATCCGTATTGTCCACCGTATTATGCGCCAGGCAGGCATGTTCATATTTTGCCCGCACCAGTTTCATCAATCTGTGTGTACTCTTCTGCATCCCCGCCGATGCCCGCAGCAGTCGTTTGACTGAAGTGCGGCTGACCGCCTTTGCCAGGATGCCCGTGATGCCGACCGCCAGCATCAGATAAAAAATTACATTTGCATCACATATTACTTTTAACATATCTCATCCTCCTACTTGTTCTTTTGATCCCCCAGCCCGCCGGTATCCGGGATTCAAAGACTCTCCAGATTTCTGAGACGATTATAACCCAAATGCTCCGCAGATTCCTTTTCTTTCGTATGCCACCATTCTACAAACCGGCCGGTATCCCCGCAGATTTTGTCTGCTTTTCTGCACGGCCTTTTCGCTTTGCCCCAAGACCTGTCCGCATTCTTTCCGTTTTCCGGCTCTCCTCGTCCACATCTTTTGTGAAATCAAAAAAAGCCTCATCCAAAAAACAGAGACTTTTGTCGTTCGATTTTTACCAATTTCCTTCCTGGCTTTTTTATTCTCTATCTGTTATAATTAGGTTCAATTTATCACAAACTATTTTAATTGGAGGGATTGTTTTGGAATATAAAACAAAGGGCGTATGTGCCCAGAAGATTTCTTTTGAAATTGAAGACCACAAAGTCGTTTCCGTTTCCTTTTTGGGCGGCTGCAGCGGCAACACCCAGGGAATAGCCCGCCTGGTGGAGGGCATGGATGTAGACGAAGCCATCTCCCGTCTGGAGGGGATCAAATGTGGCTACAAAAATACTTCCTGCCCGGATCAGCTGGCAAAAGCATTGAAAGAGGCCGTTTCCGCATCATAACGGAGACGGCGGAAACAATGCGCTAACTACGGTGCTGATGGTTTCGGCCATACACTCCGGCTGCGTTCTCCGGTAACGTCCGCCCATCATAAAAAAGCAGATCAATGCACAGTCCAATTTCACTTCATTTTCCGGCATCTTTTCCACCCGCCCGGTCTGGTACAGTCTCTGCTTCAGCTTTTCTGTGATCATCACCGGCAGACGTACTCCCAGCTCTTCCGAAATCATCGGAAAATATTCTTCCATCTGTCCCCTGCCGAAATAACGGAAAAACACTTCCACAAACTGTTTCGGATCTTCAAAAAACAGGCTGTAATCCTCGATCTGGTTCAGCCCGTCTTCCAACTTTTCCTGCACAACATCCATATACAGATCATAAATATCTTTATAGTGCAGATAAAACGTTCCTTTGTTTATCATCGCTTTTTCTGCCAGCTCTGTCACCGTGATCTTATTCACCGGCTTCTTTTGCGCCATTTCCCGAAATGCACTGCGAAGGCTCTGCTTCGTCCGCAGCACCCTCAGATCCGTTTTCTTTTCCCCGGTTTTCTTTTCCCCGATTTTCTTTTCCTCAGTTTCCTTTTCTCTCGTTTCTTTCACTTCTTTCGTTTCCCCCAAGTTCTCTTTCTTTTCTAAAGCCGCCTGCTAAAAAGATCAACCGGATCTTTCTATCGCATATTAAGCAGCTTAAACAACAAATTTGTTGATTTGTCGTTTATCTGACTTTTTTTGATAATCGACTATTGAATAATAAAATATTGTTTATTATGATTATAGCGTTCAAATTTTATTTTGCAATACATGACTTCTCAAAAAGGAGATGAACTTATGCTGAAGTTTTTTAAAAATTTTACAAAAAAGGACTGGTCCCTCGTGTTGTGCGCCATCGGCTTTATCTGCGTACAAGTCTGGCTGGACCTGAAACTTCCGGACTATATGTCTAAAATCACGGTTCTCGTGGAGACCTCGGGCAGCCACATGTCAGAGATCCTGCTCTCAGGCGGAAAAATGCTTCTCTGTGCTTTCGGAAGCCTTTTGTCTTCCGTCACGGTTGCGTTTCTTGCCTCCAACATCGGAATTAACACGGCTGCCAACGTCCGGGAAAAGCTTTTTCGCAAGGTGCAGGATTTTTCTATGGAAGAGATCGGAAAATTTTCTACTGCCAGCCTGATCACCCGCACCACTAACGATGTACAACAGATCCAAACTTTGATCGTCATGGGACTTCAGGTTACGATGAAAGCGCCGATCATGGCCGTATGGGCTATCCTCAAGATCTATGATAAAAGCTGGCAATGGACCTTTTCCACGGCGACCGCTGTCATCATTTTGATCTGTATCGTTCTCATCTGCGTGTCTTTAGCCACGCCTCGATTCAAGAAAATGCAGACTTTGACCGATGATCTGAACCGTGTGACCCGTGAAAATCTCACCGGCCTGAACGTCGTGCGGGCTTACAACGCAGAACATTATCAGGAGCAAAAATTTTCTTCTGTAAACGATATGCTGACCAGCAACAACACCTTTGCCAACCGTACCATGGGCTTCATGCTTCCTTGCATCCAGGGGATCATCAACGGATTGACTCTGGCCATCTACTGGATCGGAGCACTGCTGATCAACCGCGCAAAAATGAGCGGCAAGCTTACCCTCTTTTCCGACATGGTCGTTTTTTCTTCTTATGCAATGCAGGTTGTCATGGCCTTTATGATGCTGGTCATGATTTTCATCCTGCTCCCCCGTGCCTCTGTGGCAGCCAAACGTATCATGGAAGTTCTGGACACTGACATCCGCATCCAAGACGGCTCGGCTTCCGGCTCTTCTGTTGTAGCAGCCGGCACTTTCGATACAGCTTCCGCCGCAGCTTCAAACACCGGTTCTGCAGTCGATCTTACCACCCAATCTGCAGAGCATCCGCTCTGCGGCGAGATCGAGTTTCAGGATGTTTCCTTCCGCTATCCAGATTCTGCAGCCGATGTTGTAGAACACATCAGCTTTAAAGCAGAAAAAGGCCAGACCATTGCCTTTATCGGCTCCACCGGCTGCGGAAAAAGTACGGTAATCAACCTGATCCCCCGTTTTTACGATGCCACAGACGGCACCGTTCTCGTAGACGGGCTCAATGTAAAGGACTACCGTCAGACTGATTTGCGGAACAAGATCGGTTACGTTTCCCAGAAAGTAATCCTGTTTTCCGGTGACATTTCTTCCAACATCGCTTATGGCGATAACGGAAACGGACCGATTTCCGACGAGGATATCAAATCCGCCATTTCCGTAGCTCAGGCAACGGATTTTGTAGAAAAAGAAGACGGGGCTTACAAGGCCTACGTCGCACAGGGCGGAAGCAACTTCTCCGGCGGGCAGAAACAGCGGCTTTCCATTGCAAGAGCCATTGCAAGAAAACCGGAGATCCTCATTTTTGACGATTCCTTCTCCGCGCTGGACTACCGGACAGACCGCCTGCTCCGCCAGGCTCTGCACAACCAATGTGCCGACACCACCAAGATCATCGTCGCGCAGCGCATCGGTACGATCCGCGATGCAGACCAGATCATCGTTCTGGATCACGGTCGCATTGCCGGACAGGGTACCCATCAGGAGCTGATGGATTCTTGTGAAGTTTATCAACAGATTGCCTATTCACAGCTTTCAAAGGAGGAACTTGCATAATGGATAGAAAAATGAATGCTTCTCCCCACCGTCGCGGCGGATTCGGCCCCGGCGCCCCCATGGGCGGAAGAGAAAAAGTGGCAAAAGGCACCTGGCCGAAACTGATACGTTACTGCAAAAAATACTGGGGCTTTATCATCATCGCACTGATCTGCGCTGCCACCAGCACCGTACTGACCCTGGCCGGTCCGGATAAACTTTCCGAAATGACCGATACGATCACCGGCGGCCTCGCCCCGGATACCGATAAATTACAGGAAATTTCCGAGACGATTTCCGGCAACCTGTCCGACAATCTGGCGGAAGTCATGGCTGCCATCGGCCAAAACATTTCCACCGGAGCAGACTTGCAGCTAAACGGCTCCCTCATTTCCTTTGCGGAACAGACGGAAACTCTGCGGCTTTTCGGCACACTGGATCAAACCGATGAGCAGGCGCTCCGCCAGGCCATGGAACAGCTGCCCGCTTCCGTAAAATCCGCCCTTTATCAGGATATTACCGTAGACGGCACAAAAATTTCTGCCAAGGACCAGCAGGATATGCTGCAGATCCTCTCTAAAATGGATCCGGATGATTCCAAAAACGCTTTAAAATCCATGGATCAACTGCCAAAATCTGTCCGCAGTCTGGTAGAGCCGTCTGTTGATATGGAACGCATTCTAAAAATCACCCTGACCCTTTTAGCCTTTTATCTCACCGGCGTCATCCTCTCCGCACTGCAGAGCTGGATCATGGCCACCGTCACCCAAAAGGTTGCGCAGAAACTGCGTTCCGATATTTCACAAAAGATCAACCGGCTTCCTATGAGCTATTACCACCATCATTCCACCGGAGACGTATTATCCCGCGTTACCAATGATGTAGATACCGTGGGCATGTCCCTGAACATGAGCGTAGGAACCCTGGTTTCCGCCGTCACCTTGTTCGTCGGCTCCCTGATTATGATGTTGAAGACCAACCTGCTCATGACCGGAACCGGTATTCTGGCTACTGCTTTAGGATTCGCTCTGATGTTCACTATCATGAAGCACTCCCAGAAATATTTTGTCCGCCAGCAGAAACATCTGGGCGAGCTCAACGGCCATATTGAAGAAATCTATTCCGGTCACACCGTCGTCAAAGCTTACAACGGCGAAGAAAAAGCCAAAGAAGAATTCTGCCGGCTTAACGACAAACTGCGGAAAAGCGGATTCCGTGCCCAGGCGCTCTCCGGCCTTATGATGCCGGTCATGACCTTCATCGGAAACTTCGGCTATGTGGCAGTCTGTGTTACCGGCGGTGCGCTGGCTTTAAACGGTAAGATTTCCTTCGGAGTTATCGTCTCCTTTATGATGTACATCCGTTACTTTACCCAGCCTCTTTCCCAGCTGGCACAAGCCACCCAGGCTCTGCAGTCGGCAGGTGCTGCTTCCACCCGCGTTTTTGAATTCCTGGAAGCAGAAGAAATGGAAAACGAAAGCCAGAAAACAGCGGTTCTCACCGATACGAAAGGAGATGTTACCTTCTCCCATGTCCGCTTTGGCTATGAACCGGATCAGATCATCATCAACAATTTTTCTGCAACAGCGAAGGCCGGCCAAAAAATTGCCATCGTAGGCCCCACCGGCGCCGGCAAGACCACTCTGGTCAACCTGTTGATGCGTTTCTATGAGATTAACAGCGGTGAGATCAAGATCGACGGCGTTCCCACCAATTCCATGCGAAGAGAGGAAGTGCATTCCCAGTTTTGTATGGTTTTACAGGACACTTGGCTCTTCGAGGGCACCATCCGCGAAAACTTGATCTACTGCTCCGAAAATAAATCGGAAGAAAAAATGGCTGCTGCCTGCCGGGCCGTAGGACTGGATCACTTTATCCGCACCCTTCCCAAAGGCTACGACACCGTTTTAGACGATCAGGTCAACCTGTCCCAGGGACAAAAACAGCAGCTGACCATCGCCCGCGCTATGATCGCCGACAAACCGATCCTGATCCTGGACGAAGCCACCAGTTCCATCGATACCCGCACAGAGTTGAAGATCCAACAGGCCATGGACAAGCTGATGCAAGGCAGAACCTCTTTTGTTATCGCCCATCGTCTTTCTACTATAAAAAATGCAGATATGATCCTTGTCTTGAAAGATGGTGATATTATAGAAAAAGGAAATCACGAAGAGCTGATGCGTCAAAAAGGTTTTTACGCAGATCTTTACAACAGCCAGTTCGAACAGGTATCCTGATCCCAACAACTACGTTTTACAGAAAGGAATATGTATATGCGGTACATTACCATCGAAAGAGAATACGGAAGCGGCGGAACAAAAATCGCAGCTGAGCTCGCCAAACAATGTCACATCCCCTGCTACGGAAAAGAAATCCTGGAAGCAGCCGCTGCCAAAATGAATGTCCCCATCGATATGATACGGGTTTACGAAGAAAAGACTACCAACAGTCTTCTGTACTCCCTCTACCTCCTGAACCAGATCCGCAGCGGAAGCAGCGATAACTTGTTGGAGGAAGGCAAGGTCTTCCTAGAAGAACAGAAGATCATCCAGGAATTTGCCCGCAAAGGAAGCGCCGTCTTTCTTGGCCACTGCGCCACCGAAGCCCTGGAAAGCCTCGGCGACGTCATCAAAGTATTCATCCATGCCGACGAAAAGACCAAACGCCAACGGATCCTGGAAGATTACCAGATCCCCGAGGTAGAGATCACCAGCATCGAGCGCCGTAACAACCGCCGCCGAGAAAACTATTACGTGACCAACACCGGCCAAAAATGGATGGACTTCCACAACTACGACATCGTCCTGGACAGCAGCCGCTTAGGCATAGACGGTTGCGTCCGGCTTTTGAAAGGACTGTTTGAGACGGT
>CAKRWZ010000038.1 GCA_934418295.1 uncultured Mediterraneibacter sp.
GCCATCCGGGCAGCAGTGAAAGTGCTGGAAGAAAAAGGCGCACAGGTAGAAGAGTTTGATCTGGAGTTTATCGACTATGCCATTCCGGCTTATTATGTCATTGCTTCTGCGGAGGCAAGTTCCAACCTGGAGCGGTTTGACGGTGTGAAGTACGGGTATCGGACAGAAGAATATGAGGGGCTTCATAACATGTACAAGAAAACCCGTTCCGAAGGGTTCGGCGCAGAGGTAAAACGCCGGATCATGCTGGGATCCTTTGTACTGAGTTCCGGATATTATGATGCATATTATCTGAAGGCATTGCGCACGAAGGCACTGATCAAGCAGGCCTTTGACAAGGCTTTTGAAAAATACGACATGATCATCGGACCGGCGGCACCGACTACGGCGCCGGAGATCGGAAAGAGCCTGAGCGATCCGATTAAGATGTATCTGGGAGATATTTATACTATCGCAGTCAATCTGGCCGGGCTTCCGGGTATGACCATCCCGGTTGGAAAAGATCAGAAAGGACTGCCCATCGGCATGCAGCTGATCGGAGATTCTTTCCAAGAGAAAAAATTGATCCGGGCGGCATACACGTATGAGTGCGTGACCGGAAAAGAACATGAAAAACCGGCAGATCCCACCGTGTATACAGGAAAGGAGGCGTAAGGGAAATGGCAAAGCAGTATGAAACTGTGATCGGACTGGAAGTCCATGTAGAACTGGCGACAAAGACAAAGATTTTCTGCGGCTGCAGCACTGCCTTCGGCGGGGCGCCCAATACCCATACCTGTCCGGTTTGTACCGGAATGCCGGGTTCGCTTCCTGTATTGAACAAGCAGGTGGTGGAATATGCGGCGGCCATCGGTCTTGCGACCAACTGCAAGATCACACAGACGTGTAAATTTGACCGGAAAAACTATTTTTATCCGGATAATCCGCAGAATTACCAGATTTCCCAGCTGTATCTTCCCATCGCCCGGGACGGGTATGTGGAGATCGAGACGGAGGACGGGACAAAAAAAGTCCGCATCCACGAAATGCATATGGAAGAAGATGCCGGAAAACTGACCCATGATGAGTGGGAAGATGTATCCTTTGTAGATTATAACCGAAGCGGTGTACCACTGGTAGAGATTGTATCTGAGCCGGATATGAGAAGTGCGGAGGAAGTCATTGCTTATCTGGAAAAACTGCGGCTGATCATCCAGTATCTGGGCGCATCCGACTGCAAACTGCAGGAAGGTTCCATGCGTGCTGACGTTAACCTGTCGGTAAGAGAAGCAGGAAGCGAAGTGTTTGGAACCCGTACAGAGATGAAAAACCTGAACTCCTTTAAGGCCATTGCCCGCGCCATCGAAGGGGAAAGAGACCGTCAGATCGATCTGCTGGAATCCGGTAAAACCGTGACCCAGGAGACCAGAAGATGGGATGATAACAAAGAAAAATCTTACGCCATGCGCTCCAAAGAGGATGCCCAGGATTATCGTTATTTCCCGGAACCGGATCTGGTGCCTATCGTGATCGGGGACGAATGGCTGGACGAGATCCGTTCCAGACAGCCGGAGTTCCGTACAGAGAAATTGATCCGTTACCGCAAAGAATTCGACATTCCGCAGTACGATGCAGAGATCATCACCAACTCCAAAAAGCTGGCAGATATCTTTGAGGCAGCAACGGAGATCTGCGGCAAACCGAAAAAAGTGTCCAACTGGCTGATGGTAGAGACACTCCGCCTGTTGAAGGAGCATGGAATGGAACCGGAAAAGATCACGTTCTCAGCGGAAAATCTGGCGAAGCTGATCGACCTGACGGATGCCGGCACGATCAACAGCTCTGTGGCAAAGGAAGTATTCGAAAAAATCTTTACGGACGATGTGGATCCGGAAGTTTACGTGGAAGAAAACGGACTGAAGACAGTCAACGACGAAGGAGCTTTGAAAGCGGCACTGGAAGAAGCCATCGCCAACAATCCGAAAGCGGTGGAAGACTACAAAGGCGGTAAAGAAAAAGCACTGGGCGCGTTGGTCGGACAGACCATGAAAGCCATGAAAGGTAAAGCAAATCCGGGCATGATCAATCAGATGCTCCGGGAAATGTTGAAATAAAAAGTAAAAAACAAAAACGAACTGTTAGCACTCTTTTTTTAAGAGTGCTAATTTTCTGTTGACATTTTGTTCTAGCAGAGGTAGAATAATCGCATATGAAAGGAGTTGTTCATAATGCAGACAAAAAAAGGAAGTTTATCTATTGAAAGTGAAAATATATTTCCAATCATAAAGAAATGGGTGTATTCGGATCATGACATTTTTATCCGGGAGATCGTATCCAACGGATGTGATGCGATCACGAAGCTGAAAAAGCTGGATATAATGGGTGAATATGAATTGCCGGATGGTTACAGACCGAAGATCGAGGTGACGGTAGATCCGGAAGAAAAGACCCTGAAATTTACGGATAACGGTGTGGGCATGACTGCGGATGAAGTGGTGGAATACATTACCCAGATCGCCTTTTCCGGAGCGACCCAGTTTTTGGAGAAATACAAAGATAAGACCACAGAGGATGACATGATCGGGCACTTTGGCCTTGGTTTTTATTCTGCGTTTATGGTGGCAGACGAGGTGCATATCGATACCCTGTCCTATCAGGAGGGAGCGGAGCCGGTACACTGGGTGAGCGAAGGCGGCACAGAGTATGAGATGCAGACCGGAGACCGCGCGGAAGTCGGTACGGACATTACTCTTTATTTAAATGAGGACAGCCTGGAATTTGCCAATGAGTACCGGGTACGGGAAGTGCTGGATAAGTATTGTTCTTTCATGCCGGTGGAGATTTTCCTGAAAAAAGAGAATGCAGAGCCGGAATATGAGACCATCGATGAAAAGGAGCTGAAAGATACCGATCAGGTGGTGGAGCATATCCAGGAAGAAGCAAAAGAGGGCGAAGAGCCGAAAGAAAAAGTAAAGATCGTAAAACGGCCGGTATCCGTCAGTGATACGACGCCGCTTTGGACGAAACATCCGAATGAGTGCGAAAAAGAAGATTATCTGGCATTTTACCGGAAAGTCTTTCTGGATTACAAAGAGCCTCTGTTCTGGATCCATCTGAACATGGACTATCCGTTTAATCTGAAAGGAATTCTGTACTTCCCGCGGATCAATTCCGAGTACGATTCGCTGGAGGGCACGATCAAGCTTTACAACAACCAGGTATTTATCGCGGACAATATCAAAGAGGTGATCCCGGAATTTTTGATGATCCTGAAAGGTGTCATCGACTGTCCGGATCTGCCGCTGAACGTCTCCCGAAGCGCTTTGCAGAATGACGGATTCGTCAATAAGATTTCCGATTATATTGCGAAAAAAGTGGCTGACAAGTTGCGAGGCATGTACAAGACAGACCGGGAGAATTACGAAAAATATTGGGACAGCATCAGTCCCTTCATCAAATTTGGCTGCCTGAAAGACGAAAAATTTGCGGAGAAGATCAAAGAAGCTGTATTGTTTAAAGATCTGGATCACAAGTATCTGACGCTGGAAGAGTATCTGAAAGCCAATGAACCGGAAGCTGAAGCCAAGGAAGGAGCAAAAGAAGCCGGTCAGGAAGCAGATAAGGCGGCAGAGGCTCAGACGGATTCTCCAGAGGCAGATAAAGCGGAAGATGCCGCGGAGACGGGAGAAAATGAGAAAGAAGAGCCGAAGACCATCGTTTACTATGTGACGGATGAACAGCAGCAGAGTCAGTATATTAATATGTTCAAGGCGCAGAAACAAAATGCGGTACTGCTGACCCACAACATCGACTCTGCATTTATCACCTATCTGGAGCAGAATGATCCGAAGCTGAAATTCCAGCGGATCGATGCAGATGTCAGCGAATCGCTCCGGGCCGAGGTGGCAGAGGAAGAAAAGGAAACCTTTGAAAAGAACACCGAGAGCTTAGTCAGCATTTTCCGGAAAGCGTTGGATGACGACAAGCTGGATGTAAAAGTAGAAAAGCTGAAAGATGACAGTGTGGCATCGATGGCAGTTTTGCCGGAAGAATCCAGAAGAATGGAAGAGATGATGAAGCTTTATGGTATGGGCGGCATGGACGCGGCAGCATTCGGAAGCAATGCAACGCTGATCCTGAATATGGGCCATCCGCTGGTGCAGTTTGTGCTGGAGCATAAAAAGAGCAAAAATGTACCGATCATCTGCAAGCAACTGTACGATCTGGCAATGCTGGCGCATAAGCCGCTGAATCCGGAAGAGATGACTGCCTTCGTAAAACGGAGCAACGAGATCATGATGCTGTTGACTAAATAAATGCGGGAAAACAGAATATAAGCGAATAAGAACAGATAAAAACAAAATATAATAAACAGGGCTCTTACCTATACAAAATCATGTATGATAAGAGCTCTTCTTTTATAGATCTGATTCAAAAGAAATGCCTTTGTTGGCGAGAAATTTTTGTACGGAAAGATCCCAGGCGTGTTCCAGAGATTTATCCGGTGTAAACAGGTTCAGAGAAGTTCCGGTAATGCACTGCAGATGACTGCCGTCAAAACGGAGGTTCAGATACAGGCCCTGCACATTGGAAGGCTGAAAATCCAGTTGGTTCAGACGGATCAGACGTTCGGTATTTTCCCGGGAAAGGCGGAAAACAAAACGAAAATTTAAAGGAGTCCGTTTCCCTTTGATCTGGGAAAAGAAAAGCTCCCGCACCTTTTGCCAGGGAATGTAATCCTCCAGCTGCTCCAGCTCCGGGTCATCCTTTTGAAAAAAAGCCTTTTGTGCGAACCCTTCCACGCGAAGGGTAAAACAGGTGACCAGTTCGCCTTCTACCAAAAGAAAGTGGTCAAAAGTGTCCGACAGAAGCAGATGGGACATAAAATTTCGAGAATCATTTAAAGTCAAAGAAATCATAAATTCCTCACTATGCCGTTCAACAAGTATCGAAGCTATTTTATCACGAACAGAAGCTTTTCGCAAAGAGAAATAATTGCTGCAAAGACTGGAAGAAAAAGGCTTGTCTTGCTATAATAGAAAGAGTTGTATATTGGGGAGAATATTATGAAACAAAAGAAGACAGCAAAACAAAAAAAACAGAAGAAGCAGGAGCGGATCCTGCTCGTGTTGGGCTTTCTGGTGGTGGTCATGATCCTGATCGTCGTGCTGCGGGGGATCCTGGGGAAAAAACAGGATCCGGCCGTGACCAGTGAAGGATTGAAGATCATTCAGAAAGAAGAAAAAGCAGATATAAAGGAAATTGAAGCAGAGATCCAATGGCTGGAAAACGGAGGCACGAAGCATGCAGACTCGGAAGAGTTGTTTGCCAAAAGTGTCGTGATCGGCGACTCCATCACGGAAGGACTTTCTGTCTATGGGGTTTTAGATGATTCCAGTGTGTCGGCAAAAGCCGGTGCGTCTCTCAGTAATTCGGACGATCTGCTGGCGGCGGCAGCAGCTATGCAGCCGGAGTACGTTTTCCTGGCATTTGGCAGCAACGATCTGCAGATGACAGGCGGAGACAGCGAAAAATTTCAAGAAAATTACGAAGTGTTCTTGCAGAAAGTGCAGGCACAGTTTCCCGATGCCAAAATTTTTGTGAACGGCATTTTCCCGGTCACAGAACAGGCAGCGGCGTCGGATTCCAACTATGCACGGATAGATGCGTTCAATAAAGTACTGAAAAAGATCTGCAAGCAGGAGAAGCTGACGTATATCGATACTTCAGATCTGCCGGAGCAGGATGATTATGCATCGGATGGAGTGCATATGAACTCGGCGTTATATAAAAAATGGGCAGAACGCATGACGGAGGTGGCTGCTTCATGACGAATCCAAGATCAGCTGAGGCGCAGAGAAAAAATGCCGGAGCGAAGAAGCGCCAGCCGGAGCAGAGAAACACAGTGGCAAAGAAGCATCCGCCGGAGCAGAAAAATGCAGCGGTGAAAAAACGTCCGCCGGAGCAAAGAAATACGGCGACAAAGAAACGTCTGCCGGAGCAGAGAAACATAACGACACAGGGCCGCACCCCGGAACAGGCAGGTGTACCGGCGAAAACGTATACGGCACAGAAATGTCTGTGGATGGCGGTGATCGTGGCCTATATAGGTGTTTTGTGCTGGTTGACAGCCGGAGGGTACCTGGTTTTTGAGGAGACAGTCCAGAACAATCTGCGTTTTCACAGTGTGTGGTTTTTGTTTCTGTTTTTGCCGGTACTGTTGTTGATCTATCACAAAGTGTCGGAGCGCATGCAGAAAAAGGTACTGTTGGTATTCAGCCTGCTTTTTTATGCATGGGGACAGCCGGTTTATATGGGACTTTTGTTGTTGTTGGCAGCTTTTCACTATTTCAGCGGATTGGATCTGGAAGGCAAACGAAGGATGTCCTGGAAAATGGACAACAGCATTTTGCTTTCCGTAGGATTTGATCTGTTATTATTGATTTTTTGCAGATATACAGGACTTTTAGCAGAAACACTGAACCGGTTCCTGCCGTTTCAGATTTCTTTGCAGCTTCCGGAGGCACCGGCAGGGATATCCGTATTCCTGTTGCTGGGGATCGGCTATTTGATTGAAGTTTATCGGGGAAAGATAAAGGCGGAGCAAAAATTTTTGAATGTGGCATTGTATTTGTCGCTATTCCCACCGCTGGCGGGAGGGCTTTTCGTCCGCTTCCAGGATTTGAAGGAAACACTGTCCAACCGAAAAAAAGGAGCGATCTTTTTCGGTGACGGAGCTATGTTTTTTATCCGCGGGATGGCAAAAGCCATGATCCTGGCCCATGTGCTGGGAAGGGCGCTTCAGGAGATCCTGCAAATGAAGCCGGGGAGCTTTACTGTGTTGACGGCGTGGATCGGGTGTGCATTGTATGCATTGAAATTGTATTATCTGTTGAGCGGTTATTCCGATATGGCCATTGGTGTCGGAAAGCTGCTGGGTCTGGAATTTAAGAAAAATTTTGAATATCCTTATACGGCGGAAAGCCTGACGGAATTTTCGGAGAAATGGTACATTTCCCTGGGGACATGGTTCCGAGAGAACGTGTTTGGTCCCATGGGCGGAGAAGAAAAAGGAACCGGGAGAACGGTGTTGCATCTGGCGGTGGTGTGGGCGCTGCTTGGGTGCTGGTACGGCCCCTCCTGGAAATTTTTGGTGTGGGGGCTTTTGGCAGGGCTTTTGCTGGCGGCAGAAAAATATGTTTTCAGCCGTGTGCTGGTAAAGATTCCGTCCTTTTTCAGACATCTTTATGTTTTGCTGCTGGTTTCCCTGGGATGGATCCTGTTTTTCAGCCCGGATCTGGGATATGCACTGCGGTATCTGGGGATGCTCTTCGGGATCGGCGCTTCCGGATTTGCAGATGGACAGAGCGTTTACTATCTTGTTACCAACTGGCTGATGATCCTGTTGGGTGTGCTGGGCTGTACGACGGCCGGTTACCGGCTTTTACAGAGGATCACCTACAATGTGCGCACACAAAGAGTGCGGGCGGGGACAGCCGGCGTGGTCTACGGCGGATTGTTTTTACTGTCACTGGCATATCTGGTCATGTAGCGGGGGAGTAGGAAAATGAAAACGGACAGAAAAAGAGAAAACGGAAAAGTCAGAAAAGTAGTCGGGAAAATGCTGGTGGTGTTTTTGATGGTATTTTTGGCCGGGACATTGCTGCTTCCGGATCAGAATCAGGCGGAAAAGGCAAGAAGTACCGCGGAAATCCCTGATCTGACTTGGGCTTCCTTTTGGGACGGAAGCTTTCTGAAAGGCTGGGAGGCCTACTATGCAGACCGACTGTTTGGAAGAGGCCTTTTGGGAAGCCTGGTGGCCGCAGAAGATACGGTAACAGGACATCGGGAGGAAAACGGGATCTATAAAGGGAGTCAAGACCAACTGCTGGAAGAGATCAAAGCCCCGGATGAAGAGAAGCTGAACAAGAATCTGCAGGCAATCTGGGATTTTGCCAGCCAGTACTGGGAGGCACCGATGAGTATAATGATCGTACCGGATGCAGCGCAGATATTTCCGGACAGACTTCCGGTATCAGCAAAGACTTTGGATCAGTCGGAGCTGACCAAAACCATCGATGCAAAATTGGGGGAGCTGGTGCTCAGTATCGATGCAGAAAGCGCTTTAAAAAAGCATGTGAATGAAAAATTGTATTATCAGACAGACTATCACTGGACCAGTCTCGGGGCGTATTATGCGTTTCAGGAGGCGGCAAAGGATCTGGAGTTGGACACCTCTAAAATTGAAGAATTTGCTTCTTATGCGGTGACGACGGAGTATAACGGTGCACTTTCCGCCAGGAGCGGTTTTTTAAAAGGCGTGAAAGAAGAAATACAGATTTATATTCCCGGAGAAAAAGTACAGGTGGTCGTTGAATATCCCGAAAAAAAGGAAAAAAGGACGTCGTTGTTTTCCTCTGCGGGATTGGAAAGTGAAGATCCCTATCGAGTGTTTTTAGGCGGGGACGATCCGCTGGTTGACATTAAGACGACGGCGGACAGCAACAGAAGGCTCCTGGTCTTTAAAGATTCTTCTGCCAATTGTTTTGTGCAGTTTCTGACGCCTTATTACCGGGAAATCATCCTGGTGGATCCGACCAGTTGTAACATGAGCGGAAAAGAGCTGATGGAAACATACCGCGCAACAGATGTGATGTTTTTGTACAGAGGAAATGTTTTCGCAGAGGATGACAGTTTAAGCGGAGTGTTGACAGGTGAGTAATCAGATAGAAAAAGAATTTTACAGACAAAAGGAATCGGTACGGCTGAATAAGTATCTGAGTGAAGCAGGAGTCTGCTCCCGGCGGGAAGCAGACCGGCTGATTGAGGAAGGACGGGTGACGGTAGACGGCAGGCAGGCAGAAAAAGGCATGCGGGTGGTCCCGGGGATACAGGAGATTCGTGTGGGAAAAAAAATCATTTCCGGAAAAGAAAAAATGACGGTGCTGGCAGTAAACAAACCGGCAGGAATTGTTTGTACGGAAGACCGCAGAGAAAGGAACAGTATCGTCCGCTTTTTGGATTATCCCATAAGAGTGACGTATGTAGGGCGGCTGGACAAGGATTCTACCGGTCTTTTGCTGATGACAAACAACGGCGATATCATCAACAAGATCATGCGCGCCGGCAACCGGCATGAGAAGGAATATAAAGTGACGGTGGACCGGAAGATCACACAGGAGTTTTTGGATAAAATGGCGGCGGGAGTCCCGATCCTGGATACGATGACCAGGCCATGTCAGGTATTTTATGAGGGAGCTTATACGTTTCGGATCATTTTGACCCAGGGGCTGAACCGGCAGATCCGCAGGATGTGTGAGGCACTGGGTTATGAAGTGAAAAAATTGAAACGGATCCGGATCATGAACATTGAGCTGGGTGATCTGAAAGAGGGAGAATACCGGGAACTGACGGATCCGGAATTGGATGGACTGTACAGATTGACAGAGCATTCCTACAATGATTGGAAAGAAGTGCGGGAAAAGAAAGAAGTGCAAAAGGAAAAGCAGTAAAGAGTGGATAAGAAGAATGGATAAAAAGAAAAGAATGCGGGAGCTGGTGGAGATGCTCAATCGGGCAAGAAAGGCCTATGAGCAGGAAGACAGCGAGATCATGAGTAATTACGAATACGACCATCTTTATGATGAACTGGAAAAGCTGGAAAATGAGCTGGGCGTCACCATGTCCAACAGCCCCACGGTCAATGTGGGATATGAGGTCTTGAGCGAACTGCCAAAGGAACGGCACGAAAGCCCGATGCTGTCTTTGGATAAGACGAAAGACCCTCAGCGCCTGAAAGAGTTTTTGGGAGATCAGAAAGCGGTAATCTCCTGGAAGCTGGATGGTCTGACCATTGTGCTGACGTACCGGGACGGAAGTCTGGAAAAGGCGGTCACCAGAGGAAACGGTGAGATCGGCGAGATCATCACAAACAACGCAAAAGTTTTTCAGAACATTCCCCATACCATTCCATATAAAGGAGAATTGATCCTCCGGGGAGAAGCGGTGATCAGCTATGCGGATTTTCAAAGGATCAACGATGAGATCGAGGATGTGGATGCAAAATATAAAAATCCGAGAAATCTTTGCAGCGGTTCCGTCCGTCAACTAAACAATGAGATTACGGCAAAACGGCACGTTCATTTTCTGGCGTTTACATTGGTACGGGCAGACGGAGTGGATTTTCACAATTCCAGGATGCGGCAGTTTGCCTGGTTAGAAGAACAGGGCTTTGAGGTAGTAGAGCATTATTTGACGGATCGGGAGAATCTGGAAGAAAAGATCACATATTTTGCAAATCATATATCGGAAAATGCGTTTCCGTCGGACGGGCTGGTACTCCTTTATGAGGACATTGCTTACGGGAATTCTTTGGGAAGGACTGCCAAGTTTCCGCGGGATGCTTTCGCTTTTAAATGGGCGGATGAGATCCGGGAGACGACCTTGCGGGAAATTGAGTGGAGCCCTTCGAGGACCGGCCTGATCAATCCGGTGGCGATCTTTGACCCGGTGGAGCTGGAGGGAACGACGGTCAGCAGAGCCAGTGTGCACAATATCAGCATTATGGAAGAGCTGGAATTGGGTGTCGGCGATTCGATTCAGGTTTATAAAGCAAATATGATTATACCGCAGATCGCAGAAAATCTGACGCGCAGCGGTGTGAAAGATATCCCGAAAGTCTGTCCGGTCTGTGGGGAAGCGACCCGGATCGATATGCAAAACGGGACAAAGACTCTGTGTTGTCCCAATCCGGAGTGTCAGGCAAAACAGATAAAGTCTTTTGCGTTGTTTGTGAGCAGGGATGCGTTGAATATCGAGGGACTTTCTGAGGCAACGCTGGAAAAATTTATTGCCCGCGGATTTATCCGGAAGATGGACGACATTTTCCACCTGGACCGATATGCAGACGAGATTCGGGAGATGGAAGGATTCGGAGAAAAATCCTGCGAAAACCTGCTGAAAAGTATTGAGACGGCACGGAACACGACGCTGCCCAGGCTGCTTTACGGGCTTGGGATCGCCGGAATCGGGCTGGCAAATGCCAAGCTGATCTGCAAAGCATTCAAAAATCAGCCGGAGAAGATCCAACATGCAACGGCAGAAGAAATTGCAGAGATTCCGGGGATGGGGGAAGTGCTGGCGGGCGCTTATGTCTCTTATTTTGCAAAGGAAGAAAATGCGCAGCTGTTCCAACGGCTGCTAAAAGAGGTTGTCATTCCGGAGTTCAGGGAAGAGACCAAGGCGCAGCTGTTAGAGGGAAAAACCTTCGTGATCACCGGAAGCGTGCATTTTTTCAAAAACCGGGCGGAAGTAAAGGAAGTGATCGAAGGTTTGGGCGGAAAAGTGACCGGAAGTGTTACGTCTAAAACAGACTATTTGATCAACAACGATGTGACCAGTACGTCTTCCAAAAACAAGAAGGCAAATGAATTGGGGGTTCCGATTATTTCGGAAGAAGAATTTCGGAAAATGGCAGAATTGGAAGCGTAATTTATAGAAATAGAGTGAGCAAAAACAGGATATTTGAATATTTTGTGAAAATTCCGACAAACGAGGGCGGTCAGCTTGCGCCGTTTTCCAAGGTATGTTAGAATATGAGCGGATAAATAGGAAAAGTTCCGTTGGATATCGTCAGAGTATCCGAATTTCGAAAAATAAGAATTTAATAAAGGAGGAAAAGAAAATGTTAAAGATTACAGCGGAAAATTTTGACCAGGAAGTCATAAAAGCACATGGAGCAGTTTTATTGGATTTTTGGGCATCATGGTGCGGTCCTTGTAATATGTTTGCACCGACTTTGGAAGATTATGCCAATGAGCATCCGGAAATAAAGATCGGAAAGGTAGATGTGGATGCAGAGAATGCTTTGGCTGCAAAGTTTCGTGTCATGAGCATTCCGACGCTGCTTTTGTTTAAAGACGGCGAGAAAAAAGCAGTATCAGCAGGTGTTCTTTCCAAAGCGGAATTGGAGGCTTGGGTAAAAGAAAATCTCTGATCCGAGAAAAACACCGGTTCAGAAAGAGGGTGTACAAATGTCAGATAAAGAATTGATCATAGACGAAGAACAGGCAGAAGATGAACAGGCTTCGGAAGCAGGACATGGTTCCGGGGATTCTGATACGGACGAATATGAAAAAGTGTGCATGGTGTGCCATCGTCCGGAAAGCAAGGCCGGAAAAATGATCGAGCTGCCGAATCACATGACCATCTGTTATGACTGTATGCAAAAAAGCATGGATGTTATGAAACAGACTCCCTTCGATTACAGTCAACTGATGAATATTCCGGGAGTACAGGTTCTCAATGTAGAGGACCTGGAGCAGATGATGCCGAAGCAGCAGAAAATAAAAACAAAAAAACCGGATGAAAAATTAAAACCGGTGTTTGATATCAATCATATCCCGGCGCCGCACAAGATCAAAGCACAGCTGGATGAGTTCGTGGTGGGACAGGATTATGCCAAAAAAGCGATGTCCGTAGCCGTTTACAACCATTATAAGCGGGTGGCTCACGACATGATGGACGATATCGAGATCGAAAAGTCCAATATGCTGATGATCGGACCGACAGGTTCCGGAAAAACCTATCTGGTGAAAACGCTGGCGCGGCTTTTAGATGTACCGTTGGCGATCACGGATGCCACATCTCTGACGGAGGCGGGATATATCGGCGATGATATCGAAAGTGTTGTATCCAAGCTTTTAGCTGCTGCGGATAATGATGTGGAAAAAGCAGAGCAGGGAATTATCTTCATCGATGAGATCGATAAGATTGCAAAGAAAAAGAATACAAACCAGAGGGATGTAAGCGGAGAATCCGTACAGCAGGGACTTTTGAAGCTTCTGGAGGGAAGTGAAGTAGAAGTGCCGGTGGGAGCCAACAGTAAAAATGCGATGGTTCCTTTGACGACAGTCAACACAAGAAATATCCTGTTTATCTGCGGCGGTGCATTTCCGGGGCTGGAGGAGATTATTAAGGAACGGCTGACCAAACGGGCTTCCATTGGGTTTGAGGCGGATCTGAAAGACAAATACGATCATGATAAAAATCTTTTGGAAAAAGTGACGGTAGAGGATCTGCGCAAATACGGTATGATTCCTGAATTTTTGGGGCGTTTGCCGATCATTTTCACATTGACCGGACTGAACGAAGAAATGCTGGTTAAAATCCTCAAGGAGCCTCGCAATGCCATTTTGAAGCAGTATCAGAAGCTGTTGGCGTTGGATGAAGTACAGTTGAAATTTGATGATGAAGCACTGTGTTCCATTGCGGAAAAAGCCATGGAAAAGGATACCGGAGCCAGAGCCTTGCGGGCGATCATCGAAGAGTTCATGCTGGACATCATGTATGAGATACCGAAGGATGATTCCATTGGGCAGGTGACCATCACCCGAGATTATATCGAAGGAAAAGGCGGACCGATCATCATGCTGCGGGGACAGCAGAGACTGGAGCAGTCTTAAAAGGAAACGGCCTGAAACGAAATAAAAAAAATCAAGAATAAACCAAAATACCATATTTTGACAAAAAATAAAAAACAGTCGAAATATGGTATTTTTTTGAAAAATAATACGATAGATTCTTAAAAAGGATACATCCGTATATGTTGTTAAAAACGGAGAAAACAGGATGTCTGATCAGGAAAGGTGCCGGCAGCAGATCCTTTCGGAGGAGTATCGGGATTTTATCATAAGAAAGGGAAGGGAGACTGTTGCAGAGCAGGAGGCAAGAGAGTATGGCTGCAGTGTGGAAGCCGGATTTGGGTATCAGTGTGCATATTTGCCGGAGAAAAGGGCAGATCCCATCAGTCGGGAACGCTATTCTTATAATGCAATTCCGAGATGTTATACGATATTGGGAATGGAGGAACTCAATCAAAGCGGGATTCTTCCGCTACAAAATTATCCGACCCTGCAGCTGAGCGGGAAACAGATTATGATCGGGTTTATTGATACCGGGATCGATTATACCAATTCCGTGTTCCGCAATCTGGACGGAAGCACCCGGATCGAAGGAATTTGGGATCAAACAGATCAAAGTGGCAGAAGCCCGGAAAAATTAGAATATGGAAGTGTTTATACAAAGGATGAGATCAATGAGGCACTTCGGCAGGAAAATCCGTTATTGCAGGTTCCGACAGCGGATGAAAATGGTCACGGAACCTTTGTGGCCAGCGTAGCCTGCGGCGGGGCAGATGCAGAGGAACAGTTTCTCGGTGCGGCACCGGAAGCTGCCATCGGAGTCGTAAAGCTGAAGCCGGCGAAGCGATATCTGAAGGAGTTTTATTTTATCCGGGAAGACGCAGTCTGCTATCAGGAAAATGATATCATATTGGGAATGCGATATCTGCAAGAGCTGGCAGTACGAGTGGGAATGCCTTTGGTATTTTGTATCGCACTTGGGAGCAATATGGGAGGACACACCGGCAACACGCCGCTTTCGGTACTGATGAGGGCTTATTCCGGATTGGGAAATCGTGTGTTTGCGGTGGGAACAGGAAATGAAGCTAACCAAAGACATCATTACCAGGGAAAATTTACATCGGAAGCAGAAACGAAGGAAGTGGATATACGGGTAGGCGAAAATTGCAGGGGCTTTTCTATGGAGCTGTGGACGGAACTGCCGAACGTTATGGCAGTGTCGCTTGTTTCCCCTTCCGGGGAAGTGACCAGTGTGTTTTCACCAAGGACGGGAAACAGTACAACATTTAGTTTTCTGCTGGACCGAACCAAGGCTTATCTGGAATATCGGCTTCCGGCAGAAAACACGAGTTCAGAATTGATTGCATTCCGGTTTCAGGATCCGGTACCCGGGATCTGGAGACTGCAAGTGCAGGCGAGCCGTATTTCAGACGGAAATTTTCACATTTGGCTGCCGGTGACAGAATTTTTGAGTACAGAGGTATATTTTTTGGAATCTAATCCGGATGTGACGCTGACGACACCGGCAGAAGTCTGGGAAGCGGTTACGGTTGCCTATTATGACGGCAGAAACCAAAGCATCGGGATCAGTTCCGGACGAGGATTTACCAGAAATCAGCAGATCAAACCGGACATTACAGCCCCCGGGATCGCAGTGGAGGGAGTGCTTCCTGGAAACCGTTATGTCAACCGGAGCGGTTCCAGCGCGGCAGCCGGAATCACGGCAGGAGCAGTGGCATTGTTGATGGAATGGCTGGTCTATCAGTTGGGAACGCTTTCTGTAGATGCACTGGTGGTTAAAAGCCTGCTGATTTTAGGCGCACGGAGGGAAAAAGAAATCGATTACCCGTCCAGGGAATGGGGGTATGGAATCATGGACCTTTACAATGTTTTTGAACAGGTAAGGCGTTTCTGAAAAAGTTTAGATAAACTTTATATTTACTTTAAGGGATAATAATTGATTATCAAAAGAAATCAGAGGTATAATAGCTGTACAGCAGATAAGTTTTTGAAAGGAGTGCTATCAATGAAAGATATTTTTGAAGAAATCGGGAAGGTGCTGAGCGAAACAGCAGAAACGGTTAGCAATAAAGCAGGTGAAGTAGTGGAAATACAGAGAGTCCGCAGTCAAATAAATACGCTGAAAAGAAGCAATACCAGAGATTTTAAGGATATGGGACTGCTGATTTATGAAAAGTTTAAAAACGGAGAAGTGATTGATACTGAGCTGGTAACGATCTGCGAAGGGATCGAAAAGCGTGAAAATGCATGTGAAGAGCTGGAGCAGCAGCTGGCCGAAGCAAAAGGAGCAGCCAAATGTCCGAAATGCGGGAAAATGCTGGGAAAATCTATGATCTTCTGTCCATACTGCGGGATCAATGTAGAGAAGGAAAAGAAAAAAGAGACAGCCGCAGTGGGAAATGGGGAAAATGAGCCAAAGGCTGCGGAGACTGAAAAAACAAAGTCGAAAGAAGCCGAGGAAGCAGAGCCGGCGACTGCCGATAAACCGGAAGATTCTGCACAGGGAGAAACAATCGCATGATGGCCGTAATTTTGCTGAGCTTTGCATCTCTTTTACTGTTGGCGGAATTATTACTTAAGGGGTATGTGGAAAATGAGATTTCATTGAAAGAAGAGCGAAAGCTTTTCGGAGGGAAGTTCCTTTTGCGGAAAGTGTATAACCGAGGAATGGCTTTACAGTTTCAGGAAGATCATCCGGAAAGGGTAAAATGCTTTTCTCTTGCGGCGGCCATAGGAGTGACGTTTTGCTTTTTGGTCAGTCTGTTCCGCAGAAAATCCGGCTTTTTAAGAAAACTGGGGCTGGCACTTATGACAGCCGGTGCCTGGGGGAATACGGCAGATCGATTTTTGAGAGGATACGTGGTAGATTATCTGGCGATAAAATCCAAAAATAAAAAAGTACGAAAACTTACCTTCAATCTTAGCGACCTGTATCTGGCAATCGGCGGATTGACCAGTTTGCTGGGGAAAAATAAAAGGTGATTTTTGAACAAAAAGCTATTCGGAATATTCCGGATAGCTTTTACTTGTTCAAACTGCTTACAGAAATCGTCCTTTCTAAATTTTTGCAGATGAAATTTAAGCAAAGAACTCTTGTATCTGTCTGAGGATGATTTGCATCAGACGTTTACGGGATTCTACGCTGGCCCAGGCAATGTGTGGGGTGATGATCAGTTTGCGGCTGTCCCGGATCTTAATCAGAGGATTTTCAGGAGCCATGGGCTCCTTGGAAAGGACATCCAGACCCGCCGCGGCGATCTCATCATTCATTAAAGCATCTGCGAGAGCTTGCTCCACTACGATGGGACCTCTTCCCAGATTCAGGAAAATAGCAGAGTTTTTCATTTTACGGAACGCATCTGCGTTCATGAGATCTCGGGTATGTTCATTTAATGGGGCATGGACAGAGATAATATCGGACTGAGAAAGCAGGGTATCAAAATCAGTTTGCTCATAACCGTCCTGTGCGGGAGCACCGGATGCAGAATAGTAGATCACACGGGCTCCGAAAAGGGCGGCGATATCCGCCACCCGGCGGCCGATGGCTCCCAAGCCGATGATGCCCCAGGTCATGCCGTTTAAATTGTGGAAATGCTCTTCAAAATGTGTGAAAATGGTATCTTGTATATAGCTGCCGCTTTTGACATAATGATCATAGTATGACAGCTTTTCCAGCAGGTAAAATAACAGGGCAAAGGTGTGCTGTGCCACCGATTCTGTCGAGTAACCGGCTACATTTCTCCAGGCAATCTGCTTTTTCTCCAGAAAATTTTTATCTAAAATATCCGTTCCGGTAGCGGTTACGCAGACCAGCCTTAGATGTTCGGCGGATCCGGCAGTTTCTTCGTTGATGGGTACTTTATTGGTGATGACAACATCTGCATCTTTGATACGCTCCGGTACTTCTGCCGGAGCGGAAAAGCGGTAGCGGATCACAGTTCCCAGCCGTTCAAATCCGGAAAAATCTAAATCATCTCCTAAGGTTGCCGCATCCAGAAAAACGAGTTTCATAAAAAGCCCTCCTGTCGATATACGTGTTATATTGGGTATGCATATTATAT
>CAKRWZ010000039.1 GCA_934418295.1 uncultured Mediterraneibacter sp.
TTTCCTTCATAGGTTTTCATCATATCGTCGATGTTTACACGCTCTTGTGGCTGATGAGCCCATTTCTCGTCAGCTCCGGAATATCCGATCGTCGGAATGTTGTGAAGAGCAGCGGTGGAACTTCCGTCTGTACCAAACTGCCAGTAAGTCTCCTGCGGATCCTGACCGATCTTGCGGAGTGCTTCTACGGTTTTTTGTACGAATTCGTTATTCCAGTCGGTTTTCCATGGCGGGTGGAATTTCTTTACACGTTTTGTGACGCCGGTCCAAGAGGTTTCATCAAAATATCTCGGCGTAACCGTTGCTTTAAAGTCCGGATTTTTAGCGGACAGATCATCAATGATATCCTGCAGTTCCTTGATCACGTCGTCCAAGGTCTGGTCTGTTGTGTACCGGCGATCCAGAGAAATTTCACACTCGTCCGGAACAGTGCTGAGTGCACCAGGTCTGGTGATGCAGTTGGTTACAGTGATACTTCCGCGGCCAACCTGAGGGTCGTCGTAAATCTTGATACCGTCTTCCGTGAAAATGTGATCCAGGATCGGACGCATCAGATCCAGAGCATTGATGCCGGCCTTTGGTGTGGAAGAGTGGCAGATCTTTCCGTAAGTGGTGACAACAAGCTCGATTTTTCCGCGGTGTCCCAGTGCGATGTTGTTTCTGGTAGCCTCGCAAAGGTAAACAACATCCACTTTAATATCCTTTTCTTCCATTGTGTGGTCAAAGAAATACTCCATACCAAACATTTCGGCAGCTTCTTCCTGTACCACTCCGGTAAAGATCACATCGCCCGGCAGTTTGATTCCCTTTTTGACGACACATTCATTGATGGCTTTCATGGCAAGGATCTGAGTAGCCAGACCGGCCTGTACATCTGAAACACCACGTCCGAAAAGATTCCCGTCTTCAACAATCGGATCAAAAGGCTCATAAGGTGCCCAGTTGTCCAGATTGCCGGTTGGAACTCTGTCCAAATGTCCGTTGAACATGATATTAGGGCCGGTTCCCTCACCTCGGATGATGCCGACTGCATTACCGACACCGTCGATGAAGGATTCGATTCCGGCATCCTGAAATTCGGAGACGATTAGTTTTGCAAGGTCGCCCTCCCGGCAGGTCTGAGAATCGACAGCGATCATTCTTTGCGCGAGATCGATGAACGTATCCCGATTGTCATTTACAATTTTCATATCAGTTCTCCCTTCTGTCTTTAAGATTTTTCATTCTGTTTCTTTTATAACACGGAAAGAAAAGGACTTCTATCAAAATATTCGGAAAAAATATAAATATATTCTAGAAATAAATCCGGCGGATGGACAAGAAAGAAAAATGGTATTTTGGGGTGCGAAAAAGAAAAAAGTACTTGAAAATGTAATATAAGTGGAGTAAGATGGTGTTAAGTGGTAGGAAGTGGTGGAAAGTGGAGTGAAAGTGGCAGGGGAGCTGCTGCTGAAAAGAAAGGTGTTCCGATGCTTTTAGGAGAGTACAATCATACGATTGACGGAAAGGGAAGAGTGATCATTCCAGCCAGACTCCGCGATGATCTGGGAGACAGCATCGTGATTTGTAATGGTCTGGAGGGGTGCCTTTTTGTGTATTCTCAGGAAGAGTGGGAAAAATTTGTTGAAAAATTAAGCACCTTGCCACGGATGAATAAGGATGCGCGAACCTTTCAGAGATATTTTTTCGGAAGCGCATCAGAGGGCAGCTTTGACAAGCAGGGGAGAGTGCTTGTGCCGCCTACACTTCGGAATGCCGCCGGTCTGGAAAAAGATGTGGTTCTGGTAGGGGTGCTGGACCGTGTCGAGATCTGGGATAAGGAACGCTGGGATGAGCGCAATCAAATCAATGAAGAAGACATGGATGCGATTGCGGAACATATGGATGCGATCGGGATCCGGATATAGTCATTTGGACGGAGGCCTTCATGGAATTCAAACACACTTCGGTATTACTTTATGAGACAGTAGACGGTTTGGACATACGTCCGGACGGGATCTACGTGGATGCGACACTGGGCGGAGGCGGACATGCCTTCGAGGTGTGCAGACAGCTTGGAGACAAGGGGAGATTTATAGGTATAGACCAGGATGCCGCTGCCATAGAGGCGGCAGGCGCCAGACTAAGCAGTTTCGGGGAAAAAGTAACGATAGTCAGGAGCAACTATTGTGAAATGAGACTGCGGCTCCGCGAATTGGGAATTGACAAAGTAGATGGGATCATGATCGACCTGGGCGTATCGTCTTATCAACTGGATACGGCAGAGCGGGGATTTTCTTATCGCATGGACGCACCTCTGGATATGAGGATGGATCAACGACAGAGATTGACGGCCAGAGATATTGTCAATGACTATTCGGAAATGGATCTTTTTCGCGTGATACGCGACTACGGGGAAGAGCGTTTTGCAAAGAATATTGCGAAGCATATCGTCGCCGAGCGCGAAAAAAAACCGATCGAGACGACGGGACAGTTGGTAGAGATCATTCGCCATTCGATACCGATGAAAATGCAAAAGACATCGGGGCATCCGGCTAAAAGGACGTTTCAAGCCATCCGGATCGAGTTAAATCACGAGCTGGATGTATTGAGAGATTCTTTGGATGATATGGTGGATCTCTTAAATCCGGGAGGAAGAATCTGTGTGATCACCTTCCATTCATTGGAGGACCGGATCGTAAAAAGCTGTTTTCAGAGACTGGAAAATCCATGTATCTGTCCGTCGAATTTTCCGGTATGTGTATGTGGGCGGGTGTCCAAGGGGAGAGTGGTCACCAAAAAGCCCATATTACCGGGAAAAGAAGAATTGGAAAACAACAGCCGTTCCAAGAGCGCAAAGCTCAGGATTTTTGAGAGGAACGAAACGATATAGCAGGAATCTGCAGCAGGGAGTAAAAAGAAAGGGGTATGAGTTATGGCAGCTGGAAAGCGAAGATATACGAATGGACCGTCTCGTGATACGGATAGACGCAGACAGCTGTATGTGTACGGCAATGCGGTACCGAAACCAGAATTTGTACCGGAGAGGCAGCAGGAAGTACCGGGGAGACAGAGAAAGACCAGTGCACAGGTAAAGAAAAACCGAAACCGGGCGAGACAGATCAATCCGGCTTATGTCATGTTTTTAGCCGTGGCTACGGTGATCGCCGTGGTGGTATGTATACATTATCTGCAGCTGCGGGCAGAGCTGACACAACATTCCCGCCAGATCACAGCGCTGCAGGAAGAGCTGAACGATCTTACAGAGAAAAACGATACGGCATACAGTGCAGCAGAAGATTCCGTAAATCTGGAAGAGCTGGAAGAAAAAGCAAGAGAATTGGGCATGGACCGTCCGGATGAGGTTATCAACTACGAAAGTCCCGACAGCGATTATGTCAAGCAGTATGAAAGCATTCCGAAAAGCGGAGTTTTGGCACAATCGGCAGATGTTTCAGAATAGAAGAAAAACGGGTGGACAGAGGTGTTCACCCGTTTTTGAATAGTGGCGAGTCATTCGTCTGACAGGAGGAAGAAATGGCAGGAAAAAGAAAAAGCAGGAGCTTGAGAAAAAAATTCCCGAAAAGAATGCAGATGAAGCTGGTGTGGAGCTTTTTGGCTGCGATCATTTTGTTTCTGCTACTCATTATGCGTATCACTTATATCAATGCTTCAAAAGGAAGTAAATATAAAAAGGTGGTTTTGGATCAAAGAGTTTACGACAGCAGGATCATTCCTTTTAAAAGAGGGGATATTGTAGACAGCAACGGTACAAAACTGGCGACAAGTGAGCGGGTCTATCATCTGATCCTGGATGCAAAATTATTGCTGGAGGAAGAGAAATGCGTGGAGCCGACTATCAAAGTGCTGACCGAGCATTTTGATATTCCGGAAACGGATATACGGACGGCGCTGGAAGAAAAAAAGAACAGCCATTATGTGATCCTGAAAAAGAATCTGACTTATGATCAGTCCCAGGAGTTCAATGCGATCTTGGATGACGACGAGACTTATCCCAATGTGACCGGGATCTGGCTGGAGGAAGATTACAAGAGAAATTATCCTTACGGATCATTGGCATGCTCGGTGATCGGATTTGCAGGGAGCAACAACAATGGAACCCTGGGGATCGAAAGCTCTTATGATTCTGTCTTAAACGGAACCAACGGAAGGAAATACGGCTATCTGGAGAACAGTTCTTCCCAGGATGCGACTGTGAAAGCGGCTGAAAACGGAAAGACGGTGGTCACTACACTGGATGTGACACTGCAGAAAATGATAGAGGATAGTATCAAAGAATTCAACGATGCCCATGCCGGCGAGGCACGGCCGGGGGAGCCGGGAAGCCAAAATACGGCGGTGCTTGTGATGGATCCAAATACCGGTGCGGTTCTCGCTATGGCGGGCTATCCAAATTTTGACTTGAATAATCCGGAAGATGTGAGCAGCGCTTACACAGAAGAGCAGTTCAACCAGATGACGGAGGATGAACAAAAGAAAGCAAGATATGAGCTGTGGGCAAATTTCTGTATCAGTAATGCTTTTGAGCCGGGATCTACCATAAAACCATTTACGGTAGCAACCGGCCTGGAGACGGGAGCGATCACAGGAAATGAAACCTATTACTGCGGCGGTTTTCTCCATGTGGGAGATTTTGATATCAAATGCCATTTGACCAGCGGCCACGGAACGCAGACAGTGGAAGATGCGGTGGCAAATTCTTGTAACGTATCGCTGATGCATATTGCAGAAGCCATAGGGATCGACAATTTTACCAAATATCAGAGGATCTTCGGATTCGGACAGTATACGGGCATCGATCTTCCCAGAGAGGCGTATACTGCAGAACTTATGTACACGGCAGATAACATGGGAGTGACCGATCTTGCTACCAACTCTTTCGGACAGAACTTTAATGTATCTATGATCCAGTTGGCTACAGGATTTTGTTCTTTGATCAACGGCGGAAATTATTATGAACCTTATGTGGTAAAGCAGATCCAAGATGAAGACGGAAACATTCTGGAGACGAAAGATCCGGTTCTTTTGAAAAAGACGATTTCTGCGGAAACTTCGGAACAGGTAAAGAAATATATGAAGGCGGTTGTAGATCGGGGAACCGGAACGGCAACGGCGGTGGAAGGGTATGACATCGGCGGAAAGACCGGAACGGCAGAAAAACTTCCGCGAAAAAACGGAAAGTATATTTTATCCTTTATCGGATATGCCCCACAGGACAATCCGGAAGTTGTGGTTTATGTGGTCATCGATGAGCCAAATGTGGCAAATCAGTCACAAAGTTCTTATGTGACAGAATTGTCCCAGAAGATCATGGCAAAAATCTTTCCTTATTTAAATATCACCAAATCAGATGTGGCAGCAGGAACACAGGCGGCGTCCGGCGATACCGGTTCTTCTGCATATCAGGATTTCAGCACGGGGTATGCAGATACCTATAACAACGCGGACGGAAATTATGCGGATGACAGTTACGATCCGGATTATGCAGATTGGGCAAACGGCGACAGCAATTACGACTGATCCCGCAGACAGAGGCAGGAATAACCCTGTAAAAGATGTAATAGATTGTAAAAACATCTTTTGCAGGGTTTTTTGGCGGAATGAAGAATAAAACGTATAACAAGAAGAAAATCTTGATCGTGTTTCTCCTGGGTCTTCTTCTGTTGTTTGGATTGACCGGAAGGCTGGTCTTCCTTATGATTTTTGATGCAGAATATTATCAGAAAAAGGCGGAGGATCTGCACAAACGTGAGCGAAAGATCAAGGCTGCACGAGGGCTGATCGTAGACCGGAACGGAGAAATATTGGCGGCTAATAAGACGGTATGTACCATTTCTGTGATCCATAATCAGATCACGGATCCCGAGAAGGTGATCAGGGTACTGGCGGAGGAGTTGGAAATGGATGAGGCAAAGATCCGCAAGCGGGTGGAAAAGGTGTCTTCCATTGAGCGGATCAAAACCAATGTGGAAAAGGAAACAGGAGATCGGATCCGCAATTATGGTCTGGACGGGATAAAGGTGGATGAGGATTATCGGCGCTGCTATCCTTATGATGAACTGGCGTCCAAAGTGCTGGGTTTTACGGGAGGGGATAATCAAGGGATCATAGGTCTGGAGGTGCAGTATGAGGATGTGCTGAAAGGAGCGGACGGAACGATTCTTACCACTACGGATGCCAGAGGTGTGGAGTTGGACGGGATAGAGGAGGATCGGATCGAAGCAGTTCCCGGGCATACCCTGCAAGTCAGTCTGGATTACAACATCCAGAAATTTGCACAGCAGGCTGCGGAGAAAGTAAGGGATGAGAAAGCGGCCGACAGCGTTTCCGTTTTGTTGATGAATCCCCAAAACGGAGAGATCCTGGCGATGGTGAATGTACCGGAATTTGATCTGAACCATCCCTTTGTACTAAATGAGGCATCAGAGGAGCTGTCAGGAGAAAACGGAGACAGAGAGATCGGTGACGAGAAAAAGCAGGAATTGCTGAACCAGATGTGGAGAAACGCCAGTTTAAATGACACCTATGAGCCGGGTTCCACCTTTAAGATCATTACGGCTTCTGCCAGTCTGGAGGAAGGCGTGGTAAAGCTGGAGGATTCCTTTTTCTGTCCGGGGTACAAGATCGTGGAAGACCGAAGAATCCGGTGCCACAAAGTGGGTGGGCATGGATCTGAAAATTTTGTGCAGGGCATTCAGAATTCCTGTAACCCGGTGTTTATCGAAATCGGGCTTCGCCTGGGAAGTGATCGTTTTTATGAGTATTTTCGGCAGTTTGGCCTGTTGGAAAAAACCGGTATCGATCTGCCGGGAGAGGCCGGGACGATCATGCACAAAAAAGAAAATATCGGGCTGGTGGAGCTGGCTACCATGTCCTTTGGGCAATCCTTTCAGATCACGCCGATCCAGATGGCGACCACGGTCAGTTCACTGATTAACGGGGGAAAACGGGTGACGCCTCATTTGGGAATGACGGTGCTGGATCCGGAAGGAAATATTTTGAAGGAACTGGAATATGATACAAGAGAAAATGTAGTTTCCGAAAAAACTTCAGAAACCATGCGGCAGCTTTTGGAGAGTGTGGTAAGGGAGGGATCCGGGAAAAATGCATATATAGAAGGTTACCAGATCGGTGGCAAAACGGCGACTTCCCAGACTCTGCCCCGGAGTGCCCATAAATATATTTCTTCTTTCATCGGATTTGCTCCGGCAGATAACCCGCAGATCCTGGGAATGGTTGTGATCCGAAATCCCCAGGGGGTCTATTACGGCGGTACGATCGCAGCACCGGTCTTGCGGGATATTTTTGACAATGTGCTCCCGTATCTGGGCTTTGAGAAAGAAGAAACCGCTACGCAAAATCCGGAAGAGAGTTGAAAAACAGCCTACAATAAGATATACTGAATAAGCTACAAAATGGCGAAAGCCAGTGAAGAGGTGTATATATGGTAAAAACGGTTATAATACCGGTTTTGATCTCCTTTGCGCTTAGTTTGGTGATGGGGCCATTGATCATACCGGTTCTCAGAAAAATGAAAATGGGACAGACGGAAAGAGAAGAAGGGGTGCAGTCGCATCTGAAAAAAGCGGGGACGCCGACCATGGGAGGCGTTATCATCCTGGGCAGTATCCTTCTGACCTCGCTTTTATATGTGAAGGATTATCCGAAGATCATTCCGGTGCTGTTTCTGACGCTGGGCTTTGGATTGATCGGATTTCTGGATGATTATCTGAAAGTGGTGATGAAGCGTTCTGACGGACTGTTTCCGATGCAGAAAATGGCGCTTCAGATCGTGGTGACAGCAATTTTTGCGTTTTATATCGTAAAAGTAGCTCACATCCCGCTGACACTGCTGATCCCGTTTTCGGGAGGAAAATATCTGGATATCGGCTGGCTGGCTATTCCCCTTTTGTTCGTGGCCGTGATCGGTACGGTAAACGGCACAAATTTTACGGATGGACTGGACGGTCTTGCTTCCAGCGTGACGGTTCTGGTAGCCACCTTTTTTTCGGTGGTGGCGATCGGAAAGCAAAGCGGTATTGAGCCGGTCACTTGTGCGGTCGTCGGTGCACTGATGGGATTTTTGCTCTTCAATGTGTATCCGGCCAGTGTGTTTATGGGAGATACCGGTTCCCTTGCGCTGGGAGGGTTTGTGTCTGCGGTGGCTTACATGCTGCAGATGCCTCTGTTTATTTTGATCGTGGGGTTGATCTATCTGGTGGAAGTGGCTTCTGTGATCATACAGGTAACCTATTTCAAGAAGACCGGAGGCAAAAGAATCTTTAAAATGGCGCCGATACATCATCATTTTGAGCTGTGCGGATGGTCGGAGACGCGGGTCGTGGCAGTGTTTTCCATCGTGACTGCGATCCTGTGTCTGGTGGCGCTGGCAGGCGTATAAAGGAGAAAAGGTATTATGGAAATAAAAGGGAGAAAAGTATTGGTGTTTGGCTCCGGGATCAGTGGGATCGCAGCCTGTCATCTTTTGAAAACACAGGATGCGGACGTGATCCTTTATGACGGAAACGACAAGCTGGATGCAGAGAAGCTTCAAAAAGAGGCGGGAGAGCAGGTGCAGATCGTTCTCGGAGAATTTCCGGAGGGAATTGAAAAAGGACTCGCACTGGTGATCATCAGCCCGGGTGTGCCTACGGATCTGCCGGTGGTAGAGAAGATGCGCGGCATGGGAATCCCGATCTGGGGCGAGGTAGAGCTGGCCTACGTCTGCGGAAAGGGAGACGTCCTGGCGATTACGGGAACCAACGGAAAGACGACGACCACCACACTTTTGGGTGAGATCATAAAAAACTATAAATCTGACGTTTTTGTGGTGGGAAATATAGGAAATCCATATACGGAAGCCGCACTGCACATGACGGACGAATCTGTAGCCGTTGCGGAAATGAGCAGTTTTCAGCTGGAAAGCATACATACCTTCCGCCCGGAAGTAAGTGCGATCTTAAACATTACACCGGATCATCTGAACCGCCATCATACGATGGAGGCTTATATAGAAGCAAAGGAAAAAATTGCGGTCAATCAGACAGAAGAGGATTTCTGCGTGCTGAATTATGAGGATGAAGTGCTACGGGAATTTGCAGATTCTGTCCGTGCAAAAGTGATTTTTTTCAGCAGCGGCAGAAGACTGGAGCAGGGAATCTTCCTGGAAGACGGGCAGATCATCCTGAAAGGAGAAAAAGAGGTGGTTTTGTGCCGTACAGATGAGCTGAAGCTTTTGGGTACACACAATTTTGAAAATGTTATGGCGGCGTCTGCCATGGCAGCAGCCTACGGCGCGCCGTTGGATGTGATCCGCAAAACGATACTGGAGTTTCAGGGAGTGGAGCACCGGATTGAATTCGTGGCAGAAAAAGGCGGAGTCGCTTATTACAATGATTCCAAAGGAACCAATCCGGATGCGGCTATCCGCGGTATCTGCGCCATGAACCGTCCGACCCTTTTGATCGGCGGCGGTTATGATAAGCAATCCGATTATGGCGAATGGATCGAAGCTTTTGACGGGAAAGTGAAGAAGCTGGTCCTTCTGGGAGCCACCAGAGAAAAAATCGCAGAGACAGCAAAGAAAAAAGGATTCAAAGATTATGTGCTGGTAGATACCTTTGAAGAAGCTGTGGAGCTCTGCGTAAAACTGGCAGAACCGGGAGATGCAGTTCTCCTCTCACCGGCTTGTGCAAGCTGGGGAATGTTCCGCAATTATGAAGAACGGGGAGACAGATTTAAGGAGCTTGTCCGGAAGCTGCCGTAAATATCCGGAACCGGAAAATAGAGATAGCAGAGGTGGAACGATATTGGGATTACCGGGTAAAAAGCATCACGGTGACAGAATTCTTCTGACAGTTATTCTTATACTGACGTTTGCAGGACTGATCTTGCTGTACAGCATCAGCGCTTATAACGGAAGGATCAAATTTCATGATTCCTTTTACTATCTGAAAAAGCAAGGGTTTGCGGTATTGCTGGGGCTTGCGGGAATGTTTGTGATGGCGAAGACCGATTATCACAGATGGCAGAGACTGGCGGTGCCGGTTTATCTCGTGGCAGTGTTGCTTTCGGGAGCAGTATTGTTCGTGGGAAAAGAATATAACGGATCCAAAAGATGGCTGTCTTTGGGTCCTTTTTCTTTTCAGCCGTCCGAGCTGGCAAAGGTGGCGGTGATCCTGTTTTTGTCCTGGCTGATCGAGCGGAATGTGAAAAAAATGGGAAAGATCCGGACGCTGCTCAAAATTTTGCTCCCGGTCCTGCCGGCGGTTGCCCTGGTAGGGGCCAGCAATCTGAGTACGGCAGTCATCATTTTGGGAATTTCAGTTTTATTGATTTTTGCAGCCAGCCCTAAATATGCACAGTTCATCTGGCTTGCCGTTGCGGGAAGCGGATTTATGGCAATTTTTTTGGCGCTGGAGAGCTATCGCCTGGAGAGGATCGCCATCTGGAGAAATCCGGAACAATATGAGAAAGGGTATCAGACACTGCAAGGGTTGTATGCCATCGGTTCGGGAGGCTTGTTTGGAAGAGGACTGGGAAACGGTGTCCAAAAGCTGGGATTTTTGCCGGAAGCGCAGAATGATATGATTTTTTCGGTGATCTGTGAGGAAGTGGGACTGGTGGGAGCCTGTCTGCTTCTGGTTTTGTTTCTGCTGCTGATCTGGCGTTTTTTTGTGATCGCAGTCCATGCGGCAGATCTGTCCGGCGCACTGATCGCCTGCGGGGCGATGGCACATATTATGATACAGGTGGTACTCAATATTGCGGTGGTGACCAACAGCATTCCGAATACAGGGATCACACTGCCGTTTATCAGTTACGGAGGCACTTCCGTCGTGTTTTTGCTCCTGGAAATGGGGCTTGTATTGAATGTGTCTTATCTGATAGAATAGAACAGGTAAAAGAGGAGATACAAAAGGAGGAGTACAGATGAAACGTCATCCGACACTTTTAAAAAAGCCGGATCTGGATGCGGGTCAAAGCGGTCTGGAAATGCGGAGAAAAAAAGCAATTTTTCGGCTTTTGACGGTAGGATTGACTCTGTTGATCCTGACATTGGCCATTGTGCTGGTATTCCATATCCAGACGATCAAAGTGACAGGCAATCAGTATTGTACAAAAGAAGAGGTCGTGAAGTGGCTGCAGAAGGATAAGCTGTCCTCCAATTCCCTTTATGTGTGGCTGAAATATAATTATACGGATGCGGAAAAACTTCCGTTTATGGAAGATTGTGAGATCCGTCTGGAGAATCCGTGGACGGTGGAAGTGCAGGTCTACGAAAAATCGATCACCGGCTATCTGGAGCTTAATAACCAGTTCATCTATTTTGACAAAGACGGTACGGTACTGAAAATGTCGGATCAGGCTTCCGTTGACGAAGTACCGCGGATCGAAGGGATCGATGTGGTACTGTCCGAAGTAAAAGAGTTTTCCCAGCTTCCGGTGACGGATAAAAAGATTTTTTCCAATGTGCTGGATGTGACCAAAGAAGTGCAGAACAACGGCCTGACACCGGATCGGATCCTGTTTGAGGATGGGGAAGCCACCTTGGTTTTCGGGAACATAAAAGTAGTGCTGGGACAGGATAATATGACCGAAAAGATCGCACAGATCCAGCCGATCCTGGAGAAGCTGGCGGAAAAGCATCCCGATATTACAGGAGTGCTGCACCTGGAAAATTACAGCAAAGATAATCAGGTGATCAATTTCCAGCCGCAGGAGGAGCAAAATACCTCAGAAAATCAAAGTACCTCAGAGGGGCAAAGTACTTCAAACGGGGAGAAAACGGACAGCGGAGACGACTCAGAAGACGATGGTTACGTGAGTCCTTTTGTACCGGGAAATTCAGGAGAAAATCCGTAAAATCCGCAAAATGCTATTGATTATTTAAGTAAAAAACTATATTATATACTTATTGGATTGTATCATTCCATAAATGGGAAGTATAATGCGTTAATAAGAACGACGAAGGAGGAAAGACTCTTGTTAGAAATTAAAACAAACGAATCAGAAGCAGCTGCACGGATCATAGTGATCGGTGTCGGCGGCGGTGGAAATAATGCAGTAAACCGTATGATCGACGAGCAGATTGCAGGTGTGGAATTCATAGCGATCAATACAGATAAACAGGCACTTCAGCTTTGTAAGGCACCTACACTTATGCAGATCGGAGAAAAGCTTACAAAGGGACTTGGTGCAGGAGCACAGCCGGAAGTAGGGGAGAAAGCGGCTGAAGAGAGTGCAGAAGAGATTTCCGCAGCATTGAAAGGTGCAGACATGGTGTTTGTTACCTGCGGTATGGGCGGCGGTACAGGAACCGGCGCGACACCGGTCGTAGCACGTATTGCAAAAGAGCAGGGTGCATTGACTGTCGGTGTTGTCACAAAGCCTTTCCGTTTTGAGTCCAGGACACGTATGGCAAACGCCCTTGCGGGTATTGATAAATTAAAAGAAAATGTGGATACAATGATCGTCATTCCGAATGACAAGCTGTTGGAAGTAGTAGACAGAAGAACGACGATGCCGGAGGCACTGAAAAAGGCAGACGAAGTTCTTCAGCAAGGTATCCAGGGTATCACGGATCTGATCAACGTTCCGTCCCTGATCAACCTGGATTTCGCAGATATCCAGACTGTTATGAAAGATAAAGGAATCGCACATATCGGTATCGGTGAAGGAAAAGGTGATGACAAGGCATTAGAGGCTGTAAAACAGGCTGTTGCCAGTCCGCTTCTGGAGACCACGATCACAGGTGCATCCCACGTGATCATCAATATTTCCGGAGATATTACATTGATGGATGCATCCGATGCGGCAGATTACGTACAGGATCTTGCAGGTGAGAGTGCAAACATCATCTTTGGTGCGATGTACGACGATTCCAAGGCTGACGAGGCGAAGATCACAGTTATTGCCACCGGTCTGCACAATGTAGGCGGAAGCGCATCCAAGCTGAAATCTCGTCTGGAAGGTCAGCAGAAGACAAGCTCTGTTCTTCCGACAGGAGATGCTCTTGCGGCAGCTCGTTCTGCAGCAGCTGCAGAACGTGAATACAAGAGACCGGGCGCAGATATCCCGGAGAGACCAAATACTGCAGCAGCTGCCAATGCAGCGTCGGGGCTTCAGCAGCCGAAGGCGCCTACCAGTAAGGTAAAAGAGCAGTCGATCAAGATTCCGGATTTCTTCAAGAGATCCTAAAAAGTTGTTAAGCGAGGAAAGCCTTAGGGCTTTCCTTTTTTGATTAGCGACGAGGAAAATGCGGCGATTGATTGTCGAAATAAATTTGAAATTCAATTCCATTATCTGACAAATTCTGAAAACATCTCCTTTTATAATGATCCCATAAGAACATAATCGTTCTGAAAACTCACTTGCGTGCCAAATCGATTTAGTACCTAAGAGAAAGAAGGGGTGCCATGTATTATGAAATTTACATAGATGTCCTTTTTCTGGTGAATTTTATGATGGATACACTCGTCTTATTATTGGTCGGGAAGCTGTTAAAACGCAGCTTCCTGTACCGAAACGTGGCGCTTGGAGCCGTGGCAGGGGCAGCTCTGTACTGTGTCCTGTTGGTCGTGCCGGGTGTTCCGTGGATCATAAAGATCATTCCGGGGCATGTGCTGATCAGCAGTGCGATGCTTTGGATCGCTTTTCGGTTCCGGGAATGGAACTGCTTTTGGAAAGGGATGTTGGCTTTATACAGCTGCACTTTTTTGCTGGGAGGTATCCTGCAAAGTCTTTCTCCATACGTAAAAACGTGGAGCTTCTTTTTTGCGGCTGCGGTTGCGGCCTGGTTTTTGGCGAGAGGTATCTGGACGTTTTTTTCCGGGCTTATAGCAAGGGAAAAGCGGGAATATACGGTTGTTCTTTATGAGAAAGAAAAAAGCTGCCGGCTGCGGGCACTGGTAGATACGGGAAATTGTCTGAGAGATCCGTTTTCCGGTCAGCCGGTACATATCGTAGAAAGAAAAGCAGCTGTGGAGCTGCTGCAGGAAAAAAGCGCGGAAGGGATTCGTTATATTCCTTTTCGCACGCTGCAGGGAGAAGGGATCCTGCCGGTGATCAGGCTGGAAAAAATGTGTGTGATCCTGTCAAAAGAAGACAAAATCTGGATCAGCCGACCGGTGATCGGGATCAGCAGCGAGCATATTTTCCTTTCCGGAAAACAGCAGATGCTTTTAAATCGGGAAATATTGGGAGGAATTTGAAATGTTTGGGAATATGGGAATTTTGACAGGGTTTCGACGCCTGTTTTTTACAAAAGATCAAGAAATTTATTATATCGGAGGGGCAGAGGTGCTTCCGGCGCCTCTGGGTTCGGAAGAAGAAGGAAAAGTGATCGGATGGCTGGGAACCGGGAAGGACCAGGAAGCAAAGAAAAAGCTGATCGAACATAATCTGAGACTGGTGGTGTACATAGCAAAAAAATTTGACAATACAGGAGTGGGAGTGGAAGATTTGATCTCCATCGGCACCATCGGGCTGATCAAAGCGATCAACACATTTAATCCGACAAAAAATATCAAGCTGGCAACCTATGCGTCTCGCTGTATCGAAAATGAGATCTTGATGTATTTGAGACGCAACAACAAAACGAGGCTGGAAGTGTCCATTGATGAACCGTTGAATGTGGATTGGGACGGAAACGAGCTGCTTCTGTCGGATATTTTGGGAACAGAGGAAGATACGATCTACCGGGATCTGGAAATGGAAACAGAACGGAAGCTCCTGATTAAGGCAGTCAACAAGCTTTCGTCCCGGGAAAAACTGATCGTCAACATGCGGTATGGTCTGAACGATCCCAGGGGAGAAGAAAAAACACAGAAAGAAGTGGCAGATGTTTTGGGGATTTCGCAGTCTTACATTTCCAGGCTGGAAAAGAAGATCATGCAGCGTCTGAAAAGAGAAATGGTCCGTTATGAAGGATAGAACGGAGCCTGTTGTCAAGGAGTAAAAGTTTTTTTATTTTACATGGGGACGCATAGCTGTGAGCCATAGTGAGAAAAATCCTATTAGAAAATGATTTCCGGGAGGATTTTGACTATGGCTCTTAATAAAGTAGAACTGTGCGGTGTAAACACCTCAAAACTGCCGCTTTTGAACGAACAGGAAAAAGAAGATCTGTTTGTGAAGATCAGACAGGGGGATATGCAGGCAAGGGAAACTTATATCAAAGGCAATCTGCGCCTTGTGCTGAGCGTCATAAAACGGTTTTCCCAGTGCAATGAAAACGCGGATGACCTGTTTCAGATCGGCTGTGTGGGGCTTATGAAAGCGGTAGATAACTTTGAACCGGAGCGTGCGGTCAAATTTTCAACCTATGCAGTCCCGATGATCATAGGGGAGATCCGGCGGTACTTGCGGGACAATAATAATTCTATCCGGGTAAGCCGTTCACTGAAAGATACGGCATACAAAGCGATCTATGCCAAAGAAGGCTATATGAAAAAATATATGCGGGAGCCGACGGTGCAGGAAATTTCGGATGAGATCGGAATTGCAAAGGAAGATATTGTATTTGCGCTGGATGCGATACAACTTCCGGTAAGTCTGTACGAACCGGTGTATAGTGAGGGCGGGGACGCTCTTTATGTGATGGATCAAGTCAGCGACCGTAAAAATCGGGAAGAAAATTGGGTAGAGGAGCTTTCGCTGGAAGCTGCCATGGAACGGCTGGGTGAAAGAGAACGCTATATTGTACGACTTCGGTTTTTTGAGGGCAAGACCCAGATGGAAGTGGCAGGGCAGATCCACATCTCCCAGGCACAGGTCAGCAGATTGGAAAAAAACGCTCTCCGGACCATGAAACACTACTTGAAAGGAAAATAAAACTTTTTGCGGTTGAAATTTCAAAAAAATCATACTATGATAGTTAAAGAATCGAAGAAAGAACTCTTTCTTTGATTTTTTGAATTACAACAGATAAAAAGGAAAAGGGAGAAACTATGGTTCGATTATGCATTTTTGATCTGGACGGAACATTGACAGATACTCTGGATTCTATGTCTTATACAACAAATGCGATGATGAAAGAACTTGGATATCATCCGATCAGCAAGGAACATTGCCGTGCCTATGTGGGAAATGGTGCGCGTGTGTTGGTGGAAAAGGCATTGCGGGAAGCCGGAGTGGAGGACGAAGCAGCGACGGATGCCGCATTGGAAGTGTTCCGGAAGTATTTTAAACAGTATAGCACCTATCATGTGGAAGCCTATGACGGGATCAAAGAACTTTTGCCGGAGCTGAAAAAAGAAGGGATCCATCTGGCAGTGTTGTCCAATAAGCTGCATGAAGAGGCAGTGACAGTGGTGGATACGATTTTCGGAAAAGATGCGTTCGAGTGGGTGCAGGGACAGCAGGAAGGCATTCCACGGAAGCCGGATCCGCAGGCAGCGATCTACATTGCGGATGCCCTGGGGATCTCACCGGAGGAAACGGTGTATATCGGTGATTCGGAAGTGGATATCAAAACAGGGAAAAATGCGGGCATGGAAGTGTTGAGCGTTACATGGGGCTTCAGGAGCAGGGAAGAACTTGCGGAAGCAGGAGCAGAGCATTTTATTGATAAACCGAGAGAAATACTAGAAGCAGTCAGACAGCAGGGAGGAAAATAAGAATGTATGAGTATGATGAGGAGTGTCTGTTGACATTTTTGAAGAACCAGGGACAGTTATTTGATGAGCCGGTGGCAGAGACACTGGCAGAGGCAGAGGCCTTTCTGGAGGACTGCATGGCAGTAGTTGTGGATTCTATAGAGGAAGTAAAAGAATATTTTGAGGAAAATGGAATGGACATTGAAGGAATGTCGGTGGAAGAACTGGAGGAATCCTCTGAAGTCTTTGCGTTGCCGGGCGGTCAGTATCTGATCGTAGAAGGCTAGTCTGAAAGCGGTCGTCTCGTATTTATTTTACGGAAAAATCAGGTTCCGCCGGTGCCCGGCGGAATTTTTTGTGTGGCGACGAGGAAAATGCGGCATGCTTGCATGGC
>CAKRWZ010000040.1 GCA_934418295.1 uncultured Mediterraneibacter sp.
TCAAAAAAACAGGTGGGAAACTTAAATTTTAAGTTTCCCACCTGTTTCGTATGTTGCCAAGCATACGACAAAAAGGTCCAGTAATTATTTATAGTCTGCGCAGAGTTCTTCCGCCAATGCGTCTACTTGCGTCTTGCTGGTGTCATCCAGAGCAGAAGAAATCCGCACGGTGTTTTCGGCAAAGGTCAGGTTTTTGCTGTTTTCCAGAAGCTGCGTCATGATCCGTGCAGCCGTGCTGGCCCAGGAGCCGTTCTCGATCAGTGCCACGGTACGGTTCTGGTAGCCGCGGGAAGTCAGCTCGTGGATGAAGGTGCGCATCGGTGGGAAGATATCGCCGTTGTAAGTGGTGGTTGCCAAAACCAGTTTGCTGTGGCGGAATGCGTCTTCCACTGCCTCCGGCATATCGTCTCTTGCCAGATCGGTGATGGCAACTTTCGGGCATCCTTTTTCCTGAAGCTTTTCGGCCAGGAGCTCAGCAGCTTTTTTGGTGTTTCCGTAAACGGAAGTGTAAGCGATCAGCACGCCGTCGGTTTCCGGCTGGTAAGAAGACCAGGTGTTGTAAAGGCCGATGTAATAGCCCAGGTTTTCTTCCAGGATCGGTCCGTGCAGGGCACAGATCCGCTGGATGTCGAGACCGGCAGCCTTTTTCAGGAGAGCCTGCACCTGCACACCGTATTTGCCGACGATGCCGAAATAGTACCGGCGGGCTTCACAGGTCCATTCTTCCTCTACATCCAAAGCGCCGAATTTTCCGAAAGCATCTGCGGAAAACAAAGTCTTTGCGTAAGCGTCATAGGAAAGCATGACCTCCGGCCAGTGGACCATCGGAGCAGCGATAAAGGTAAGGATGTGCTTGCCGAGAGAAAGCGTGTCGCCTTCTTTTACTATCAGCTGGCGTTCTTTATAATCGGTGCCGAAAAACTGTTTCATCATCACAAAGGCTTTTGCGCTGGAGACGATGACGGTGTCCGGATATAAAGCGGCAAACTGGTCGAGGGAAGCGGAGTGATCCGGCTCCATGTGATGGACCACCAGGTAATCCGGCCGGCGTCCGTCCAATGCCTTTTCCAGATTTGCCAGCCATTCTTTGGCAAAACGAGCGTCTACGGTGTCTAAAACTGCGGTTTTTTCATCGGTGATTACGTAAGAGTTGTAAGCCATGCCGTTTTCTGTCACGTCATAGTGACCTTCAAACAAATCGATCTCATGGTCGTTCACACCAATATACTGAATGTCTTCTGTAATGTTCATAGTAAAGAAATGCTCCTTTCCGTCCGTAAGATGTATGGGTATATTCTACAAGATTCCATTTTTAAAATCAATATTGAAACTGGCTGTTGTAGAGGTGGTGGTAAAAACCGCCTTTTTCCAGCAATTCTTCGTGGGTGCCCTGTTCGATGATCTTACCGTCGCGCATGACCAGGATCAGCGAAGCGTTGCGGATGGTGGAAAGACGGTGGGCGACCACAAAACTGGTCCGGCCTTCCATCAATTTGTCAAAGGCTTCCTGTACCAGGAGTTCGGTACGGGTATCGATGCTGGAGGTGGCCTCATCCAGGATCAGCATCGGCGGCAGGCAGAGCATGACACGAGTGATGCAAAGCAGCTGTTTTTGTCCCTGGCTGATGCTGTCTTCGTTTAAAACGGTGTCCAGACCATGGGGAAGCCGTTCGATAAATTCCCAGCTGTGGGCTTCCTTGGCAGCCTGTATGATCTCCTTGTCGGTGGCGTCAGGCTTGCCGAAACGGATGTTTTCCCGGACGGTTCCCATCTTGATCCAGGTGTCCTGAAGTACCATGCCGTAGCAGCTGCGCAGGGCATGTCTGGAAAGGTCATAAATGGAATGACCGTCGATGAGAATGCTGCCGTCGTCGATGTCGTAAAACCGCATCAGCAGGTTGATCAGCGTAGTTTTCCCGCAGCCGGTAGGACCGACGATGGCGATCCGCATGCCGGGCTTTGTGTGGAGATTAAAGTTTTCGATCAGCGGTTTATCCGCTTCATATCGGAAATCAACGTGCTCGATATCAATTTGGCCGTTTACCTGGTCGATCGTGCCGTCACTGTCCGGAATTTCTTCTTTTTGTTCCAACAGGTCGAAGATCCGGGCAGCGCAGGCCATGGCGTTCTGCATCTCGGTAACGACAGAACTGATGTCGTTGAACGGCTTCATGTACTGGTTCGAGTAAGAGAGCAAAACCGAAAGTCCGCCGACGGTCAGGTAGCCGCCGGGGATCAGAAAGGCACCGACCAATGCGACTCCGGCGTAAATGATGTTGTTGACGAACCGGGTGGACGGGTTGGTCAGGCTGCTGTAGAAAACAGCCTGTTGACTGTATTCTTTTAATTCCTGGTTGATGGCCCGGAATCTGGCAGATGCTTTTTCTTCGTAGCCAAAGGCCTGGACGACTTTTTGGTTTCCGATCATCTCGTCGATCAGAGCCGTCTGTTTTCCGCGGACTTCACTCTGTTTCCGGAACATTTTGTAAGAACGGGTGGAGATGAATTTTGCCACCAAAAAGCTGATCGGGGTCAGACAAATGACCATAACGGTGATCCAGAAGTTTTTGGAAAACATAAAGATCAACGTTACGATGATGGTCACGATCCCGGCAAACAGCTGTGTGAAACCGAGGAGAAGACCGTCGGAGAGGATGTCGGCGTCTGCGATGATGCGGCTGACGATGTCTCCTGAGCTGTGTTTGTCCAGATAACTCAGAGGAAGTTTCTGGATATGTCGGATCGCCTTCGAGCGGAGCTCCTGGACGATCTGGTAAGTCATGCGGTTGTTGGTCAGGTTCATGACCCAGGTGGCAACTGCGGAGGTGGAAGCCAGGATCAGGATCCATCGCAGATAAAACCACATTTTGGAAAAATCTACCTTTCCGGCGGCGACGACTTGATCGATAGCATCACCGAACAGGATCGGTACATATAATTGAAGGATGACGGAAATGGCGGCCAGAAGAATGCTGAAGATCAGTAAAAGCCAGCGTTTCCGGATGAGAACGGCCAGCTTGCCGAAAATCTTTCCGTTTTTCTTTTCGTTCTTTTTTTCGGATTTCATCATGCTTCACCTCCTGCCTGTACTTGTGCCTGTTTTTTTCGTTCTTCCGGAAATTGTGAGAAGTAAATCTCCCGGTAGACTTCACAGGTTTTCATCAAATCATCGTGGGAGCCTTGTCCGACCAGCTGTCCGTTGTCCAGCACCAGGATCAGATCTGCCTGCCGGATGCCGGCGATTCGCTGGGAAACCAAAAAAGTAGTGGTGTGGCCGTTCAGGCTGCGGATCGCTTTTCTGAGCGCTGCATCTGTGGCGAAATCCAGGGCGCTGGAGCTGTCGTCCAAGATCAGGACTTCCGGTTTCTTTACCAAAGTTCTGGCGATAGAAAGCCGCTGCTTTTGTCCGCCGGAGAGGTTTTGTCCGTTCTGTTTCAGCATGAAATCCAGTTCACCGGGTTTGCCTTCTACGACTTCCTTGGCCTGAGCCAGGGTCAGCGCTTCCCAGAGGTCATGGTCGGAGGCGTTTTCATTTCCCCACTGCAGATTCTCCCGGATGCTGCCCTGGAACAGGATGGATTTTTGCTGTACGATGCCGACTTTTTCACAGAGTTCCTTCTGGGTATAATCCCGCACATCGTGGCCGTCCAGGAGAACAGAGCCCTGGTTGACGTCGTAAAAACGCGGGATCAGGCTGACCAGGGAGCTCTTACCGCTTCCGGTTCCGCCGATGATTCCGACGGTCTGTCCCTTTTGGACGTGGAAGTTGATGTCTGAAAGAATGGGAGCCCCGGCACCTTTGTAAAGGAAAGATACATTTTTAAACTCTACAATATTTTGCGAACTGTTGTTGCAATCTATACCTGATACAGTAGTGCTTTCTGGATACTGCATGCTGCTTTGGATATCCAGCACACAGGAGACACGTTCAGCGCAGGCCAGCGCTTTATTGATCGTAATGATGAGAGAAGCCAGTTTGATCAGCTCCACGATAATCTGGAGCATATAGTTATAAAGAGCGACAACTTGTCCTTGCTTCATGGTTCCTAAATTTACCTGGAGGGCTGCCTGGTCGATCAGAAAGACCGTGGCAATGTTGATCAACACATAAGTCAACGGATTCAGCAAGGCAGAGATCCGTCCGACAAACTCATTCAACCGGGTAAGGGCTGTGTTTTTTTCTTCAAATTCCTGAACAGACTGTTCTTCCCGGCAAAAAGCACGGATCACACGGACACCGGTCAGGTTTTCCCGGGTCAGACCGGTGATATGGTCCAGACCGTTCTGTACCTTTTTAAATAAAGGAATGCTGATCAGCATGATCAGAAAGGTCACGGCAAACAGGACGGGGATCGTGATGGTAAAGATCAGGGCGCAGCGGAAATTGATAGTGAAGGCCAGGATGGTGGCACCAAACACGATGAAAGGGCTGCGCAGCAGCAGACGCAGTCCCATGTTCAGCCCGTTTTGTACCTGATTGACATCGTCGCTGAGCCGGGTGATCAAAGTATCTGTTCCTAAGGTGTCTAATTCGGTAAAGGAAAGTCCCTGAATGTGGTCAAAGACTGCCTGGCGGAGCGAAGTCGCGAAGCCGACGCTGGCTCTGGCAGCAAAAAATTGTGCGGTAAAGCTGCAGGCCAGTCCGATGGCCGCCATTAAAAGCAGGATCAGAAACTGTCGGACAATGTAAGAACGGTCATTGTTTGCGATGCCGACGTCGATGATCTTTGCGACGACAACAGGCACCAGCAGATCGAAAACTGCTTCGAGAAATTTGAACAGAGGCGCAAGGATGCTTTGTCCTTTGTATTGTTCCAAGTAAACCCAAAGTTTTTTCAAGTGTTGTCACTCCTTTCTTTTTCTTGACAGGAACAGTATACATCTTTATGATCAATATGAATAATATTGGTTTTGTGGCAGAACGATACAAATTTTATATGGAAAAATAAAAGGAGGACCGGGGCAAATGGAATTGAAGCAGCTGGAATATTTTTGTGCTATTGCGGAGACCGGAAGCATCAGTGAAGCGGCCAGGAGATTGAACATGTCGCAGCCGCCCCTGAGTTATCAAATCCATCAGCTGGAAGAGGAACTGAATGTCAGCTTGTTTGAAAGGAGCCGACAGGGGGTGGAACTAACGGAGGCGGGGAAAATCCTGCGGAAAAGAGCGGAGGATCTGCTGAGTTATGCGGGATCGACGAAGCTGGAGGTGGCGAAGGCGGGCAGCAAACGGGTCCTCCGGGTGGGGATCACTCCGACGACGGTTACCACACTCATGCCATATATTGCCCGCTTTTCGAAAAAAAATCCGGATGTGAATTTCGAGGTGCATGACGGGATCACGGCATCTTTGTATCATTATCTGATGGAAGGAATCATTGATGTGTCGGTGGTGCGGACACCTCTGCGTCTGGACGAGGTAGAGTCTGTGGTTTTACGCAGGGAACCGATGATCGCAGTTTCTTCTTATCAAATGAATGTGAAAAAAGAAAAGGAAAAACAGTTGAAGCTTCAAGATCTTCTGGGGCGGCCGTTGATCCTTTACCGACGCTATGAAACGCTGCTGATGGATACCTTTGCCGTCCGCCGGATGGAGCCTGACATTTTCTGTATCTGCGACGATCCGAGGGGGGCGATTCTCTGGGTAAAGGAGGGGCTTGCGACAGCCGTTTTTCCGGAATCTATGCGTGCCCTTTGCAACGGACTGCGGATTCAGACACTGGAAGAGGATGCACTGGAAACGGATATCCTGCTGGCATGGAAAAAAGGAAAAAGACCGGAGCCTGTGGTGGAAGATTTCCTGTCCCTTTGTTTTGGGGAAAAGACTGGCTTACAGAACTTTTAGAAAGCGTGTGGAAAAAGCTTCCTGCTTTATTTACTTGCAGAAACATAAGAGTTGCGTATATAATAGAAAAGATAAAGTGCAATCTGGAGATTTTCTGGAAAGGAAGAGGGAATGGATCCGAGAAAAATGCTGCAAATGAAATCCGCACTGGATCAGTTGAATAAAAACCATCCGAAGCTGTGGCCCTTTATACAGAGTCTGGAGCAGGAGGGACTGGCTGTGGACAGTGTGATCGAAATTACAGTTACGACCCCGGAGGGGAAAAGAAAAACTGCGAACATCAAAGTAAAGGAATCGGATCTGGAACTGATCCGCAGGATAAAAAAATAGGAAGGTACTGTTGACTTGAAGATTTTATCTGGATTGAGTGGCATGAGCAAAAAAGAACAGTTGAAGATCGTGCTTCCGCCGGTGGTGGCTCTTTGCTACAATTCATTGGTATATTGGGGTGCACCTTTTCTGGCGGCAGGGCGCAAGGCACATGATTTGACGGTTTCGTTGGATACAAGTGTTCCTTTTGTACCGGCTATGGTAATCGTTTATTTCGGTTGCTATTTGTTTTGGGCGGTCAATTATGTTATTATGGCATTTCAGGAGGAAACCTGCCGTTATCAATTCTTTACGGCGGAAATTTTGGCGAAAACGGCGTGCTTCTTGTTTTTTGTCTTTTATCCGACGACCAATGTGCGTCCGGAATTGACGGGAAACAGTATTTGGATCCGGTGCATGATACTTCTCTATGCGGTGGATAAGCCGGTAAATCTTTTTCCGTCCATTCATTGTCTGGTCAGCTGGTTCAGCTGTATCGGGTTGAAACGATGTCCCAAAGTGCCGGCCTGGTACCGGTGGGCTTCTTACGGAATGGCGCTTTTGGTGTTCTTTTCCACCTTGGCGACCAGACAGCATGTGCTGTGGGATGTGGTCGGCGGCGTTGCCGTGGCAGAGATCATGTGGCTCATAAGCTGCAGGACAAAGGTGTGGAAGCCTTACCAGAAAGCGATAGAAGGGATAGCAGACAAATTAAGCAAACGAATAGAAAGGCTGAATCATGGAAAGCAAAAAGAAGATGCTGTTTAACGTTGTTTTTTTGATTCTGGTCTTTGCCGGAACCATTTACGGGGTGTTCCGGGGCGAGGATTTAAAAAAGATACTGGGGATCATCCGGACGGTAAATCCGTTGTGGCTGCTTCCCGGAATAGTCTGTGTGGTGGTTTTTATATGGGGTGAATCCATTATCATTCACTATATGATGCGGACACTGGGACTTCGGTTGAAAAAGTGGACTTGTTTCTTGTTTTCGTCCATCGGATTCTTTTTCAGTTGTATCACGCCTTCTGCATCCGGCGGGCAGCCGGCACAGATTTATTATATGAAAAAGGAAAAGATTCCAATACCGGTATCCACGATGGTTTTGATGGTCGTGACGATTACTTACAAGCTGGTGCTGGTGGTGATCGGCGTGGTGATCACGGTTTTTTGTCAGGGATTTGTCCATACATATTTGGAAGATGTCTGGTATATCTTTTATCTGGGAACTGCTTTGAATGTTTTCTGTGTGGCTTTGATGCTGGTATTGGCGTTCCATCCGGTACTGGCGAAAGCAATCATGGTAAAAGGGCTTGCGCTGCTGGAACGGCTTCATCTGATGAAGCGGAAAGAATCCAGAATGGAAAAGCTGAAAGTATCCATGGATCAGTACCGGGATACGGCGGCTTACCTAAAAGCACATAAGCCGGTTCTTTGGAACGTGTTCCTGATCACGATTTTCCAGAGGGTGGCGTTGTTTGCCGCCACCTGGTTTGTATACAAAGCATTCGGGCTTTCGGCGGAGCCGGCCTGGCTGATCATCACATTGCAGGCAGTCATTTCGGTTTCAGTGGATATGCTTCCGCTTCCGGGCGGAATGGGAATCAGTGAAAAGCTGTTCCTGGTGATCTTCCTTCCGATTTTCGGAACGAAGCTTTTGCTTCCGGGAATGATCTTGAGCCGAGGGTTAGGTTACTATACAGAATTGTTACTCAGCGCCGTGCTGACGATCGTAGCAAACTTTACAATGGGAAAAAAAGCGGGGGAGAAAAATGTTAGGAGTTTATGATTATACGGTAATACTGACTTATATCAGCTTGTTGGTGTCTGTGGGCGGAATGTTTTTTTCGGTGACAGGACATCTCAGACTGGCGGTGCTGTGTCTGGCGGTTTCCGGGCTTTGCGACATGTTTGACGGCAAGATCGCGCGGACCAAAAAGGATAGGACAGAGGATGAAAAACGGTTTGGGATCCAGATCGACTCTCTTTGCGACATCGTATGTTTCGGCGTAGGTCCGGCAATCCTCTGCTATTGCATGGGAATGCGGAGCATCACAGGGATCATTATATTGATGTTCTTTGTACTGGCAGGCTTGATCCGACTGGCGTGGTTCAACGTGACAGAAGAGCACAGACAGGATCAGACAGCAGAAAAGCGGGAATGTTATCAGGGCGTGCCGATCACGACGGTGGCGATCGTTCTGCCCCTTGTGGTGATGTTGAAACCGCTTCTGCGCAGAGAATTCCTGTTAACGATGCACGTTGCGATATTAGGATTAGGCATTTTGTATATCATGAATATTAAAATACGGAAGCCGAAAAATGCGACGCTGGCCGTTATCGTGACTATCGTAGCCATCGCAGTCCTGAAAATGCTGAAGGTTGGATGATACCATGAAAATCCGCAAAAATAAGGCAGGAGAATACATATGATATATGCAGACAGAACAGGCGGAATCAAAGAGGAAACGACGGGACAGGACAAATTGTTGGCGTTTGTTTATCGGCATGCAGTGACCAGAATGCTGATACGCCCTCTTTTGGCACCGTGGGTATCCAAACTGGGTGGTTGCTTTTTAAACACGGCTTTTTCGAAAAAAATGATCGCTCCGTTTGTAGAAAAGAATCAGATCAATCTGTCAGAGTATGAAGAGAGGGAGTTTTCCTCTTATAATGCGTTTTTTACCAGAAAGATCAAACGGGAGAACCGGCCGATCGATCAAGATCCGGAGGTGTTGATCACGCCATGTGACGGGAGAGTCAGCGTTTATCCCATATCGAAAAACGGCACGTTTTCGATCAAGCAGACCGGGTATACGGCAGAAAGCCTGTTGTGTGACGAAAAACTGGCAGAACGTTACATGGGCGGATGGATTTATGTGATCCGCTTGACGGTGTCGGATTATCATCGTTATTGTTATGTGGCAGACGGTTTGAAATCGGAGCAGAGACGGATACCGGGAATCTTTCACACGGTTAATCCGGTGGCAAACGATCAATATCCGATCTACAAGATGAACACCAGAGAATATTGCCTGCTGAAAACAGAAGAACTGGGAACGGTCCTGATGATGGAAGTGGGAGCTTTGATGGTAGGAAAGATCTGCAATTATCAGCCGGACCGCGGCAATGTGTACCGGGGAGAAGAAAAAGGAGCCTTTGAGTTTGGGGGATCTACGATCGTGCTGATGACCCAGCCGGGCAAGGCAGAGCCGGACGAGGACATCCGGAAAAACAGTGAAAAGGGCTGGGAGACCTTGGTAAAAATGGGAGAAGGCATCGGACATAAAATCAAATGAGTGAGCAGGCGGTTTTCCGCCTGCCTTTTGTATGGCGACGAGGAAAATACGGGCATGCTTGCATGGTAGTATTTGACGACCGCTAAACAGCGAATAAAACGAGCAAAGCGCGTTTTATCGCTGTGGCGCGCATCCGGAAGAAGCTGCCAGTGGCAGGTTCGTAGGTATGGCGACGAGGAAAATACGGCAAAGTGATAAAAAGAAAAAAGGAGGCAGTACCGAAGATGAGAAAAAAAGAATTGGCAAAAGAAGTGATCGCCCGTCTGAAAGAAGAATATCCGGACGCGGGCTGTACGCTGGACTATGACCAGGCCTGGAAGCTATTGGTGAGCGTCCGTTTGGCGGCACAGTGTACAGATGCCCGGGTAAATGTGGTGGTAGAAGAGCTTTATGCAAAATATCCGGACGTGAATGCCCTGGCAGAAGCAACTCTGGAGGAGATAGAAAAGATCGTAAAACCCTGCGGCCTCGGAAAAAGCAAAGCAAGGGATATCAGTGCCTGCATGAAAATTTTAAGAGACGAATACGGCGGAAAAGTGCCGGATGATTTTGATGCACTTTTGAAACTGCCGGGAGTGGGGCGGAAAAGTGCCAATCTGATCATGGGAGATGTGTTCGGAAAACCGGCGATCGTGACGGACACCCACTGCATCCGTCTGGTCAACCGGATCGGCCTGGTGGACGGAATCAAAGAACCGAAAAAGGTAGAAATGGCGCTTTGGAAGATCGTTCCGCCGGAAGAGGGCAGCGATTTTTGCCATCGTCTGGTATATCACGGAAGAGAAGTCTGTACGGCGCGGACAAAGCCCCACTGTGAGCAATGCTGCCTGGAAGATATCTGCAAAAAGAAAGGGGTATAGACGGCAATGCTGACAGGATGGCTGGTGGTAAACGGATATATAACGAACCCGAAATTTCTGGAGATTTATCAATGGCTGGCGGACGCAGGAACACGGCAGGGGATCCGCATGGAACGGAAGACCAATGTGGAGCTGATGGAACAGTTCTGCAGGCTGGAAGGAAAAATGGAAAAAGAGCAGAGGCCGGATTTCGTGATTTTCTGGGACAAGGATGTGAGACTGGCAGCGTTGATGGAAAAAGCCGGGCTGCGGCTTTTTAACTCCGCAGATGCCATCGCTGCCTGTGACGACAAATCCATGACCTATATCCGCCTGAAACAGGAGGGGATCCGAATGCCCCGCACATGGCTGGCACCAAAAACCTTCGCAAAGGATGGTTATGAGCAGAAAGAGTTTTTTGTGCACGCCGGAGAAGAATTAGGGTATCCGGCGGTCGTGAAAGAGTGTTTCGGCTCGTTCGGGTTTCAGGTGTATCTGGCACACGACAGGCAGGAGCTGGAACAGATCGTGGCGCAGTTAAAAAATGCGCCTTTCCTTTTGCAGGAATATATTGCAAATTCAGAAGGCAGGGATATCCGGATCCAAATGGTGGGAGAGGAGGCTGTGGCCTGCATGTACCGCTATAATGACGGCGATTTCCGGGCAAACATTACCAACGGCGGAAAAATGAAAGCCTACACGCCAAATGCGGAGCAGATCCGGGTGGCGCAAAAAGCCTGCCGCTGCCTGGAGCTGGATTTCGCGGGAGTGGATCTGCTTTTTGGTGACGGTGAGGAGCCGGTTCTCTGTGAAGTAAACTCCAATGCCCATTTCAAAAACATTTATACCTGTACCGGAATCAATGTGGCAGATAAAATTCTTACCTATATAAAAAGGATCGTGGAAAAAGGAGAAGGACAGGAATGAAAAGTCTGAAGGGGCTGCTTTTATACACGGAAGAAGACAGCAGGCGGAACCGACGGGCGATCCGGCTGTTTCAGGAAGCAGGACAAGCGTTGGAGATGCAGGTCGAATTGGTTACGGATGCGAAGTGGTTGAGTCAGTATCCGGATTTTGTGATCAATCGGACCCGGGATTGGCGGCTGGGAGAAGCTTTTGAGCAGAAGGGAATCCCTGTTTTTAATTCTTCTGAGGTGACCCGTGTCTGCAATGACAAAGCGGTCACACTGGAGGCAGCAGAGCATCTGGGGATCCCGGTGCTGCCTTGGATCAAGGGGACTGAGGAAGAGGAATACATCGCTTTTTACCGGAAAATATCGGGACCCATGGTAGCGAAAACCTGTGAGGGCCACGGCGGGACGGAGGTTTTGTGGGTGGATTCGGAAGAAGCCCTGCGCCGGGTGTGTGAAAAGTTTCAAGGAAGAAACTGGATCCTGCAGCAGGCGGCAGCGGTTCCGGGGAAAGATCTGCGGATCTATCTGCTGGGAGATCGAATCGTACAGGCGATGCTTAGAACGGCAGGAGAAGGGTTTAAAAGCAATTATTGTCTGGGCGGGAAGGCAGAAATCTATACCTGCAGAGAGCCGGAGGCAGAAGCGGCGAAAAAGATAGCGGCATATTTGCAGACCGATTATGTAGGGGTGGATTTTCTCTTTCACGAAAACGGGAAGATGGTACTGAATGAAGTGGAAGATGCGGTAGGTGCCAGGATGATCTATGAGTACACAAACATCGATATTATCCGGGAATATATGGAAGATATCCGGGGAAAATTGGAAAAACGAAAAAAATATGGAATGTATTAAAAAAAATACAATATTTCCGGGAAAGTGGTTGCAAACCCACTGAAATTCATTTATACTTAAAAAGCTGTGACATGATAGCTGTGAAGCGTGAGGTTGCTGCTAACTGCGAGAGTTGCGCAGGATAGCAGGTTTTCCGTGGAGCGAATGTCAAGTTAGGAAACTGGCGACAAGTCACTGTATCACGAAAACGTTTAACGGATACATTGCCGGAAACGGAAATGTATCGCACAAGAACGGCCGCCCGGCCGGGAAAGTGCTCATAACGCCGTGTGAGTTTTCTCACGACACACACGGAAGAGTGTACAGTCACCGCTTGTCGTACTGAGATCAAAAGTACGAAAAGGAGGCGACTTTTTTTATGGCAAGTCAAGTAATGAGAATCACACTGAAAGCGTATGAACACCAGCTGGTGGATGCATCCGCAAAGAAAATTATCGAAACTGTAAAGAAAAACGGATCCCAGGTAAGTGGTCCGGTACCACTTCCGACAAAGAAGGAAGTAGTTACGATCCTGAGAGCTGTACACAAGTACAAAGACTCCAGAGAGCAGTTTGAGCAGAGAACTCATAAAAGACTGATCGATATCATCGCACCGACCCAGAAGACAGTAGATGCTCTGTCCCGTCTGGAAATGCCGGCAGGTGTGTATATCGACATCAAAATGAAAAACAAATAAGCCGGAAAAATTCAAAAACAGTATTCCTATATTTAGGATGAACGCATAACGCGTTCCGCTGTAAATCACAGGAGGTAATCATAATGAAGAAAGCTATTTTAGCAACCAAAGTCGGAATGACCCAGATCTTTGATGAGAACGGCGTTCTGATCCCGGTAACTGTACTTCAGGCTGGACCTTGTGTCGTAACACAGGTTAAGACAGTTGAGAATGACGGTTACAGCGCTGTTCAGGTTGGATTTGTTGACAAGAAAGAAAAGATTGTGAACAAAGACAAGAGCGGCAAAAAAGAAATCGTACACAGAAATGGTGTGACAAAAGCAGAAAAAGGACACTTTGACAAAGCCGGCGTTTCCGGAAAGAGATATGTAAAGGAATTTAAGCTGGACAATGCAGAAGAGTATACTCTTGCACAGGAGATCAAAGCAGATGTTTTCGAAGCCGGAGACAAGATCGATGCAACAGCGATCTCCAAAGGTAAAGGTTTCCAGGGTGCGATCAAACGTCACAACCAGCACAGAGGACCTATGACTCATGGTTCTAAATTCCATCGCCATGCCGGATCAAACAGTGCAGCATCCGATCCGAGTAAAGTATTCAAGGGCAAAAAGATGCCCGGACAGATGGGAAATAAAAAGATTACAATCCAGAATCTGGAAGTTGTAAAAGTAGACGTTGAAAACAACCTGCTTCTGGTGAAAGGCTCCGTACCGGGACCGAAGAAATCCTTAGTAACAATCAAAGAAAGTGTAAAGGCTTAATCTTAGAGTCAGGAAAGGAGGAACACACAGATGGCAAACGTATCCGTTTTTAATATCGAAGGTAAAGAAGTTGGAACGATTGAACTGAATGATGCTGTATTTGGTGTAGAGATCAACGAGCACCTGGTACACATGGCAGTTGTAAACCAGCTTGCAAATAACCGTCAGGGAACACAGAAAGCAAAAACTCGCTCTGAAGTGTCCGGCGGCGGAAAGAAACCGTGGAGACAGAAAGGAACAGGTCATGCAAGACAGGGTTCAACAAGATCTCCGCAGTGGACAGGCGGTGGAGTTGTATTTGCTCCGGTGCCGAGAGATTATTCTTTCAAAATGAACAAGAAAGAAAAGAAAGCAGCTTTGAAATCTGCTCTGACATCCAGAGTCGCAGAGAACAAATTCATCGTTGTAGACGAGATCAAATTTGACGAGATCAAGACAAAGAAATTCCAGGAAGTACTGAACAACCTGAAAGTGGACAAGGCACTGGTAGTTCTGGAAGACGGAAACAAAAATGTTGAGATTTCCGCAAGAAACATTGCAGACGTAAAAACAGCACATACCAATACGATCAATGTATTTGATGTTCTGAAATACAACACAGTAATCGCAACAAAAGCAGCGGTTGCAAGTATCGAGGAGGTGTACGCATAATGGCAAACATTCAGTATTATGATGTAATCCTTAAACCGGTTGTAACTGAGAAAAGTATGGGGCTGATGGCTGACAAAAAATATACATTTTATGTTCATACAGAAGCTACAAAATCTCAGATCAAAGAGGCTGTTGAGAAAATGTTCCAGGGAACAAAAGTAAAAAGTGTCAACACACTGAACATCCCGGGAAAGAAGAAAAGAGCCCGTGGTTCTTTCCAGTTCGGAAAAACAGCAAAGCAGAAAAAAGCAATTGTGCAGCTGACAGAAGACAGCGCAGAAATTGAAATTTTTGAGGGGTTATAAGACTTGCTGAAGGCAAGCGTCAGCGAAGACTGAAGCTTAGTCGGACCCCGTTCAGAGAGCTTGGCGAAGTACTTTTGAGCCTAGCGAACTGAACATACCCGTTCTGACTACAGCAACCTTAAAGCATTCGCTTCTCGGTCGCGAGACGATCACAGAACGGATCGATAAACAGAATACGATCTGCGCATGCGAGCATGGCAGTCTCGTCTGAAATCATTCTCACTCTGTTTATCACGGATATACGCATACAAGCGTGACAACAAATAATTTGAAGCAAACGAAAGGAGAGAACGTAATGGGAATCAAAACATATAACCCATATACACCTTCCAGAAGACAGATGACTGGTTCTGATTTCTCTGAGATCACAAAGACAACTCCTGAGAAAGCGCTCCTGGATTCTAAAAAAAGAAAAGCCGGTCGTAATGCACAGGGTAAGATCACTGTAAGACATCGCGGCGGCGGCGCAAAGAAAAAATACAGAATCATCGATTTTAAGAGAAATAAAGAGAACATTCCGGCAACTGTTATCGGTATCGAGTACGATCCGAACAGATCTGCAAACATCGCCCTGATCTGCTACGCAGACGGTGAAAAGACTTATATCCTTGCACCGGAAGGACTGACAGACGGAATGACCGTTATGAACGGAAAAGAAGCAGAAGTAAGAGTTGGAAACTGCCTTCCTCTTTCAGAGATCCCGGTTGGTACACAGGTACACAACATTGAGATGCATCCGGGCAAAGGCGGACAGCTTGTTCGTTCTGCAGGAAACAGCGCTCAGCTGATGGCAAAAGAAGGAAAGTACGCAACACTTCGTCTTCCTTCAGGAGAAATGAGAATGGTTCCGATCATCTGCCGTGCAACAGTAGGTGTGGTTGGAAACGGAGACCACAACCTGATCAACATTGGTAAGGCAGGACGTAAACGTCATATGGGAATCAGACCGACAGTCCGCGGTTCTGTTATGAACCCGAATGACCATCCGCATGGTGGTGGTGAAGGTAAGACCGGTATCGGACGTCCGGGCCCGTCAACACCTTGGGGCAAACCGGCTCTGGGTCTGAAGACTCGTAAGAAAAACAAAGCTTCTAACAAGATGATTGTAAGAAGAAGAGATGGTAAGGCAATCAAATAATTCGTTTACAAGGAGGTAGAACCTATGGCTCGTTCACTTAAAAAAGGACCATTTGCAGATGCAAGTCTGTTGAAAAAGGTAGATGCGATGAACGCATCCGGTGATAAATCAGTTATTAAAACATGGTCTCGTCGTTCTACGATCTTCCCGAGCTTTATCGGACACACATTTGCCGTACATGACGGCAGAAGACACGTTCCGGTATATGTGACAGAGGATATGGTCGGACATAAACTCGGAGAGTTTGTTTCCACAAGAACCTACAGAGGACACGGCAAGGACGAAAAGAAATCCAAAGTTAAATAATTGTTCACAGATTGAAAGGAGGGTTCATCCGTGGCTAAAGGACACAGATCCCATATCAAGAGAGAAAGAAATGCCCAGAAGGACACAAGACCGTCAGCAAAGATTTCTTATGCTCACGTTTCTGTTCAGAAGGCATGCTATGTTTTGGATGCCATTAGAGGCAAAGATGTTAAAACAGCACTTGGAATTTTAACTTACAGTCCAAGATATGCTTCCAGTATCATAGAAAAATTATTAAAATCAGCAATCGCAAACGCTGAGAACAATAACGGTATGAATGTTGATAAACTTTATATTGAAGAGTGTTACGCAAATAAAGGACCAACAATGAAGAGAATCAGACCGAGAGCACAGGGCAGAGCTTACAGAATCGAGAAGAGAATGAGCCATATCACTGTTGTGCTCAATGAAAGATAATAAGGAGGGAAATAATGGGACAGAAAGTTAATCCTCATGGTTTGAGAGTCGGTATTATTAAAGACTGGGATTCCAAATGGTATGCAGATAAAGAGTTTGCTGATTATCTTGTAGAAGACAACAAAATCAGAAAATTTCTGAAGAAGAGACTTTACAACGCAGGAATCTCCAGAATTGAGATCGAAAGAGCTTCCGACAGAGTAAAAGTCATTGTTTACACAGCAAAACCGGGTGTAGTGATCGGAAAAGGCGGTTCCGAGATCGAAAAAGTAAAAGCAGAGCTTGCAAAATATACAGATAAAAAGTTGATCGTTGACGTAAAAGAGATCAAGAGACCGGACAAGGATGCTCAGCTGGTAGCAGAAAACATCGCTCAGCAGCTTGAGAACCGTATCTCATTCAGACGTGCAATGAAATCTTGCATGTCCAGAACGATGAAATCCGGAGCACTTGGTGTAAAGACTTCCGTATCCGGACGTCTTGGTGGTGCAGATATGGCTCGTACAGAGTTCTACAGTGAAGGAACAATTCCGCTGCAGACACTGAGAGCAGACATTGACTATGGCTTCGCAGAAGCTGACACAACTTACGGAAAAGTCGGTGTAAAGGTTTGGATTTACAAAGGCGAAGTACTTCCGACTAAAGCAGATA
>CAKRWZ010000041.1 GCA_934418295.1 uncultured Mediterraneibacter sp.
GCGTCTCCGGTCACCTTCCGCGCCACATCGATCACTTCTTTTACCGTAAATCCTACGCCGTTGCCCAGATTGAACACGTCACTCTTTCCGCCTGCCATCAGATAATCCAACGCCAGAATATGAGCCTGAGCCAAGTCTGTTACATGAATATAGTCACGGACACAGGTGCCGTCTTTGGTCGGATAATCATCTCCGAATACACTGATAGCCTTTCTCTGTCCCAACGGAACCTGCAAGATCAGCGGGATCAGATGGGTTTCCGGGGAATGTGCCTCACCGATTTCTCCGGAAAGCTTTGCCCCGCAGGCATTAAAATAACGCAGGGCCACGTATTTCAAGCCATGAGCCCGCTCTGTCCAGCCCATCATCTGTTCCATGGCCAGTTTTGTCTGTCCGTAGCAGTTGGTCGGGCAAGTCCTGTCACTTTCCAGAATCGGCACTCTCTCCGGCTCTCCGTAGGTCGCCGCCGTAGAAGAAAATACGATCTTATCCACGCCGTGAGCCACCATGCTCTGCAGCAGAACCATGGTTCCGTAAAGGTTGTTATCATAATATTTCAACGGATTCTGCATGGATTCTCCCACCTGGGAAGAAGCTGCAAAATGAATCACGCCATCGATCTTTTCCGCCTGGAACAAGGTGTCCAGCGCACCTCTGTCCCGGATATCCAACTCATAAAATTTTGCCTTTGGGTGTACCGCCGCACGAAATCCTGTCTGCAGATTATCTGCCACGATCACTTCTTTTCCTGCCTCGATCAATTCATACACGGTATGAGAACCGATATAACCGGCTCCGCCTAATACTAAAATAGCCATTTCTGATACTCCTTTCCTTTTCCGTAAACACTGTTTCTAACTTTTTCAAACGCAGAACAATCATTTTAGGGATAAATTTGCTCATTGCTCTGCTCTCATTGCTCTGCTTATTAATCCGCCAGGACTACGCCGCCTACCGGACGAATGCCCAACACATGACAGCATCCCTCTCCCAGCATATTTTCCATTTTTTCCCGGAATGTCTCCCGGTCTTCTGTCGGCACAAACACCTGGATCGTTCCGGCAAATCCGCCGCCATGTACACGGCACGCACCTTTGCCGTCCAGCGCAATCTCAGCTGCTGCCAGCGCCACTGCCATATCCTGTGCCTCCACAGCTCCTGCCGGTGTGATGTTTTGCAGCAATTCCCAGGAAGAACGGCCCGACTGGCGCACCAACTCCAAAAACGTATCTGCGTCTTTCCTCTCCAGCGCATCCGCCTCTTCCACGGCCCGTCTGTCGTCTGCATAGAAATGCAGCGCCCTGAGCACCGCACGGTCTCCCACTTCCGTCCGCAGTTTTGGCAATGCGGCAAGTACTTCTCCTTCCTTTACGTCCCGCAGCACTTCTTTGCCGAAAAACGCTGCTACTTTTCCCATTTCTTCCGGAATAGACGCATATTCGCCGGTCAATGCCGCATGGTCTGCCCCCGAATCAACGATACAAAGAGCCAGTCCCAAACCGGCCAGATCTGCTTCCACCGGACGTACCACCGGCGCCGCCGGATCCTGAAAATCGATAGCCACCGCATCTCCCACCGAGGATGCCGTCTGATCCATCAAACCGCTTGGTTTTCCAAAATAATCATTTTCTGCTTTTTGTCCGATTTTTGCAAGGGTAACTGCGTCCAGCTCATCTTTACAGAAAAGATGATTTCCTGCAACGCCCAGCAGCACCTCACAGGCTGCAGAAGAAGAAAGTCCCGATCCCGGCAGCACATTGGAAACGGTATACATATCAAAACCGGCCACCGGATAACCTGCTTTTGCCATCTGCGCCAAAACGCCCCGGATCAGGGAAGCTGTAGTTTCCCGCTCATTTTCCTGAGGTTCCAGATCTGACAGATCCACCGTCGTCATCGGCCAGCCCTCCGACTGAAAACGGACTGTGTCCGTACCGTTTGGTGCCACACATGCCAGGAAGTCCATCGTCACGGCAGCCGCCAGGACGTGTCCGTGCTGATGATCCGTGTGATTTCCGCAGATTTCTGTCCGCCCCGGGGCAGAACACAAAGCCACCTCAACGTCTTCCCCTGCATCAAAGCTGTCCTGAAATGCATTTAAAACGTCCAGTGCTCTTTTTCTCGCCGCGCTGATCTCTTCGCAGCCCGTCTGTTTCAACGCCTTGTCCAATTCGCCGGATTCCAGCATCCGACATACTTCTTTCCATTTTTTCACAGCATTCCCTCTCCTTTTCCTTTATCTTTTACTTTTTTAAGAAATGTTCCCGATTGGGATATTCCTGCCGAAAAGCTGCCAAAGCCGCTTTCTGCAAAAGTGCAAATTCCTTGTCCATACGGAGCATATGCGGAGCCGCAAAGGCAATGGTGCTGATCTGACTTGCGATTTTTTTTGCCACGCTTTCATCCGACAGCTGCCCCATTCCAAAGATGACGGAGGTGAAGCCCCGCCCTCCTCTGCTCACTTCGATATATTTCAAAAAGACATTCTTCAGTTCTGCCTGAAGAATCTCCTGTTCTTCCTCACTTCGCCGATCTGCATTGGATAACCCCAGAGAAGCTACCACTTTCGCCGCTTCCTGCCTTTTTTTGCCCCGGATATCCACAGAACCGCTTTCCGATAGATATTTCAACTGCATCAGACAGCCAATAAAAGCATCTTTTCTGGGTTTTCGTTTTCCGTAGCGGGCGATCCAAAGACTTTTCCGAAACCGGTCTGCTTCCGTCTTTTCTTCCCCAAGATGTTCTTTCAACAGTCTAAGCCGCTTTTCTGCATCTGTTTCTTTATAAAATTCTTCTGTCCAAGCTGTATCCATTCCGTTTTCTCCTGGCCTTTTGACCCTATTGATTCAAAAAAACATTTACATTGCTTCTGTCCACCTGCTGATACTGGGACGTGTAATATCTTCCGTCTTCCAGCTGTTGGATACTGAGAGTATTCCCTCGGAAAATGTCTATGGCCAGCTTCGCCATTTCCATGGCCTGATCCTCTTTGTCATTATAGACCGTCCCCTGCATTTCCCCGGATTCGATTGCTTTCAGCGCATCATCCAGCCCGTCGATCCCAAAAATCACCGGCCACTCCTCTTTCGGATATCCGGCTTTTTGGTAAGCTGCCACTGCTCCCAGCGCCATTTCATCATTGTTGGAAATAATCAATTCGATCCGGTTACCGTACTGGCTGATCAGACGGCTCATCCGGTTTTCAGCCTGGCCTCGGTTCCAGTCTGCAAACTGGTAGCTGAGCTTTTCCAGTGTGACTCCGTTTTCGATCAGGGTTTTTACCGAAAAATCGGTCCGGCTTATGGCATCTTGATGCCCGGCCTCCCCTTCCAGCAATACATACTGGATCTTTCCGTCCTGATTCCGGTCTGTCTCGGGATGGCTGTTTACATAGTCTGCTGCGATCTCTCCCTGCATTACACCGGACTGTTCTGCGTCACATCCTACATAATATAATTTATCCCACTGCATCAGATCTTCCCGCACCGGTTCCCGGTTGAAAAAGATCACCGGAATATCATTTTGCTTCGCCAGCCGGATGATTTTTGACGGAGCTGTCCGATCTACCAGATTCACACAGAGCACATCACACCCTGCGTCGATCATTTCTTCTACAATCTCATCCTGGTCCCGCTGGTCGTCGTCTCCGCTTTTTATAGAAACGATCACCTTCATATCCTCTCTTTCCCGAGCTTTCAGATATTCCTTCAACTGGTCTGACATGGCATTGATAAACGGGTCATCCTGTGTATAAGTGACCACACCCACCCGAAGCACGGTATCCTTCTGTTTTTTTTCTCCTCTGCAGCCGGAAACTGTAAGGGCTGCCAGCACCGCCAACGCCAGTACTGTCTGTTTGACTCTGCCTTTTTTACTCATAGGAATACAAAAACCTTTCTATATCATCTGCCTCCAGTTCTTCCTTGCCGATTACTTTTCCCTTAGTCTCATAACTTTTTAACTTGTAAAAAGAACGATCTAATTTTTGAGCAATTTCTTCTGCGCTCTGATATCCTATTGCATAGCTGTCCGGCAGGGCAAGGCATTCTATTTTCCCGTAATCCAGAAGCGCCAGAGACTTCTTGCTGCTTCCCATTCCGTAGATCTTAGCTCCGTTGTACCGGCCGTCACCGGCCTGTTCCCCCAGTTCATCCAGCGCCCCGGTATCTAAAACGGCAATGTAATCCACCGGTTCTTTTGCGTTCACAGCTTCACAGATATCCTGATCTCTTTTTCGTTCATACCACCAGATCACCTGGCCGTCGCTCTCCCGCAGTGCATCTGAAAATCCCAGAACTGTCTGTGTACTCTGTTCAGATTCTTCCCATCCGGCCACAATCCCGATCTTTTTCCCCTGAAGGCGGTTTCCGTCATTTTCCAGCATCCGCTTTCCCAACTGATAGCCCAGATCGTAATTGTCTGGTTTCACCACCGGCAAGCCGGAACTCGTCGTCTGTTCTCCGCTGTACACATCTTCCGTAACCAGGATAAACGGGACATCCTTGCACTGCTTTTCCAACATTTTCTTCGTCCCGCTTCCGGGCGCCGGACAGACGATAAAGGCATCTACATCGTTGCCTAACTGCTCCTGGATCATTTCTTTTTCGTCCTCTGTCGTTTCGATATCGTCTGTATTACAGATGATCAGATGGAGCTTGTTCGCTTTTGCAGAATCTTTTAAGCCTTTGATCAGCGGATCCCACCGTTTATCCCCGGAATCCGGAAGGATCACTGCCACTCTTTTCTCCGGCACACTCTGTTCAAAAATCTTTCGAATACAGAAAATCGCCAGGATCATCAAAAACAGTTCCGCAGCCAGGAAAGTCATTTTATTCTTCTTCATCTTTACCCCTCCCCTGTTTGTACGTCTGTTTTTCCAGATTTCCCGCATTTTCTTTCGAATACGGGATCGCCGGGATATGGATCTCTACCCGGGTGCCCTCATCCGGCTCACTGTACACCGACAATCCGTATTTTTCGCCAAACATCAGCTTGATCCTGGAATGCACGTTGATCAATCCCACTCCGGAACCGTGTTTCGGCACTTTGTTGTTGTCTGTGAGAATGTTTTCCAGAACATCCTCTCGCATTCCCATTCCGTTATCCTCCACGGTAATGCAGATATCTTCTCCTCTTTTTTCTCCGCGGACGATGATTTTGCCGCCGTCGTCCTCATCCATATTGCCGACACCGTAATAGATGGCATTTTCCAGAATCGGCTGGATGACCAGTTTTACGATGCAGTAATTGTCGATCTCCTCATCCGTGATAAACTCCGTCTTAAACCGGTCTTTATAACGGGCCTGCTGGATGTTCATATAACTTCTGCTGTGTTGGAGCTCGTCGGAAATCGGGATCACGGTCCGTCCCTTGGACAGGCTGACTCTCAGCAATTTCGCCAGCTCTGAGATCATGAAAACGGCTTCGCTGTTCTTCTGCGCTTCTACCATCCAGGTGATCGACTCCAAGGTATTATACAGAAAATGCGGATTGATCTGGCTTTGCAGCGCATCCATCTCACTCTTTCTGCGTTCATTCTGCTGTCGGATGATCTCTCCCATCAGCACTTCAATCTGCTCATAAGATTTCTGGACCGAATATCCCAAATGACGGATCTCCGAAGAGCCGCCGATATAAATATCATTTTTACCCCCGGTCTCGTAAGCTTTCACTGATTCATCCAGCTCCAGGATCGGTTTGGATATTTTCCGGGAAATAAAACGGTTGCCTTCCAAAAGCATCATCAGAAGTACCAGGATCGTCGCCAGGATATAATAGCGGAATTTGTTGATGCTGGCCGTCTGTACGCTCTCCGGTATCACGCCGACCAGCTTCCAGCCGGTGTAGGCAATACTTCCCACCACCACATTTTCTTTTTCGTCTCCGGAAGAGATCTTGTAAGTACCGTCTTCATAAAAAACCGTTTTCCTGCTCTTTTCAGAAAACAGCCCTCTGTCGATCTCGATCCGTCTCGGGTGATAAATGATCTCACCGTCACTGCTGCACAGATAATAATAAGCACCGTTGGAGGTTTCATTGATCTGCTGCAGGATCTCTTCGACCACAGAGTATTTCATATCTACCAGCAACACACCGCTTCCCGGTTTTTCGCCGTCATTGATGTCTACCGAGCGGCTTAGAGAAATCACACGCTGGTACCGGAAGGATCCGTCCACAAACAAATTTTGTGTGTGCGGCGTGGAAAAATGAATGTTTTCGATCTCATCTGCCGCATTTTTGTACCATTCCTGATCGGTCGCCTTCACACCCGCTTTTTCTGCTGCCACCGGCTCCGATGCAATCAGATTCCCTTCACTGCCGTACAGCGCCAGACTTTCGATCTTGTCTGCATTAGTCTCATACAAGAGACTGAACTGCTGGTTAAATTCCCGGCTTGCAATGTCATATTCCTGGATAATATTATAGTTTGCCGCATTGGAGATCTGGCGGATATCCAACAGATCCGAATTAACCCGGTCTATGGTGCTCTCCACCGTACCTTCTGTATTCGATACCACCGTCTGGGCAATGGCCAGCTTAAAACGGTGATACAGCAAAAAGCCCATCAATGTGATTGTGATCAACGTCAATGCCGTAAGCACGGTCATGATGATCGACTGTATATCAAACCCGATAAACTCGCCCTGATGAAACCATCCGCGGACTCGTTTATTGGCCAAATGCTTTTTCCCCCACTGTCTGACTTTCTTTTTTGTATCCTTCACGTTTTTCCCCTTGCCAAACGCCGTTTACACGGCTGCCTCATTCCTGCTTCTTACACGATTTATGTCACTTATCCTGTTTACACAGTTTCCGTTTTTCTTCTTATAGAGTTACTTTCCCGGTGTTCTCTGCCCGGTACTTGGACGGCGACACCCCAAACCGTTTTTTAAACACGTAGCTGAAATAGTTGGCATCCAGATAGCCCACTTTTTCTGCGATCGTGTAGCTCTTTTCGTTGGTATCCACGATCAGTCCCGCCGCGATATCCATGCGGTAATCTGTAAGATAGGTGATAAACGATTTTCCGGTCGCTTTTTTGAATGCAGACGAAAAATAAGAATTCGATACTCCCAGGGCGGAGCACACCGTATCTAAAGAAAAATCTGATTCCATATACCGTTCTATCACGATATTCTGTGCATCCGTCACCAGGCGTCTTGACGTATTATTCCGCGCGCTTTTCAATTTTTCACTGATGTTCTTGGCTGTGTCCGTGATCCATGCCGTCAGGGTACTCTCATCCATCTCCGGCACCCGTTCGTAAGGATTTTGCACACCGGAGATCTCGTTGAAATCCATAAAGTTGTTTGCACAGAAACGATAAAAGGCTCCCACCATCTCCATGGTCGCCAGCTTATACTGGCTGACCGTCTCCGCATTTTTATGCAGCTTTTCGATCTCACCTTTTGCGGCCTTTTCAATCTCTTCTGCTTCTCCCAGATGGACACTTTTAAACAGCTCGTGCATCCTGGTCTCTTCCGGCTGGATCGCGATATTTTGTTCCTTCGGCACGATCTCGCCGATATTGATCGCCCGTTTCGTTCCGTAGAGCACCCGATAGGAAACTGCTTCTCTGGCTCCCTCATAGGAATTATTAATGGTAAACAGATTATCACAGGTTCTTCCGATCCCTGCCGTAACCACCGCCCCGATGACCCGGTAAGCCCAGCGGCAGAATTTATCGCAGGCATCCGTCAGCTGTGCGATTTTCTCTTCAGAATCTAATTCCGCGATCAACAGCGTATTTCCCAGGTAAATAAATTCCTGACAATTCCATTCGTCCACGATCCGCTGTTTGATCTCCCGTTCCACCGACATGGACAAAAGTACCGGATTCATCCCCTCAGGCACATGATTCCCCGAAGTGTGGAAAACCACACAGCAAAAAAGCGGCCCTTTCATCTCTACCTGATAATCCGAAAGAAGTTTCTGATACTCCGACTCGCCGACTCTTCCTTCTATCAATGAAACGAACAGATTGGAACGAAGTGCCGGAAGCACATCGTTAAAATAATTTTCCAGTTTTTTTACGTTTCGCTTTTCTTCCCGCTCCCGATCCAGCGTGGCCTTCAGCCGATTCAGACTTTCCGACAATTCCGCCGCATTGATCGGTTTCAGCATATATTCCTTGATTTCAAGGTGCACGGCTTCTTTTGCATACTCAAACTCATCAAAGCCGGTGCAGATCATAATGTGAATATTGGGATAATCGTTGTTCAGCCGCTTTGCCAGCTCCAGCCCGTCCATATAGGGCATTTTGATATCTGTCAGCACTACATCCGGCTGCATTTTTTCCACCAGCTCCAGCGCTTTTACTCCGTTTGTGGCACTTCCGACTACTTCAAATCCCAGGTCATTCCATTGTATTTTCTGTTCCATCGCAGAAATAACATCTGCTTCATCATCCACCAGAATAACTTTGTACTGCTCCATGTTTCTTATTCCTTTGCTATTCCTGTTTTTTATTTCTTTTTCATTATTTCTCTTTATTTCTTATCTTTTCTCTTGTTTGTATTATAACAAATAATTGCTTTTTACTGAATGCTTTCTGTCAGCTTTCTACCAGAAAGGCCACCCTTTTCATCCGATCAGACGAGCAGGGCGGCCTTCACCTTTCATGTTTACCTGCGTAAACAACTTTTATAAAAATTTATTTTTTCTGTACATATTTCAGGCAGTCAAGAGTTACGGCTGCGAGAATGATGATACCTTCAAAGATAAACTGAAGGTTTGTGTCGATACCAAGGATGGTAAGAGAATAGGTCAGGGATGTAAAAATCAATACACCGGTTACAACACCTGAGATCTTACCGATACCACCGGTAAAGGAAACACCACCTACTACACAGGCTGCAATGGCATCCATATCCCAGCCTTGTCCGTAAGCTGCACTACCGGATCCAACCATTCGGTTACATTCCAGCCAAGAACCAAATCCATACAGGATACCTGCCAGGATGAATGCTCCCATCGTTACTTTAAATACGGAGATACCGGATACTGCGGCAGCCTCCGGGTTTCCGCCTACTGCGAACAGGTTCTTTCCAAAGATGGTCTTGTTCCAGATGAACCATACGATGATGACTGCAGCAACCGCCCACAGAATAATGGTCGGGAATCCTCCTGCCTGCGGGATGAACATATTCGGAATCGCGGAATCAATGGCTCCGAAGGAAACGCCTTTGGTCGCATAGGTTACAAGACCAAAGATAATCAGCATATTCGCCATCGTAGAAACAAACGGATGCATTTTAAACTTCGCCATGAAAAAGCCTGCAATCATTGCAAAGGTTGTAGTCAGCAAAATACATACGAACAACGCCAGAATTGCTTTTCCACCTGCAGACATACCGGAAAAATCAAAAATGTGACCGAATACACTTCCGGTATTGATACCGTTATGCATGATGATGGTCGCCGTAACCATACCCATACCAACCATACGTCCTACAGAAAGGTCAGTACCTGTCAACAGGATCAGACCCGCAACACCGAGAGCCAGGAACATTCTCGGTGAAGCCTGCTGCAAAATGTTCAGTATGTTTGTAAAGGTCAGAAGCTGTGTATTTTTCACCAGAGGTGTAATAATACACAATGCGATGAAGATCAAAACAATGACGATATACAGACCGTTTTTGTAAAGGAACTGTGAGATATCGAAATTATATTTATAGTTTTCGAAGCTCTGCTCCTGTTTCTGCTTGAATGTATATTTGGACATCCGCAGAAGGTCGATCAAATGATACTTGTGTGCAAAAGCGTCATGCTTTCTGTCTTTGATTTCCTGCAGCTTGGACTCATGCGCCATCTGCAGATCAAACAGCTTATTTTTATAAGCATATTTTTCTGCTTTGACCTCTTCTGCATCTTTCAGACTGCTCAGTGCCTTCTCATGCTCTGCCTTGATCTCTGCTTTTGCTTTTGCGTAGCTTTCTTTCTCCGCCGCTTTTTCAATGTCGCAGCTCTTTGCTACTTTTTCATAATATTCACTCTTATAGTGCTTGTCCAGATAGCTTTCTGCCTCTGAGATCAGCTTGGAAATCTGGGCTTTGTTTGCAGCTTCCACTGCTTTTGCTTTTTCCAGTTCTTTCTTGCTGGCTGCAATGATTTTGCTTCTCTCATCGCCGGAGAGGTTTTTGTCCTCTTTTGCAACTGCAATCTGGTTCTTTAAACTGTTTACCTTGTCAGATCCATCGACACGCAGTGCATCGATCTGAGCCTGTATTTTCTCAACATATTCATCGATCGGCTGCAGAAGCTTTGCCTCTTCAGCTGCCGAAAGAATACTACTGTTATCTGCCATTTCAAATACTCCTCTCTGTTACAAATATTTTGCACTGAGTCTCAAAAGTTCTTCCTGATTCGTTTCTTTTGTATTTACGATACCTGCCAGACGGCCGTTTGACATAACGCCGATCCGGTTGGTGATCCCGAGGATCTCCGGCATCTCGGAAGAAACCACGATGATCGTCTTTCCCTGTTTTGCCATGTTGATGATCAACTCGTAAATCTCGTATTTCGCACCGACGTCGATACCTCTTGTCGGGTCATCCATCATAAACACATTCGGAGAACGCTCCAGCCACTTACCAAAGATCACCTTCTGCTGATTTCCTCCGGAAAGACCGGAGATCATGTCGTCAGGTCCCATACATTTCGTATGCATAACTTTGATCTTGTCTGCTGTTGCGCGTACCATACTGTCATGAGACAGTGCAATACCCTTTTTATAGTGGCGCATGTTTGCAATGGTTGTATTGAATGTGATATCTCCCTTCAGGAACAGACCGTTGGCCTTTCTTTCCTCTGTAATCAAAGCGAAGCCATGATCCATGGCATCCCTCGGTGAGGAGAAATTCAAAACTTTTCCATTGTACACCACATTGCCTTCCGCTCTTGTACGCATACCAAATATAGTTTCCAGAAGTTCTGTACGACCGGCTCCCACCAGACCGTAAAATCCGAAGATCTCACCTTTTTTGATATCAAAGGAAATATTCTGGAGCTTCGGTGCGTATTTGGTTGAAAGGTTCTGTACGGAGAGGATTGTCTCGCCCGGCTCATTGTCCACCGGCGGGAATCTATTTTCCAAAGAACGTCCGACCATAGCGGACACCAGTTCGTTCATGTCGGTCTCTTTACTATTCTTTGTCATAACGAGACTTCCGTCTCTGAGGACTGAAACTTCATCGCAAATCTCAAAAATTTCGTCCATTTTATGTGAAATATAGATCAGGGAAATTCCCTGTGCTTTCAGCTGGCGCATCATTTTGAAAAGTTTTTCTACTTCCGGCGCCGTCAGTGATGAGGTCGGCTCATCCAGTACGATTACCTTTGAATGATACGAAATTGCTTTTGCGATCTCGCACATCTGTCTCTGCGATACAGACATTTTCTTCATCGGCTGTGTCAGATTTACGGTAATGCCGAGCTTTCTGAACAGATCTGAAGTTTCCTTTTTCATTCTTCCTTCATCGACCATTCCCAAAGAGTTTTTGGGATAGCGTCCGAGGAACAGGTTGTCTACAACGCTTCTTTCCAGACACTGGTTCAATTCCTGGTGGACCATAGCCACTCCGTTTTCCAGCGCCTCTTTCGGCCCGGAGAAGTTTACTTCTCTGCCGTCTAATATGATCGTCCCTTCATCTTTCTGATACGTTCCGAAGAGACATTTCATCATAGTCGATTTGCCGGCACCATTCTCACCCATAAGTCCCATGATCGTCCCGGGTTTGACATTCAGGCTGATATGTTTCAGGACCTTGTTCCTTCCGAATGATTTGCTCATGCCTTCAATCGATAAGATGTATTTATTCTTATCCTCCGTCATAGCTCTGCTTCCTTTTCTTAGTTAAAGAAGGGTATCAGTAATTGACACCCCTCTGTGTTAAATCATTTTGCTTTCAGTCAATCACTTATTTGGAAAGGATTGATGTGTAAGATGATGCATTGTCTGTCTTAACCATGTTGATTGCGAATGCGTCGTACTCACCAGGATTTCCAAGACGGTTTGTGATGTTGGACTCTGTCTGTCCGTCTCCGCCGATGTAGTCAACCTTCAGGTTAAGAAGATCATCATAGTTCTCAAGCAGCGGCTGATATGTAGAGCTGAGGAAGTTATCAGATGCATTGTAGATGTTCAGCCAAACTTTCTTGGACGGGCTCTTGCCGGAATCCAGCTGGTTTGCTACTTTATCATAAACCTTCGTAGAATCTGTGAAGTCTTTGTAGTTCTCTGCTGTTACAGCTATGTTCAATGCGTAGTAAGATCTGTCTTCTTCGCTGTATCTGTAATCTTCACCCTCTGTCAGGCAGTTGCCTGCATCATCAGCTGTGCCGATACCTGTGTCGATATCTACACCGTCAAGTGCGTTACGCAGAACTCTCAGTGTCAGGTAAGCCTGAACGTCAGCGTGCTGAGAAATTGTTCCGCCGTATCCTTCTGCGATCGCTGCAACAGCGTCGCTGTTTGCATCATATCCGAATGTAGGAACTTTGTTGTCTTTTGCCCAAGCGTTGAACATTGACATTCCCATACCATCGTTATTGGAAACAACTACATCGATCTGTTCACCGAAGGAAGCTGTCCATGTTCCGATTGCGTTTCCTGCTGTAGCTGCATCCCATGTTGCTCCTGCGGAGTTTTTCATTTCCTGGGAAGCCAGCTCACGGATCGTATATGTTTTTCCGTCAACTTCAAGTGTTGCATCTTTTACAACTTTAGATTTTCCGTCTACGTTTGTTCCTGCCGGAGTAGAATCAACGTTTCCGTCTACATCCACGCCTGTTCCCAATGCGGAACGAACACCACGTGTACGTGCGATAGAATCGTTATGTCCGATATCACCGATAGCCAGTACATATCCGATCACGCCGTCACCGTTACGGTCGATCGTTGCTGCGTTTTCTTTGATGTAATCCAGTACCATCTGTCCCTGCAGTTCAGCACCCTGATTTGCATCAAATCCTACATAGTATGTATCTTTGTTGAAATTCAATGCATCCATGTCCAGTTCTCCTGTGGAACTGTTGGATGGCTGACGGTTAAACCAGCAAAGCGGTTTGTCCTTGTTTGCCACGCTACTGTCTGACTTGCTGTCTGAGCTTGATGATGATCCGCATCCTGCCATTGAGAAGGCAAGTGTTGCGGCCATGACTGCTGCCAATACTTTTTTTGCTTTCATTTCGGATTCCTCCCGTTTGTTTATTTTGTTTTCACTCGGTTCTGTCTTATAGACTGTATTCATTATAATTTGATGACCCGAGAGAAAGAATAGAATATTTTTGGATTTATTATGAAAATTTTATGATATCTTAAAATTTTTATATTTATTTTGACGAAGTCATCCTCGGTTTTTCGTATCCATTTTCTTACAATTATGCAACTTTTCCTGTTTTTTTCTTTTTCTATCGTACAATTCACACAGGATAAAGCAACATTTTACGCTCCCGTTTTTTCCGGCAAAGCCCTCGTATATTTCCGGATCGCAGCAACCACATAAACTGTGTCTGCCGCAATAAATACAATTTTACCCCAGCAGCCCAATCCCTTCCAGCCAGTTTTCAATCTGGAAGTCCGCATTGCCCACGCGGCATCCCCGGAGCGGCAAAGCTTTTCCGATCTCTGCTTTCGGACAAAGTTTCCGAAGATCGTCAAGGCTGTGTCCCATCCCGCTTCCTTCGTTGGTACAGAATGGATAGATGATTTTCCCTTCGGTCGCTGTCTTTTCCAAAAAGGTAAACACCGGCATGGGCATGGTGCCGCACCAGTTCGGGTAGCCCAGACATATCGCGTCATATGGCGCCAGATCCGGAAGTGTTCCCTGTAGCTCCGGCCTTGCATCTGCCTGCAATTCTTCCCTGGCCTCTTTGACGCACTCTGCATAATTTGCAGAATAAGGCTTTTCCGGACAGATTTCAAACAGATCCGCCCCTGTCAGCTGCTGCATCTTTTTCGCTGCCACGGCAGTGTTTCCTTCTTCCAGCTTCACGATGCTTCCTTCCGCATAATTTTCTCCTGCATGGGAAAAGTATGCGATCAAAATTTTTTGCTTTTCCATTGCTTTTATGACTTCCTTTCTTAGCTTCTTATCTCTTGACTTCTTATTTATTCGCTTCTGAGTGCTGCCACCGGATCGCTTTTCGCCGCTTTTTTCGACGGGATCAATCCGCCGATCCAGGTCAGGCAGACGCTGAGCAGGATCAGCACGATGGCCGGAATCACCGGCAGCACCGCATTGATCTGACTGCTGTCTGCCAAATGATGGATCAAAGCATTTAACGGGATCAGTAAAAGCAGCGTAACCACGATTCCCAGCACTCCCGCACAGAATCCGATGATTTCTGTCTCCGCATTGAACACCTGGGAAATGTTCCGTTTGGAAGCTCCGATGGCCCGCAAAATACCGATCTCTTTCCGCCGCTCTAACACACTGATATAGGTAATAACACCGATCATAATGGAAGAAACCACCAGCGAGATCGCCACAAAGGCAATGAGCACATAGCTGATCGTATCTACGATATCTGTGACGGAAGACATCAAAAGCCCCACCATATCTGTATAGGTAATGACCTGCTCGTCCTTTCCTTCTTTTTCCATCTGTTCATTGTACTGATCCAGAAGATCGACGATTTTTTCCTTGCTCTCAAAGTTTTTCGGATAGATATAAATACTGGATGGCACCGCGAAATCCACATATCCTAATTTTTTCAGATTACCTTCATAGGAAGCATTTTCCGCCGTGTTCATCGAAGCCAGCAGCTCCGCCAGATCATCGCCGGTCATGTTGAAGGAAAAGGCTTCTGCAAAAGCCTTTCCGTCCACGTTAAAGGCTTCCTGCAGCTGCGTTCCCACCTGGGTAAACGCCTGCTGCATGACCTGCTCCATCGCTGCGGCCAGCTGGTCCGTGATCTGCTGCATGGCTGAGGCGACCTGCGTTTCCAAAGCCTTTGACACCGCTTTACTATAAGAAGTAAATACCTGCTCCATATACTGCTGCAATGCCGCCGTAATCTGTCCCTTCAGCGCGTCCGTATCCAGCATGGCTGAAATGCCTTCAGATAACCGGCGGGCGGCATCTTCCGTCTGCAGATATTCTGCAAAATACGTTCCCATTTGGGAAGGATCCGGATAGCCGTTTTGCTCTGCATACTTTTGATAGCCTTCTGTCAGCTCTGTCACCAGCTTTTGCAGCTGTGCGTCTGTAATTTCTATATCCTGAGCGTCCTGAAGCGTCGCCTTGCTCCAATGTTTCAACGCATTTCTTGCCTGGGCCGTTTCCAGATATTCGTTTAAATATTCCGAAAAACAGTTTGGATCTGTGTACCCTTTGCCCGCCGCAAAGCCTTGAAACCCGGCCATTACTTCCGTGACCAGACTCTTTAACTCGTCTCCCGATAATCCGTAATTTCCGCTGGCACCGATGATATCTTTTAAATTATCCCGGATAATTTTCTGTGCTTCCTCTGTTTTCAGATAAGCGAAGAAATAATCGCTCAAATGTGTGAAATCCGCTGCTGTATTTCCTTTGTAATATTCCTGGTAACCTTCCAGCAGACTTGCCGCCAAGGCATTTACCGTTTCCGGCGTGGCTGTGATCTTAATATTTTTCAAAAATTCTGACACATCTTCTCCGGATATTTGCGGAAGTTCCAATTCCAGATCTCCCACATCTACAAGACCGGACAAATCCAAAGTGCCGCCATTTTGCGCAAATATCCTGCTCAGATCCATGGAACCGATCGAGTCTGACAGCCCGGAAAATCCTCTTGCATCGATGGAAAACGCTTTTTTCAATGCCTCTGTATCGATGGAAAACAGGGAACTCATATCAAAATCACTTTGATTCTTTTGTTCGGAAAAGGCTTCATTAGTAAAAACATCCGTATCTTTTTTGGCCAACTGCTGCTGTACGATCTCGCTTTTTTCCGCCTTGGATGCAATATGTTTCACCAGGGAAGCCGGATAATAGATTCCCATGCTCAGAAAAGTACTTTGGGCATCCTCCGATGGCTGTACCACTCCCACCACTTTCAGATTTTCTCCATTTTTTACCAGCTCTTTCATGTAAGCTGCATCCCCGGTTTTGTCCCGCCACACTTGATACTGCTCATCGTATTGATAGCAATCCGTACTGTTGACCAGCTTGAAGGTAACATCCAGCAGGTCCTGGTAAGAGTAGGGTTCCTCTCCCGCCGGTGTGGTCACCGGTTTTTCTTCCAGAAACTGGCGGATCATATCGTCCAGCTCCTGACTGTCCCGAAGCCCCAGCGTATACATCATAAAGTCGCTGATCCCGCCGTTTTTCGACAAGACTACCACGCACTCATTATATTTTTCCGGCCATCGCCCTGCCTTGATATCATACTGTTTTTCGTACAGATCTGCCTGCTCTGGCAGCTGAAAAAACACATCCGTACTCATCATGGAAGAGAGCATGCTGTTGGAGCTGGCTGAGGAGCTGATCCCCATTGCCTGAAAGGACTGGTCCGGGTGCACCTGCCGGACACTGTCGTCCTCCGTGTCCTGCCGGTAGATCTGCGGTGCCACCGAATACTTGTATTCCACCGCTTTTGCTGCTTTTTTCACTTCCTTGCTTTCATCCAGGTACGTTTTCAGGGATTTCAAATCATTGGAGTTGACCGTAGAAAACATGTTAGTCACCATCCGGATCACATGAACCGGCTTTTCCCCGTTCTTTGACGTTTCTGCCGCATCCTTTTCTTCGTCTTTTTCGTCGCTTTCCCCACTGCTACCTCCGGCATTTGCTGCCAGCATGGCCGCCGTATTTACACCCACACTGTCGATCTGCAGCGGATATTCCGAGAGGGTTTCTTCCTCCACCGACTGGATATAAT
>CAKRWZ010000042.1 GCA_934418295.1 uncultured Mediterraneibacter sp.
GCACAATCTTCATGTGGATCTGGTATACCTGGGCGAGCCGACTTATGGCAATCTGCTTATCGGACAGCGCGGTAAAGTCGAGCTTGTGATAGACGTATACGGAAAAGTGGCACACTCTTCTGCGCCATGGCGGGGAATCAGCGCCGTCGAAAAAGCGCAGCCTGTCATCCAGGCCGCATTCAACAATTTCTATGAGCCATCCATGACCCATGAAAAGCTCGGTTTCTCCGCGATGACCATCACAGACATCGTCGTGACTCCGGGCAAAATGTATTCCTGTGTACCGGACCACTGTGAAATCACCATCGACCGCCGGTACGTTCCGCCTATGACCATCGCCGACACCATCGCACAGATTCAGAAATTCCTGGATTTCCTTGCGGAAAAAGATCCGGATTTCAAGGCCGAGGTACATCAACGCATGAACCACCGCATCTGCTACACCGGTTACGAAACAGACGTGGCAAAACAGCATCCCGCATGGATCGACGATCCCGATTGTGAATACATCGGCAGAAGCTTTAAGGCTCTGGAAGCGGTAGGCCAGACTCCGGAGGAAGGTTATTTTGTCGGAGGAACCGACGGAAGCATCTTTACCGGCGTTTACGGAATTCCTACCATCGCTTACTCCTGGCAGTATCCGATGCTCTGCCATCAGCCGGGCGAATACGCAGTCATCGAAGACGAGCTTAAAGAAATCGAAGGCTACACCGCTATGCTCTGTGAGATATTCGGACTGGATTTCAGTAAGTTTGAGGATTGACAATAAAGTCAGAAAAGGAAGGTGTCATCTGCTACGGCAGAAGAACCTTCCTTTCAAATTTCTAAAAACATCCAGCTCACAAAAAGAAATCTCTCGTCCTCTCTGATTTTTTACAAATAGAGTTCCCCATCAAACACTACTTTCGCCGGCCCGGTCATGTAAACCCTATCCTGTTCGCGATCCCACCGGATCAGCAGATCGCCGCCCAGCAATTTTACTGTCACTTCTTCTTCGGTCAGACCGTTCAGGATGCAGGCCACTGCCACTGCGCAGGCACCTGTTCCGCAAGCCAGGGTTTCACCGGAGCCTCGTTCCCAAACGCGCATTTCTGCCGTTTTGGAATCCAGCACTTTTACAAACTCCGTATTGACACGGTTTGGAAAACAGGCATGATGTTCAAAACACGGTCCGATCTTCTCGATATCCAGGCCTTTTACGTCATCGATAAATATCACTGCATGTGGATTTCCCATGGACACACACGTCATCCGGTATTTTTCTCCATTCACTTCTATTTCTTCTGCGATCACCGGATCCTTTTTTGCGATCACCGGGATTTTCTCCGGCTGCAGGATCGGCTGTCCCATATCCACTTTCACCAGGCACACCTTTCCGTCTTCCACCGTCAGATCCAGATATTTGATACCACCCAGGGTTTCTACGCTGATGGCAGTCTGATCGGTCAGGCCGTAATCATACACGTATTTCGCGACACAGCGGATACCGTTTCCGCACATTTCTCCCCGGGAACCGTCTGCATTGTACATATCCATCCGGAAATCCGCCCGATCAGACGGACAGATCAGGATCAGACCGTCTGAACCGATCCCGAAATGCCGGTCGCTGACTTGGATCGCCAATGCAGAAGGATCCTCTATCTTTTCTTCAAAACAGTTTACATAGACATAATCGTTTCCTAATCCCTGCATTTTGGTAAATTTCATTTTCTTTTTCCTCTGTCTTTCCTGATTTTCAAATCTATTATAAACGATATTTTTTTCTGCTGTCAAACCTCTCCGCAGAAAACCACCAATTTCCGCGGAGTCGTCTGCGGCGGTATGCTCCGAGTCGTCGTACTGTAATAGACAAGCAGCTTCTTTTGTGCCGGTGTGCACTTGGTCCGCTGCCCGTTCAGCGTTACGATCCTAGTCAAGGGTGATATGCTCAGCTGCAGTGTGTTCCCGGCGGATACCAGATTTTCATCAAACTCGGAAAGCATGACATTTTCTCCCCGCTCCACCCGTGTGATCAAAACCGCCTGATAGCGGGGCGGGTAAACCAGCGGCATGGGCGCTTTGCTGTCAAAAAATGCTGCAATCCGCATGCCGGTCCGGATCGGAACGCAGTCGATCACCGTCGTATCTGCCGAAAGCACAAAATCAGCCTGCTCTTCCGGCGTCTGCAATGACAAGATCCGGCTACAGCAATCTTCTCCACTCTCTTCTATTTTCCTCACCGTTCCCACGATCGGCACCAATACCATATCTTTTCTATCTGTCATAGATTTGATTTCTCCGTTTCATTCTATAACATTTCCCTTTACTATATGATATTTTTCAAAACATGGTACTCTGATGACCAATCTCCCCCTAAACCGAACGGCTTATGAGTTACCATTTCCGCTTTCAATCTGCGATCTGCCGCCCTGTCACATCCATGTGGTAATTTTCCTTGTAGATCAATTCCGAGACCGGTACGATCTCATATCCCTTTTCCCGAAGCCCCGTGATCACCCTTTCCAGCGCATCCGCCGTATATTTCGCCCCATTGTGGCAGAGAATAATGGAACCGTTTCGGAGATTCTTATGGTTCAAGATCGTATCTACGATGCTGTCTGCCCCGTAATCCTTCCAGTCAAGGCTATCCACACGTGTTGCAAAATCAAAATCACCCGGACCTTTTTGTCGTATGCTTGGCACACGTTAAAACAGCAGGACAGCCTGCTCCGGCTTCCTGCTGTATAAGAATTGCATTTTGCTTTTTCCTGCTATCTTCGACGGTTTTTGACTTTCAGACGATTGAGGGCACGGGCCAGATCTGCCTGGGCCGTCCGGTACTCCAGCCGGCTCTTTTTCTGCAAAATTGCTTCTTCCGCCTCTTCCGCCTTTCGCTTTGCCCGGTTCACGTCGATTTCTTCCGGGCGCTCTATAGAATCTACCAGCACCAGCACTTCACCGTTTTCCACTTTTACCAGGCCTTCTGCCACAGCCGCATACTGCATGTGCTCTCCCGGGAGCCGGTAATCCATCCGTCCCGGCACAATGGCCGTGACCATATTGCTGTGGTTTGCCAGGATTCCCATCTGTCCCAGCGGTGCCGGAACGATCAGAGATTCGCAGGGGCCTTCGTAAAACACATGGTCTGCAGCCAATATGTGTACATTAAAGGAATTTCTGCTTTCACTCATCTCAGTTTTCCCCCAGCTGTTTTGCCTTCTTTACCACATCATCTATGGTACCTACATTGTAGAAGGCTGCCTCCGGATACTGATCCATCTCACCCTCTACGATGGCGCGGAAACCGCGGATGGTCTCCTCCAACGGCACGTAGATTCCCGGGATTCCCGTGAACTTCTCTGCCACGTGCGTCGGCTGCGCCAGAAAACGCTGTGTCTTTCTGGCTCTGTTTACGATCTTCTTATCCTCATCCCCCAGCTCATCCATACCGAGGATGGCGATGATATCCTGGAGTTCGTTGTATTTCTGCAGGATTTCCTGCACTTTTCTCGCTACTTCGTAGTGTTCCTGCCCCACGATCTCCGCTTCCAATACTCGGGAAGTGGATTCCAGCGGATCCACTGCAGGGTAAATTCCCTGTTCCGCAATCTTTCGGCTCAATACCGTGGTCGCGTCCAAATGGGTAAATGTCGTCGCCGGAGCCGGGTCTGTCAGGTCATCCGCCGGCACGTAAACCGCCTGCACTGATGTGACGGATCCGCTTTTCGTGGAAGTGATCCGTTCCTGCAGGGCTCCCATTTCCTCTGCCAAAGTCGGCTGATATCCCACTGCGGAAGGCATTCTTCCCAGCAGCGTAGACACCTCGCTTCCGGCCTGGACAAAACGGAAAATGTTATCGATAAACAGCAGCACGTCTTTGTGTTCTTCGTCACGGAAATACTCTGCCATAGTCAGACCGGAAAGTGCCACACGCATACGCACGCCGGGTGATTCATTCATCTGACCGAACACCAGTGCCGTTTTGTCGGCGATCCCGCTTTCCCGCATTTCATTCCAAAGGTCATTTCCTTCACGGCTTCGCTCTCCGACTCCGGTAAAGATAGAATATCCGCCGTGCTCCATAGCCACATTGTGGATCAGCTCCTGGATCAACACCGTTTTTCCTACACCGGCACCACCAAACAGACCGATCTTTCCTCCCTTTGGATAGGGCTCCAGAAGATCGATGACCTTGATCCCTGTTTCCAAAATATCGACTACCGGCCGCTGCTCTTCAAATTTCGGCGGCTTTCTGTGGATCTCCATCCGCTTTTCCGTCTCCGGTACCGGCGATTCTCCGTCGATTGGATTTCCCAACACGTTGAACATCCTTCCCAACGTACAAGTTCCTACCGGAACCTTTATCCCGCTGCCGGATGCCTCCACTTCCATGCCGCGCGCAAGATTTTCACTGGCTGCAAGCATGATGCAGCGCACCGTATTGTTTCCTATATGCTGGGCAACCTCCATGATACGCTTTTTGCCCTTTACTTCTACCGATAAGGCTTCTTTGATTTTTGGCAGATGCCCCGGTTCAAACTCGCAGTCGATGACCGGCCCGGAAATCTGCACGATTTTTCCCGTATTCATGAAACCTGTGCCTCCTCTCTTTGCTTTTTCTTCTTCCGTTTCCGCTTCTGCGCCATCGTTCCCGAAGCCACTTCCGTGATCTCCTGAGTGATCGCGGCCTGCCGCACCCGATTGTACTGGACAGACAGCTGATTCAAGATCTTTTCCGCATTCTGATTGGCCGAATCCATGGCCGTCATACGCGCATTCTGCTCACTGCAGAAGCTGTCGACCAGCGCGCTGTAAATAAATCCGGAGATGTAACTCTGCATCACGTTATCCAGCACCAGATTGATGGACGGCACAAATTCAAAAGGAATCTTGACCGCTTTTTCTGCCGGATTCGGTGCGAACTGCTGCCGGTGGAACGGAACCAGTCTGGTCGAAATCGGCTGTGCATCCAGACTGTTCTTCATGTCTGTATAAATAACAAATATTTTGTCTACTTCATTGTTCTCAAACATTCGAAGCAGGATCGCGCTGATCTCACGCGCCCTGTGCATCGTCGGATTCTGGGCAGTATAAAGGAAACTCCGCTCAATGGGAATGTGATGCTGTGAAAAATATCTTCTTCCGTATTCTCCCACCACAAACAGCTTAAAATCCGGATGATCCTTCATCATTTTTTCCGCCTCTTTGAGGACGTTTTGGTTGTATGCCCCTGCCAGTCCCTTGTCTGCCGTGATCACCAGGTAGGCATAGGTTTTACTGGGCGCCGGGCTTCCGTCTTCCGGATAAAAATATTTACTTTCAATATTTTCCGCCGTTCGGAAGATCCTTTTGATCTCGCCCCGCAGTGCTTCAAAATAAGGTCTGGTCTGATCCAACTCTGCTTTCGCTTTTTTCAGCTTTGTGGAAGCGATCAAATACATCGCATTCGTGATCTTTTGTGTGTCTTTTACACTTTTGATCCGAAGCTTGATCTCTTTTGCACTTGACATATCCGCTCCCCCTTACTTTTTGAGCGCAGCTGCAATGTATTTCTTCGATTCACTCAAAATCTTTTCTTTATTGGCATCGCTGAGTTCTCCGGTCTGCTGGATCTCCAGGCAAACATCATGCAGCGTATCTGTTGCCATCCGAGCCAGTCCTCTCGCCACTTCCGGTATCTGTTTGACCGGCACATCTTCCAGCAAATGATTCAATGCCGCCGTCAAAAGTACTACTTGCTCATAGGTTTTCCACGGGTGATACTGCTCCTGTCTCAGCAGCTGCATCAGACCCTGCCCATAGCGCAGCTGATGCTTGGTCGTCTCATCCAGGTCACTGGAAAACTGGGAGAATACCTCCATCTCCCGGTATTGTGCCAGCTCCAGACGGATGGCTCCGGCTGCCTTCTTCATCGCTTTTGTCTGCGCGTCGCCGCCCACACGGGATACCGACAGACCTACGTTGACTGCCGGACGCTGGCCGGAGAAGAACAGTTCACTTTCCAGGAAAATCTGTCCGTCTGTGATTGATATGATATTGGTCGGAATGTAAGCAGAAACGTCTCCTGCCTGAGTTTCCACGATAGGAAGAGCCGTCATGCTTCCGCCGCCTCGTTCATCGGAAAGATGGGCGGAGCGCTCCAGCAATCTGGAATGCAGATAAAATACGTCTCCCGGATATGCTTCACGTCCCGGGGAACGCTCCAGCAAAAGGCTCAATTCACGGTAAGCCACTGCATGCTTGGAAAGGTCGTCATAAACAATCAGCACATCCTTTCCCTTTTCCATAAAATATTCTCCCAACGCACATCCTGCATAAGGTGCCACATACTGAAGCGGAGCCTCGTCGCTGGCCGATGCGTTGACAATGATCGTATATTCCATCGCGTCATGTCTGCGCAGTGTCTCTGCCAGACGCGCCACGGAAGACGCTTTCTGACCGATGGCCACGTAAATACAGATCACTCCGTTTCCTTTTTGGTTCAAAATCGTATCCAAAGCGATGGCCGTTTTACCGGTCTGACGGTCTCCGATGATCAGCTCTCTCTGTCCACGTCCGATGGGGAACATAGAATCAATGACCAAAAGGCCCGTTTCCATCGGGACGTTGACCGGCTGACGGTCGATGATCTCCGGTGCCGGCGTCTCAATAGGACGATAGCCGTCTGCACGAATCCTGCCCTTGCCGTCCAAAGGATTTCCAAGGGCGTCAACCACACGTCCGATAAACTCTTCGCCTACCGGAATACCTGCTGTCTTGCCTGTCCTTCTGACCGCGCTGCCTTCATAAATATCGGTGTCGTCTCCAAAGAGCAGACAGCCGATCTCATCTTGCTTCAGGTCTTGTACCATGCCTCGGACGCCGCCTGTAAACAGAAGGATCTCTCCGTAAGTGGCATCTTCCAGACCACCCACAGTGGCAATCCCGTCTCCTACGGTCAGGACTTCACCGGTTTCGCCTTCCTCTTCCTCCGGCTCCCAGTCATGAATTGCCTCCCGCATCAGCGGAAGAAGCTCTCCTTCCTCCATGACCAGATCCATCAGTTCTTCTTTCAGCTGGCCCAGCTTTTCCTCCATATTTGCCTCATTCATGGGATACCTCCTCCCCATGGATCAGTTTGTCTGCCATCTGTACCGCAAGCTCTACGATCTCCTCGCGGCTTTCCTGAACGGCTTTCTTCTTCGCCTGTTCCGCAGCCTCTCTTGCCTCGGCGATCATCTTATCCTGCTGCTTTCTGGTTTCATCCAGATGCATCTGTGTCATTTTTTCTGCTTCTTTGGCAGCCTCAGCCTTTTTCAGGCTGATCTCTTCCTCTGCCTGATCCAGACGTTTCTGATATTCTGCTTCCAATTCTTCCGCATGAGCGGTTTTTGCTTTTGCATCCTCTTCCTGCTGTTTGAAATAAGCAGTACGTTTCTCCATAAACTGTTTTACCGGTTTATAAAGAAGGAAATAGAGGCCGCCGGCAAGAATGACAAAATTGAAGAGATGGAGCAGGATCTGCTGCCAGTCGATATTCAATGGGATATTCATTGCCCACACCTCCTCTTACAATACGAATATGATCAAAATTGCGATAATCAATGCATAAATAATAGCAGTCTCGATAAATACCAGACCCAGCATCAGGCTGGTACGAAGCTTTCCTTCTGCCTCCGGCTGTCTGGCGATACCCTCATTGGTCTTGGCGATGGAAATTCCCATACCGATGGCACCGGCTGCCGCTGCAAGGCCTACGCAGATCGCTGCCGCCAAAGCCTTTGAACCTGTAGAATCAGATGTTTCTGTCGTTTCCTCTGCCGTAGCCTGTGTCGTTTCTTTGTCAGAGTTTGTTCCCGCTGCCAGTACCGGCACAGAAAATGCTGTCAACATCAATACCATCATAAAAATTGCTGAGATTTTTTTCATTTTAGACATTTTTTATACCTCCGTTTCAGGCCATTACCTGTTCTTCTGTTTTTTTCTGTTTTTCTTTTTTCTTCTTTTTCTTTGCCGGTTCCGTCACTTCGCCGTAGAACAACGCCGTCAGCATGGTCAGGACATAAGTCTGGATCAATGCATGCAGCAGGGTAAACATGATTCCCACCACTACCGGAAGTACAAAACTCAGGTTGATATAATAATATACGAGCTCCGTTACCAAAAGTCCGCTCAGCAACGCGCCGAACAAACGGAAGCTCATGGAAATCGGAAGGGAAAAATCCTTCAACGTCAAGCCGATTCCTTTCACACCGTTTCCTGCGATTCCGCCTGACATGATGATCAGGTAGGAAAGACATCCCAGTGCAATAGCGGCGTTGATGTCTGAAAGCGGCGCCGAAAGCGCCATAGAGGTACCTCCCGTCGTTACCACCTGTATTCCGAAAAGCTCAAACAGGGTTCCGAAGAAAATATAAACACCTGCCCCGAAAATGTATGCCCCAAGGAATCCGTTTCGATGAGGGCTGTTTGATTTTGCCAGATTGTCAAAAAATCCGACCAGAGCTTCCAGCATCATTTGAAACTTTCCCGGAACGTATTTGAATCTGGGGATCACAAAGATCCGGATCAACAGTGCTGCCACCAGTAAAATAATGGTCACGGTAAACGCAGAGATCAGTGCCGGGTTTACATCTTTCAGTCCGAAAAGACTGACCTTGTTTGACTCGTGCAGCACTGCATCACGCATTACTTCTTTGATCGACTCACTTTTTACCTTTGCCCCGCCTGTCAAAAGACTGGCCGCCAACAATACGGCCATCAGGCAGATCCAGGAAATGAGTGCGATCCTACGCTTTTTCTTGCTCATAAGCTGCTCCTTTCTGAAATGTATCTATCTGATCATTGCCGGGGATGTTTCCTCGTCGGAAGCATCGGCTCTGAGAATATTGGGATGCCCCGCAAGCGGAAGTCGGTTTTCCTCTTTGCTTAAACAGAGGTCAGAACTTCGTTCCTCCATCTGTGGGCACTCGTCCGCGGGCTTCGCCCCCTCGTTGCTTTTCCCAGAGGTCAGAACTTCGTTCCTCCATCTGTGGGCACTCGTCCGCGGGCTTCGCCCCCTCGTTGCTTTTCCCAGAGGTCAGAACTTCGTTCCTCCCTCTGTGGGCACTCGTCAAACCGGCTCTCCCGCAAGCGGGAGCCGGTTTTCCTCGTTGCTTAAACAAAAAATAAATGCCAACAAGCCGTGTTTCGGTGGCCTGCAACATTTATCATCTCCGTTCTCTTTTATTAACGTTTCAAAGTTCCCAGCGGTCATGGTTTTGACTGCTATATGTTCCTCTCACGAGTGCATTCATTGTAGTTCCCTTTTCTGAAAAAGTCAAGCAAATTCCCATAAGTTTTTCTATTATTTTACATTCCCGTTTTTTGCCTGTATTCCGGCGATTTTCCCACTTTTTTATTACGAATTTTTTATCAGATTTTCCAAAAGATTTTGAGGTCTCCGTCGGTGGATATTTCGATTTTTTCGATCAGTTCCCGGCAGATTTGTTTCTTCTGCGGGAGGGGAAGTTTTGCGTAGGATACCGGCAGGAGTAAAAGCAATTTTTCGGTCGTGGGAAGTATACTTTCGAAGAGTTCTGTTTTTTCCAGTTCTCGTTTTAATTCTTCCAGTTTTTCATGAATCAATTCTGTGCTTTTTCCGCCCAGGGCCGCCAGTTCCAAAAAGGTCTGTTCCTGCTGATGCAGTCGTTTTTTCTGTTTTTCCAGGAGCTGTTCTTTTTCCTTTTCTTCTATAATATAAGAGGACAGGCGATCCAGTTCTTTTTGTACAACTTCTCCGACCTGTGCCTGCAAGGTTTCCAGCTCTACTTGCCCGTAACGGTTGCCGCACAATTTCAGGCCGTATCTTCCATAACAGCCTAAACGAGGTGTTCCGTCTGCTTTTTTTCCATAGGCTTTGATGCCATACCCACAGGCACCGCATTTCAAAAGCCCGGTCAATTCTTTCAGAGCACCCGTCTTTGCCGCTTTTTTATAAAGCTGATTCTTTTCCAGTTTTTTCTGCACCCGCAGAAACGTCCGACTGTCGATCTGCCCCGGAAAATTGGTCAGGTATACGCTTTGCATTTCCAACGCTGCGTATCTGCGTTTTCCTGCTTTTCCCTGTACTGCCTGCTTGCCCACTACCTGGCAGCTGGTGGTCCCGTCCCAGACTTCTTTTTCGTTTAAAATGTGACATCCTTTCACTTGAAAGTGCAGATACATCCGCTGATCTGCCACCGCATAGAGCGGCGAACGCAGCATCCGGGAAAGCAGGACCGTGTCCCAAGTGCCGTTTGTCCTGCGGCTTTTCTTCCCTGACTGCCGCAGTCTTTCACAGAGATCGCCCAAAGACAGTTCCGCTTGCGCCGCATAGATCGCAAAGCAGTACCTCACGATCCTCATCTCGTTTTCTACTATCTGCAGGGTCGGAATCCGTTCTTTTGTCCGTCCGATCCGGAAGCCAAAGGGCGCCGGGCCGCCTGCCCATCGGCCATCTTTTTGGATCCTGCTGTAATAATTATCCTTGACCCGAAGTGCTGTCGTCTGCCGCTCCAGCTGGGCAAACAGCATTGCCATCTGTACCTGGGCTTCCCCGGACGGAGTGGTTGTGTCCAGCATTTTTTCCGTATAGCTCACAAAATGGCAGTTACAGGCTTCCAGTTCCCGCCACATCAGATTAAAATCCAAGATGCTTCGGCTGATCCGATCCAATTTATAGCAGTAAACCGCCGAAATCCGATTTTGCCGAATGGCTTCCATCATCCGTTGAAATCCGGGCCGCTCCATATTTTTCCCGCTGTAACCACAGTCTGTAAACACCTCCGGCTCTTTTGCATCCTCCGGCAGGATCTGTCTGCAAAAGGCCACCTGAGATTCAATGGAAATACTGTCTTTCTTTTCAATGCTCTGACGGGCGTAGATGGCTGCTCGCCTCATGCTCTGCACCTCTCTTTCTGCTGCTGTTTCCGAATTTTCTTGTCCGTTTTCTTGCCTATTTCCTCGTCTGTTCTCTTGTTTGTTTCCTTGTCTGTTTCGCCATCCGTTTGATCATTTCTTTCCCTGTATTGTCCGGACTCTCCATCGATTTCACCGGATGTCATCAATAGTTCCAACAGCCGCAGTATGCACCGGATCTGTTCCTCCTTCGTCAGATTTCGATACTGATGTTCCACGGCCACCAGGCAGCTCCCCTTTCCCGTTTTCTTTCTTTTACTGCAGGTGTATCCACATCCCACTGAATCGGATAATAGCCGCATTCCTCTGCTGTCTGTATCACGGAATTGTCATAGTCTCCATAAGGCGGCCGGAACAGGCACATTTCCGTTCCCGTCAGTTCCTTCACTTTGTCGTGTACCGTCATCAGCTCGTTTTTTTGTTCTTCCTTGGAAAGCTGGCTCATGTTTTTATGGTTTTCACTGTGGTTTCCCAAATCATGTCCCGCTTCCAGGATTGCTTTGACATCCTCCGGGTACTCCAAAACCCAGCCGCCGGTCATAAAAAATGTCACGTGGACCTGTTGTTTTTTCAGGATCTCCAGGATCCTTGCGGTATCGTCATTTCCCCAAGCCGCGTCAAAGGACAGCGCTACCTTCTTTTCTTCCGTTTCCACCGAATAGATCGGCAGCTCTCTGCCGTTCACCGTGCTGACCACTTTGACGTATCCGGACAGATATTTGACTGATCCGGCTGCCAGCACCAGCCCCAGCAGCACGAACAGCACGGTTGTTTTTGCTTTTTGCCTCACCTATGTTCTCCCATTGAGACTTTATTACAGGATATGCAGGCAGAAACTGTCCAGATGCAAAAGGGCCATGCATTTTCATACACAGCCCTCATTTCTGATTCATTCTTCTTTTTCTTTTCCAAACAATTTAAACAATTCTTCCTGGTTTGAATATCCTTCAGTGAGGATCCTCAACGCATCGTCGGAATAGTTCGTCCACTTTGGTGTCACGGAATCAAACAAAAAGATTGCCGTGATCGCCAAAAACAATGTCCAGGACATCTGTGCTTTTCCGTTTTCGATCTCCGAAATTCTCCGTTTTGTTGTCCCTGTATAATCTGCCAGCTCCAATTGAGACCACCGAAGATGTGCACGCATCGCTCTGATGTTTTTTGCAGCCAAACCGCAAATGATCTTCTTTTGTTCTTTTGTAAACAATTTTTCTGCTACATACATACTTTTCACTCTCTTTTACCCTGATTATGGGGATGCATTTTCCATACCATTCGGTCCACAATACTGGTATAACTCTGTATGATCCGTACGACCTTATTGCTGACATTTTCTTCCATATATTCCGACACCGGCGTTCCCACCTCTTTATTTTCATTTAAAAGGACTGCCGTATCAATGGCCTGCAAGATCTCTTTTTCCGTGATCCCGGCCAAAATGAAATTGCCGGTTTCCATAGCTTCCGGCCGCTCTGTGGAAGTACGGATGCAGACTGCCGGAAAAGGGTGCCCCAAAGACAGATAAAAGCTGGCTTCTTCCGGCAATGTCCCGCTGTCCGAGACTACCGCAAAAGCCTTCATCTGCAAATGATTGTAATCATGAAACCCAAAAGGATTGTGCAGGATCACTCTCGGATCGAACTCAAATTTTCTCTGTTCGATCAACTTTCGACTGCGGGGATGGCAGGAGTAAAGCACCGGCATATCATAATTCCGGGCGATGGCATTTACCGCCTCCATCAAACTCTGAAAATTTTCTTGCATATCTATATTTTCTTCCCGATGCGCAGACACCAGGATATACTGCCTCTTTTTCAATCCCAGACAATCTAAAACATCACTTTCCTGGATTTCCTCCAGATTTTCATAAAGGACTTCTGTCATAGGGCTTCCCACAACGAAAGTCCGATCTTTGGGCACCCCCGTCATATGCAGATACCGTCTCGCGTGCTCGGAGTAACAAAGGTTGACATCGCTGGTCACATCCACGATCCGCCTGTTGCATTCCTCCGGCGAACATTCATCACAGCATCTGATCACGGAAGACAGCCGGATGATCTCCGGTCTGGTTCCCAATATTGTCATAAGTTTCAGTCTGCCCATACTATATCTCCTCCAAAAACATATCCGATAGGCAAGTCAGATACGTTCATTTACCCCCATGACCGCAAAACACAAATATGCAAAATGCATCCGATCCTTGCTCTGCTCCCAGCGAACGCATATACACTTTAATTTTGACATTCTTCTCAATTTTGTTGTCGATCGTTACCTTTTGCGTGATGGAATCTCCGGGCATTACATTTTTAAAATCTGTAAACAGATCCGTTGGAGAATACTCACTGCCCGGGGCAAAGATAAAATCTTTTGCATTTCCGTCGTAAATGACCCGCCCATCCGCAAACACCGTGAGGGAAGATATCAGTAACATCACCGTCAGCAGAAAAAACACTGACAGGTTTTTCTTCATCTTTTTCATTCACCTGTCACCCCGCTTCCGTTTACCTTCGTGATTTCTCCACCAAATAATTCAACATTCCATTCTGTGCTTACAACCTTTTCCGGAGACGCTTGAATGGCAGAGGCCAGAATCTCTACGGAAAGATGACACCCTTCCGGTACCGCAGCTCCGGGACGCTGTGTGCAGCTTTTAATCAAGCCGTTTGTAACTGCACCGGGTGCGACCGGTTCCTGATAGTACCAGTAACCATCTCCTCCGTCTATCCATCCATTCCCTTCAAAATAGCTGATCGTGTAATCGACGCCTTTCTCGGGAACACTTGCACTTACTGTCTGATCCGCCGCATCCTCATTTTTCATCCAGGTAACATTGATCCGCACTCGTATATAACATCAGTGCTTTTGTCTTTGTTTTTGCCTGCATAACAAAAACCTCCTTATTAATAAATCATATATTGGGGAGCCTTGTGGCATTACCCTCTCATTTCGCTGCAAAACTCTTTGCGGACTTTTTCTTCTTATTCTTGCCTTCATCATCTCCCAACATATCCGGCAAAAAAACAAGCAACACCAAAACAACAGCAAAACCGATTGCAAGATAAAGCCCCGGCGGATTTTGTACAAAGTGGGCAAAGTATCCGAGATAGGGGATCGCAAATACCGGCTTGCCGATAATATTTTTATAGTGCACAGGTGTACCATCTGCTGTTTCGTTGGCATCCCCCTGTGTGCGGAAACGCAAAACGCTGCTATCCTCTTCATCCGGAATAATCTCAATAATCCGGTGAGTCGCAACGGTATCCTCATCTGCCATAAAGGTAATTGCATCGCCGACTTTTAACTCCTTTATATCTATGCTTTTTACATACAGCAGAGATCCCGTCGGATATGTAGGTTCCATAGAACCGGAAACAACCGCATAAGTTTTTATTCCCACCAAACGAACGCCTACCAATGCGATAGCAAGAAGAACAACCAACGCAACAAGAATTCTTCTGACGACATTCCATATTTTTTTAAGTTCCTGCTCATTCTTGTTATCCCCCTTAGTTTTTAAACAATAGTTCCCCTACTTTTCTAGCCTCTTTATTCTCGCATCCCCCGAAAAAACGCTCCATTTAGGGAGTTGCACACCCTCATTGGCTCCGATTACACTATGCTCTTTTTACATTTTCAACTTGTTTTTAATAATTACTAATGTAATTTTTTACTATTATTCAGTTTTTAAATATTTTAATCCAAATATTTGTGTGCAGAACCACAAATTCATGCCGGTTTCGCGGACATCTCACTCTTCTGTATCTTTTATTTCTTCTGACGTTGTTTGGAAATTTTTCTTGAATACCTTTTGACAAAAACCGAAGCGATTTTATTACCTTAGTTTGATTAGCTTAATTACTTTGATTTGATTTTTGATAGTTTGCATTTTAAAACAACTCTGCTTCAGATACAATACTTTTTCAGAACTATCGTCAGACACTTTCCAACAAATTCTGCGTTGATCATCGGTTTCAAATGCTTCCAGATAATCACCGGAAGTGCCAAACGGCACAGCGCTAAAAACAGCGGTTATACAACCGCTGTTTTCTACCATATCTTGTATTTTATTTTTTATAAGTTGTTTTATTTGTATTTTTAAGGAAAATACCTTAATTAAAGTATACCATCTCCGGCACTTTTTCTGCCGATTCTGCGCTGACTGCATACAGCACCGGACCGACGCCGCGGTATGCCGCAACGTGGTGGAATTTCACTTTTGCTTTAATCTTCATCCATGCACCGATCTTCATCGGTGCTGTTTCTGTGCTTTTACAGATGTAGCCGATAAACGTCGTATCATCTGCGCAGCAAGTCATGGCCATACGTCCCGGCATAAAATATTCTTTCGGAAAGCCTTTCGGTTTCATCACTCTGGCCGTGATCTCTACGACCTTTCCTTTGTACCGCTCCGGATGATCCATCATGTCTACATACCAAATGCCGTAATCTTCATTGGCAATCTCGATCACCGGCGCTTCCAGATCGTAAGGAACGCTGCCCTCAAAAATATCGTCGATCTCACCCTCCTCATTTTCAAAGACCACTTCCGCCTGAGGGCTGACCACTTTCACGCTTCTCCGATAGCCCGCCAAAGGCGGAATCTTTGTACAGCGGTTAAATAAAACCAGCTCTGCATCACGGATCATTTCTACAAACAAAGGCTTCATGTTTGCCATATATACATCAAAGGTCTCCGCATCCACCGTCGTCAACTTCTGGGTGATCCCCCAGCCTTCCGGCAATTCCAGGGCCTCAAAATCACTGACTTTCCACATACCGTTGTATTCTACGATGACACGCTCCGGATGATACTGTTCTTCCAGCTCCTGAAGTTTTTTCTCCGTCAGTTCTTCCTGATCTTCGATCCGCACGATCTTCACACCGTTCTCCCGGAAAAGCTTCTTCTCGTCATATTCTTCCTCTCCTTCTTCACAAAGGATCAAAAGGGTCAATCCATCGATCTGAAAGTAATCCTGGCTCAATGTAAACTTCAAGAATTGCGTTTTCCCGCTGTCCAGAAAACCGGTCATCAAATAGACCATTACTCTTGGTTCTTCCATTTTCCTCTCCTTATGCCTGTCCAAACAGTTCTTTCAGCTTTTCTTCCTGAAGTTTTGCTCCTATCACACAGATCCGGCCTGTATAATCCGGCGCTCCGCTGCGGATTTCTTCCTCACCCGGAACCATGTCAAAATAGATCCACTCTCCGTCCGGTGACGGAACCATACCCTTTGCACGCAGGATCTGTCCGTACACTTCTTCGTTTCCGAGGGCTTTCAGAATCTCGGTCAGCTGTTCTTTCGTATATTTATGAATGGTCTCACAGCCCCAGCTGGAGAACACTTCATCTGCATGATGGTGGCCATGATGATCATGGTGATGATCATGACCGCAGCCACACTCCTCATGATCATGGTGATGATGGTGCTCGTGCTCCTCGTGGTCATGGTCGTGATGGTGCTCGTGCTCCTCGTGGTCATGGTCGT
>CAKRWZ010000043.1 GCA_934418295.1 uncultured Mediterraneibacter sp.
GGCGTTAAATGAGAGAAAGACACAGAGAGAAGAGTTTGTTCAGGCTATCGTGTCGGAAGTTTCGAGACATATGGAAAATGCCCACATCCAGGCCAAAGTATACGGCCGGGTAAAGCATTTTTTCAGTATTTATAAAAAGATGGTCAATCAGGACAAGACGCTGGATCAGATCTACGATCTGTTTGCGGTCCGGATCATCGTAAAAACGGTCAAAGACTGTTACGGCGTCCTGGGAGCGATCCACGAGATGTATACGCCGATCCCGGGACGGTTTAAAGATTATATTGCCATGCCGAAGCCGAATATGTATCAGTCCCTCCACACGACCCTGATGGGGCCGACGGGACAGCCTTTCGAGATCCAGATCCGAACGGAAGAAATGCACAAAACTGCAGAATATGGTATCGCAGCGCACTGGAAATACAAGGAAGGCGGTATCGGAAAGAGCGTAAAGGCACAGGAAGAGGAAAAATTGAGCTGGCTCAGACAGATCCTGGAATGGCAGCGGGACATGTCGGACAACAAAGAGTTCTTAAATCTCCTGAAAGGCGATTTGGATCTGTTTGCCGAAGATGTTTATTGCTTTACGCCAAACGGAGACGTCAAGAATTTGCCGAATGGTTCGACTACGGTAGATTTTGCCTATGCGATCCACACGGCGGTGGGCAATAAAATGGTAGGAGCCAGAGTAAACGGAAAACTGGTTCCGATCGAATATAAAATACAGAACGGGGACAGGATCGAGATCCTGACGTCTCAAAATTCCAAGGGTCCCAGCAGAGACTGGTTGAACATTGTGAAGAGCACACAGGCGAAAAACAAAATCAATCAGTGGTTTAAGAAAGAATTCAAAGAAGAAAATATCGTCCGGGGACGCGAAATGCTTCTGGCATGTTTCCGGGCAAAAGGTTTTAGTATGACGGATGTCATCAAACCGGAATATCAACAATACATTTTGAAGAAATACGGATTCCGGGACTGGGATTCCGTGTTGGCGGCCGTAGGGCACGGCGGCCTGAAGGAAGGACAGATCGTCAACCGGATCCTGGAGCTTTATGAAAAGGATCATCGCAAAGAGGTCAGCGATGAAGAGATCCTGGAGAAGATGGCGGAAGTCAACCGAAATGAGATCCAGATCGCGCGGATGAAAAGCGGGGTCATCATCAAAGGGATCGACGATATGGCGGTACGTTTTTCCAAGTGCTGCAATCCGGTGCCGGGAGATGAGATCGTCGGGTTTGTGACCAGAGGCCGGGGCATGACCATTCACCGGACAGATTGTATCAACGTTTTGCATCTTTCCGAAGCAGAAAGGGCAAGACTGATCAAGGTGGAATGGGAGACCGGCAGCGAGGAAGACCGGGATGCACAGTATCTGGCAGAGCTGACGATGTATGCGGAAGACCGAAGAGGTCTTTTGATGGAGATTTCCAAGACATTTACGGAAGAGAAGATCGATGTGAAATCGATGAACATCCGGACCAGCAAACGGGGCACGGCGACCATCGACATGGGCTTTATCATCAACGGAAGAGAAGAGCTCAACCATGTGATCACGAAGCTCAGACAGCTGGAAGGCGTTATGGATATAGAAAGAACAGCGGGGTAAACTACATGAAAACAGAAAAATTTGTGGTAGGGTTTATGGAAACAAACTGTTATCTCCTGGTGCAGGAAAGCACCAAGGAGTGCCTGATCGTAGATCCGGGCGTGCAGTCGGATAAACTGCTGGACCATATTAAGAGAGAACAGTACCATCCGGTGGCAATTTTGCTGACCCACGGCCATTTTGACCACATCGGCGGTGTGGATTATTTTCGGAAAGAGTTTGAGATACCGGTCTATGCCTGTGAAAAGGAACAGTCGGTACTGGAAGATTCTCTGCTGAATGTTTCTGCTTATTACGGAGGCTCCAGCTGTGTGGTAAAAAATGTACACTATCTGAAAGATAAAGAAACCATTGAACTGGCAGGCATCAAGATCGAAGTGATCGCGACGCCGGGACATACCTGCGGCGGATGCTGCTATTATCTCCCGGAAGAGCATGTCCTTTTCAGCGGAGATACCTTGTTTTGCCAGTCCATCGGAAGAAGCGACTTTCCTACTGGAAATGAAGCGCAATTAGTTGCTTCCGTGAGGGACCGGTTATTCGTGCTGCCGGACGACACGGCGGTATATCCGGGCCATATGGAGGAGACTTCCATCGGATTTGAAAAAGAAAACAATCCTTTTATAAGATAAAAGGCGGCGCAGGTCTGCGCCGGGCAGAAAAAGGAGTAAATAGATTATGATGCAGCTGATATGCAGGGAAACTGCATATGTTTATGATGCTTATCACATTCTCCGGGCATTTTTTCCGGAGGAAGAGGTAAACCAAAAGATTGAAACAGAACAAGAACCGCTGATTTCCGTGGAAGCAGAAAGCGGTTCTTATTTTAGGTGTGATTCCGATAAAACGAGTATCCGGATTTTTGACAAAGGAGCATTTCGGCAGAAAAAGGATATTATATTACAGTTTTATCAGGAACTTGTCGAGGAGACGGGTCGGGAGCTTCCCTGGGGGATCCTGACCGGTGTCAGGCCTACCAAGCTTTTGATGGGCAGAGCCAGACAAGGAGATACGCCGGAGGAGATGATCCGCTGGTTTCGGGGAAATTATCGGGTTTCGGAAGAAAAGGCGACACTGGGGACAGAGATCGTGGAAAGAGAACGGGAGATTTTGCAGCCCCTGGATCTGGAAAATGGTTACAGCCTTTATGCAGGAATCCCGTTTTGCCCCAGCATCTGCGCCTATTGTTCTTTCAGCTCTTCCCCCATCGAACTGTGGAAGGATCGGACGGAAGCCTATCTGGAAGCACTGTCAAAGGAATTGCTTTTTTTGGCGGAAGCTTGTAAGGATAAGGTGCTGAACACAGTCTATATCGGCGGAGGGACGCCCACCACGCTGACGGCAGACCAGCTGGACCGCCTGTTGACGCTTTTGGAAGAACAGTTTGCTTACGGGAAAGTGCTGGAAGTGACGGTAGAAGCCGGGCGCCCGGACAGTATCACCGAGGAAAAACTCTTGGCTTTGAAACGACATCATGTGACCCGTATTTCCATCAATCCCCAGACGATGCAGCAGAAAACACTGGACCGGGTGGGAAGAAGACACACGGTGGAGGATGTGCGGAAAGCCTTTCGGCTTGCCCGAAAGCTGGACTTTGACAATATCAATATGGATCTGATCGCAGGTCTTCCGGGGGAAGGGATCCCGGAGATGCAAGATACGCTGGCACAGATCGAGGCACTGGAACCGGACAGCCTGACGGTGCATGCCCTGGCGGTCAAACGGGCGGCATTTTACGGACAGAATCCGGTGAAGATGGCGTCTGTCGGAGAAATGGAAGGGATGATCGAAAGCGTGCAGGCATCTGCAGAGCGCATGGGGCTGCATCCGTATTATCTTTACCGGCAGAAAAACATGGTCGGAAATTTTGAAAATGTCGGCTATGCAAAGGTTGACAAAGCGGGAATATACAATATACTTATTATGGAAGAAATACAGACGATCCTGGCGGCGGGAGCCGGTTCTTCTACGAAGATCGTTCTTCCGAAACCCGTCCGGAAAGCGGATGGAAAAATGACGAATCTGATCCGCATTGAAAATGTAAAGAACGTTCAGGAATACATGGAACGGATAGACGAAATGACGAACAGAAAGGGAAAATGGTTATGGCATTGAAGAAAAAACCGGTGACCGGCATGAAAGATATCATGCCGAAAGAGATGGCGATCCGAGATTATGTGATCGGTCTGATCAAAGAAACTTACCGTGATTTTGGGTTTACCTCTATGGAGACGCCTTGTGTGGAGCATATTGAAAATCTGTGCAGCAAGCAGGGCGGGGATAATGAAAAGCTGATCTTTAAGATCCTGAAAAGAGGGGAAAAGCTGAAGCTGGAAGAAGCAAAAACGGAAGAGGATCTGGTGGATGGAGGTCTGCGGTATGATCTTACGGTTCCGCTGTCCCGTTATTACTCCAATCATGCCAATGAACTTCCTTCCCCGTTTAAGGCATTGCAGATGGGAAATGTCTGGAGGGCAGACCGTCCGCAGAAAGGGCGCTTCCGCCAGTTTATGCAGTGTGATATCGATATTTTGGGAGAGGCTTCCAATCTGGCAGAGATCGAACTGATCCTGGCAACCAGTACATTACTTGGAAAGCTGGATTTCCATAAGTTTACGATTCGGATCAACGACCGCCGGGTGCTGAAAGCGATGGCGGCTTACAGCGGATTTGAGGAAAAAGATTATGATTCGGTGTTGATCACGCTGGATAAGATGGACAAGATCGGCATCGAAGGCGTAGAACAGGAATTAAAGGACAACGGTTACGGAGCAGAGAAAGTAGAGAAATATCTGGAACTTTTCCGAGGTGTGACCAATGATGTTGCAGGGATCCGCAATCTGAAAGAAATCCTGGGCAATTTCCTGGAAGAGGGCACGGCAGAGGGTCTGGAGCAGATCATCTCCTGCGTGGAAGAAGTGAAGGAAGCAGATTTTGCACTCTCTTTTGATCCTACGCTGGTCAGAGGAATGTCTTATTATACGGGAACGATTTTTGAGATTTCCATGGATGAATTTGGCAGCTCCGTAGGCGGAGGCGGACGTTATGATAAAATGATCGGAAAATTTACCGGACAGGATACGCCGGCAGTCGGATTTTCCATTGGTTTTGAGCGGATCGTCATGCTGCTTCTGGAAAGAGGATATGAGATCCCGACCCAGAAGGCAAAACGGGCTTATCTGATCGACAAAAATATGCCGCAGGAAGGGATACTGGCAGTGATGCAGAAAGCAAAGCAGGATCGGAAAGAAGGCAGACAGGTACTGGTAAGCTTCATGAAGAAAAATAAGAAGTTCCAGAAAGAGCAGCTGGCAGAGGAAGGATACACAGATGTGGCAGAATACTTCCGAGACAGTTTCACGGAAGAGGCAAGATAAAAGAGGAGAAGAAAAATGGCAGAGTCAATGCAGGGATTAAAGCGCACACACAGATGTGGGGAATTGAGTGCGGCAAATACGGGAGAAACCGTCACCGTCATGGGGTGGGTACAGAAAAACCGTAACAAGGGCGGACTTGTATTTGTGGATGTCCGGGATCGTTCCGGAATGATCCAGGTCGTGTTTGAAGAGGGAAAACAGGAGGAAGAACTGCTGGTAAAAGCAGCAAAGCTCCGTTCGGAATATGTAGTGGCAGTTGTCGGAAAGGTAGAAATGCGTTCCGGTGCCGTTAACCACAACATTGCAACGGGAGAGATCGAGATCATCCCTACAGCCCTCCGGGTGTTGTCGGAGTCTGAGACGCCTCCGTTCCAGATCGAGGAGAACTCCAAGACGAAAGAAGAGCTTCGTCTGAAATACCGTTATCTGGATCTGAGAAGACCGGATATGCAGCGAAATCTGATGATGCGGAGCAAAGTGGCTACATTGGTACGGAAGTTTTTGACGGACGAGGGATTTTTGGAGATTGAAACTCCGATGCTGGGAAAAAGTACACCGGAGGGAGCCAGGGATTATCTGGTGCCAAGCCGTATCCATCCGGGAAGTTTTTACGGACTGCCTCAGTCACCTCAGCTGTATAAACAGCTTCTGATGTGCTCCGGGTATGATCGGTATTTCCAGATCGCGAAGTGTTTCCGTGACGAGGATCTCCGCGCAGACCGTCAGCCGGAGTTTACGCAGATCGACATGGAGCTGTCTTTCGTTGATATCGATGACGTGATCGAAGTGAACGAAAGACTGCTGGCAACTTTGTTCAAAGAGGTGCTGGATGTGGATGTGCCGCTTCCGATCCAGAGAATGACATGGCAGGAAGCCATGGATCGCTTCGGTTCTGATAAACCGGATATCCGTTTCGGCATGGAACTCACAGACGTGACAGACGTGGTAAGAAATTGTGGTTTCTCTGTCTTCACGGGTGCCATTGAAAACGGCGGAACTGTCCGCGGCATCAATGCAAAGGAACAAGGTGCGATGCCGAGAAAGAAAATTGACAAATTGGTATCTTTTGCGAAAGATTACGGCGCAAAAGGTCTTGCGTATATTGCATTGCAGGAGGACGGAAGCGTAAAATCCTCCTTTGCGAAGTTCATGACAGAAGAAGAAATGGCCCGGCTGATCCGGGCAATGGGCGGAGAACCGGGAGATCTGCTTTTGTTTGCCGCAGACCGTAATAAGGTGGTTTGGGATACATTGGGAGCCCTTCGTCTGGAACTGGCAAAACAGCTGGAGCTGACGGACAAAAAAGATTTCAGATTCCTTTGGATCACAGAGTTCCCGCTGCTTGAGTGGAGCGATGAGCAGAACCGTTACACGGCGATGCATCATCCGTTTACCATGCCCATGGAAGAAGATCTCCCGCTGATCGATACAGATCCTGGAAAAGTCCGTGCAAAGGCATACGACATCGTTTTAAACGGAAATGAGATCGGCGGAGGAAGTATCCGTATCCATCAGGATGATATCCAGGAGAAGATGTTTGAAGTCCTTGGCTTCACAAAAGAAAAAGCTTATGAACAGTTTGGATTCCTTCTGGATGCCTTCAAATACGGAGTGCCGCCTCATGCAGGTCTGGCATACGGTCTCGACCGTCTGGTGATGCTCATGGGAGGATTGGACAGCATCCGTGAAGTGATCGCATTCCCGAAAGTGAAAGATGCTTCCTGTCTGATGACAGAAGCTCCGGGAGTGGTAGATGAGAAACAGCTGGAAGAGCTGGGACTGGAGATCCGTCCGGAAGAATAAGAACGGAAATAAAGAGCATAAAACAGGAACAGAAAAAGTATAAAAGCTTCGTGTTTGTCTCCGGAAAAGAGAGGTGCGAAGCTTTTTACAAAAAGTGAGCCTTTTTACAAAAAAAGAAAAAAAGTGGTTGACTTTTCCTGGAATCTAAAGTATACTAAATATCGTTCCGAGCGAACAAAACTTCATAAATGCGACAGTGGCTCAGTTGGTAGAGTACGACCTTGCCAAGGTCGGGGTCGCGGGTTCGAACCCCGTCTGTCGCTCTTTAAAACGGATGCAGATCTTCTGCATCCGTTTTTTTATAGCGACGAGGAAAATGCGGCATGCTTGTCTGATTGAATTGCACCGCCGGGTATGCTAAAATAAGAAACAGATTTGACAGTCAAAAAGCAGAGAAGAAGAGCGACTTGAAAGGAGGAAAATATATGAAAAGGAACGGGATCCGAAAAATCTTGGCCTGGATAGGGATGCTGGCTTTGATGGTCGGAATGGTTCCGTCTTTTGTTTATGCCCAGGAAGAAAACGGACTGACAGATCCGGAAGTGAAGGTTGAAGCGGGGATAAATGAGAGCGAAGAGGCTCAGATCGAACAGAAAGAGGAAGACGAAGGCGAAAACGAAAACCGGATTTCTTATAAAGGACATGCCCAGACATTCGGGGATCTTGCGGAGGTGCAGGACGGAGCGATGCTGGGAAGTGTCGGAAAAGCAAAGCGTCTGGAGGCTTTAGAAATCCAAAAGGGAGCAGATCTGCAGGATGTAGACGGCGAGATCATGTACCGCGTCCATGTGCAGACCTACGGAACCCAAAGCTGGAGATCCACAGGAGAGCTGGCCGGGACCACAGGAAAAGCAAAAAGGGTAGAGGCACTGCAGATGTATCTGACCGGAGAGCTGGCAGAACAGTACGATATTTATTATGCGCTGCATTGTCAGACTTACGGCTGGACAAGATGGGTCAAAGGAAGCCGGGAGGACAGCAGCTGGTGCGGCACGGCAGGTTTTGCCAAACGAGTGGAGGGGATCCGGATCGTCCTGGTGAAAAAGGAAGGAGAATCCCTTCCGGAAGAGCCGGGCGCATTTTCTTATGTCACACAGACAGAAAGGAACGGACTTTGTTATCGGGGACATCAGCAGACCTACGGAAATCTGTCGGAAGCTTCCAACGGTACGACTTTGGGGATAATCGGACATGCAAAGCGTCTGGAAGCTTTGCAGATCGAAGCAAGGAATGTGCCTTATGACGGTTCTGTAACTTACCGTGCCCATGTGCAGACCTACGGATGGCAGGATTGGGTCAGTGACGGAGAAACGGCAGGAACCACCGGACAGGCGAAGCGACTGGAAGCGATCGAAATAAATCTGACCGGAGAACTGGCAGAACATTACGATGTGTGGTACCGGGTGCACATTCAGAGCTATGGCTGGCTTGGCTGGGCAAAGAACGGGCAGACGGCAGGCTCTTCCGGTATCGGATACCGCATGGAGGCGCTGCAGATCAAGCTGATCCCGAAAAACGCAGAAGCGCCGGGAACAAATGCGGGCTATTATAAAGATCAGGCGATCAAAAAGCTGGTCGTGATCGATGCGGGACATCAGAGACATGCCAATAGAGGGAAAGAACCGGTGGCGCCGGGATCCTCTACTTTAAAGATGAAGGTGACGGACGGCACTTACGGGATCCGGACGAAAACGCCGGAATATCAGGTGGTGTTGGATGTGGCTTTCCGGTTGCAGCGGGAATTGGAGGCAAAAGGATACAAAGTGATCATGATTCGGACTTCCCATGACGTAAACATCAGCAATGTGGAGCGCGCGAATATTGCAAATGCCTACAAGGCAGATGCGTTTATCCGTCTGCACTGTAACGGCTCTACCAACCAGTCCCAAAGAGGAGCGATGACGATCTGCATGACACCGTCGAATCCGTATTGCGGGAATCTGTATGCGGCCAGCAGATCCTTGTCCCAGCAGGTGCTGAACCATATGTGCGCCAAAAGCGGGGCGGTTGCAGAGAAGGTCTGGGAGACGGATACCATGACGGGGATCAACTGGAGCAAGGTGCCGGTAACGATCGTGGAAATGGGTTATCTGACCAATCCTGCGGAAGAACAGCTGCTGATCAACGGCAATTACCAGAATTTGTTGGCGGCCGGTATCGCAGACGGAGTTGCGGCTTTTCTGAAATAATGTTCTTAAAAAAATACAGTTTTTTGTAAAAATTCTTGACAAAAGAATTCTTTTCACTTATATTTGCTATAGGCAATATTAGAGTGCACTCTGTTATACAGATAAGAGAGTGCATGAGATGTCAACAGGAGGGATAATTATGAAAATGAAAAAAGTATTATCTGCAGTAGTTGTTGCAGCGATGTCTATGTCATTGCTGGCAGGTTGCGGAGGATCCGGCAGTGATTCCAAGAGTGAAGGCGGAAGTGACGTTTTTAAGATCGGCGGCATCGGACCTACGACAGGTGATGCAGCGATCTACGGAACGGCAGTAAAGAACGGAATCCAGCTGGCAGTTGATGAGATCAACGAGGCAGGCGGAATTAACGGAAAACAGATCGAATATAAGTTTGAAGATGACCAGTCTGATTCCGAAAAATCTCTGAATGCTTACAATACATTGAAGGACTGGGGGATGCAGATGCTGGTAGGTACGGTTACATCCACACCGTGTACGGCAGTTGTAGAAGAGACACATAATGATAATATGTTCCAGCTGACACCGTCTGCTACAGCTGTGGATAGTATTCAGTATGACAATGCATTCCGTATGTGTTTTTCTGATCCGAACCAAGGGGTTGCATCCGCAGATTATATCGCAGACAATAATATTGCAACAAAGGTGGCAGTTATTTACAATAGCTCTGATACATATTCTTCCGGAATTTATCAGAAATTTGTAGAAGAAGCCGGCAAAAAGGGGCTGGATGTCGTAGCAAAAGAGGCGTTTTCAGCTGACAACAAAACAGACTTTTCTGTACAGATCCAGAAAGCAAAGGATGCAGGCGCTGAGCTGGTATTCCTTCCGATCTATTATCAGGAAGCTTCTCTGATCCTGGCACAGGCAAACAAAGCCGGTTACACACCGAAGTATTTCGGATGTGACGGTATGGACGGACTTCTTGCACTGGAAGGTTTTGATACGAGCCTTGCAGAGGGCATTATGTTTTTGACACCGTTTACGGCAGATGCCACAGACGAAGCAACACAGACCTTTGTAAAGAACTACAAGGATAAATTTGGAGAGACTCCGATCCAGTTTGCAGCAGATGCATACGATTGCGTATATGCGATTAAAGCAGCAGCAGAAAAAGAAAATGTCACACCGGACATGGGCATTTCTGATATCTGCGATGCGATGAAAAAAGGTATGACAGAGATCACCGTAGATGCTCTGACAGGAAAAGAAATCACATGGGGCGAAGATGGTGAGCCGAGCAAACTTCCGACAGTCGTAGTCGTAAAAGACGGAAAATACGAAATTCTGGAAGCAAACTAAGCGGTTGTAGTTTGAAAACCGGCCGTGCGGAAAGCATGGTCGATCCTAAGGGGTGGTGATGGCAGCTGGTGCTGCCGTGCCGCCCCTTGCTTTATATGGCGCTGAGTCAGGGACTTTTTATTGCGGCCCTGTAATAAGGTATGTTATAATCAGTTCGTGTCCAAGACGAAATGATAAAAGAGTGAGGGAATTAGGAATGAGCTTTATATCGTATTTATTAAACGGGTTAAGCCTCGGAAGCGTATATGCGATCATTGCCCTGGGATATACCATGGTGTACGGTATCGCTAAAATGCTGAATTTTGCCCACGGTGATGTCATCATGATCGGAGCTTATATGGCGCTGCTCAGCATGACAAAGATGGGACTTTCGCCGGCATTGGCAGTGCTGATCGCGATCGTGATCTGTACGGTTCTGGGAATTGTTGTGGAAAAGGTGGCTTACAGACCGCTTCGCAATGCGTCTTCATCGCTGGCGGTATTGATCACGGCCATCGGTGTCAGTTATTTGCTGCAGAACGTTGCATTGCTGGTATTTGGAGCAAATGCCCAGACATTTCCGACGGTGATCAAGTGGAAGGGAGTTTCACTTGCAGAGGGAAAACTGAATATTTCAGGAGAGACGATTGTGACGATCGCTGCTTGTCTGATCATTATGGTTTTGCTGGTACTGTTTGTGCAGAAAACAAAACCGGGACAGGCAATGCGTGCCGTGTCTGAGGACAGAGGCGCTGCTCAGCTGATGGGAATCAATGTCAACTCGACGATTGCTTTGACCTTTGCCATTGGTTCCGGCCTGGCGGCTATCGCAGGTGTGCTTCTGTGTTCTGCTTACCCGAGCCTGACTCCGTATACAGGAGCGATGCCGGGTATCAAAGCTTTTGTGGCGGCAGTATTTGGAGGGATCGGCTCGATCCCGGGCGCTTTTATCGGCGGACTGCTTTTGGGAATTATCGAGATCTTCAGTAAAGCCTATATCTCATCCCAGATGGCGGATGCGATCGTGTTTGCTGTGTTGATCATCGTGCTGCTCGTAAGGCCTGCAGGTCTGTTGGGCAAAAAGATTCAGGAGAAAGTGTAGGTGAGCGGGATGTTGAAGAATATGAAAAAAACGACAAAAAGCAACCTGATCACATACGGGATCGTGATCGTGGCATTTGTAGTCATGCAGCTTCTGATCAATACAGGCAACATTTCCAGTCTGATGACCGGACTGATGGTGCCGCTGTGTATTTATATTATTTTGGCGATTTCGTTGAACCTGGTAGTCGGCATTCTGGGAGAATTGAGCCTGGGACACGCAGGATTCATGTGCGTCGGAGCATTTACCAGTGCATTTTTCTCAAAATGTATGCGCAATACGATTGAAAGTGATTATCTTCGCTTTTTCCTGGCGCTTCTGATTGGTATCGCCTGCGCAGCTCTTTTTGGAATACTGATCGGTATCCCGGTACTTCGACTGAAGGGAGATTACCTGGCCATTGTTACTTTGGCTTTCGGCGAGATCATTAAAAACGTAGTCAACGTTATGTATATCGGAAAAGATTCCAAAGGCTTCCATTTTTCGACGAAAGATGTGATGGAGCTGAATATGGATCCGGATGGTACAGTGATCGTAAACGGCCCCCAGGGAATTACGGGAACACCGAAGAATGCAACCTTCCTGATCGGATTTATCTTGATTTTGATCACGCTGTTCATCGTTTTGAACCTGATCAATTCCAGAGACGGACGTGCCATCATGGCGATCCGCGATAACCGCATCGCAGCAGAATCCGTCGGGATTAATGTGACGAAATATAAACTGATGGCCTTTACGGTTTCTGCAGCTATGGCAGGAGCAGCAGGCGTGCTTTATGCACATAATCTGTCTACCTTGACGGCAAATACCAACAACTTTGGTTATAATATGTCGATCACGATTCTGGTGTTTGTGGTACTGGGAGGAATCGGAAACATCAGAGGTTCCATGATTGCTGCGGTTATTCTGACACTGCTTCCGGAGCTTTTGAGAGGATTGTCTGATTATCGTATGCTGATCTATGCGATCGTATTGATCATTATGATGCTCTTTAACTGGGCACCGAAAGCCATCGAGTGGAGAGAAAAATATCTCCATTTCGGAAAGAAGAGAAAGGAGGCTGAAGAATAATGGATACATTATTGGAAGTAAAGAATCTTGGGATTTCTTTCGGCGGTCTCCGGGCTGTAAACGGTGTGGATATGACCATTGAAAAAGAACAGCTTTATGGGCTGATCGGACCAAACGGAGCAGGAAAAACGACGCTTTTCAACCTTTTGACAGGTGTATATAAACCGGATACCGGAAAAGTGATCCTGGATGGTAAAAATATCACGGGCAAAAAAACCATTGAAACGAACAGAGACGGTATCGCCAGAACATTCCAGAACATCCGCCTTTTTAAACAGCTGAGTGTCCTGGACAATGTAAAGGCAGGGCTTCACAACAACTATCACTACAGTATGCTGGACGGGATCTTCCGATTGCCAAAATACCGCCAGATGGAAAAAGCCATGGACGAGAAAGCCATGGAGCTTCTGAAAGTATTTGAATTGGAAGATTATGCCGGATACCAGGCGGCAAACCTTCCTTACGGGCAGCAGCGGAAGCTGGAGATCGCCCGGGCGCTGGCGACAGAACCGAAGCTTCTTCTGTTGGACGAGCCGGCGGCAGGCATGAACCCCAACGAAACCGGTGAGCTGATGGATATGATCCGGTTTGTAAGAAAAGAGTTCCATATGACAATCCTCCTGATCGAGCACGACATGAAACTGGTCAGCGGCATCTGTGAGAAGCTGACGGTATTAAACTTCGGAGAAGTGCTTGCCCAGGGTAATACCAGTGATGTCCTGAACGATCCGCAGGTCATCAAGGCATATCTTGGAGAATAGGAGGGATACAAAAAATGGCAATGCTTGAAATCAAAGATCTGGAAGTATATTACGGCATGATCCAGGCAATCAAAGGGGTATCCTTTGAAGTAAACCAAGGTGAGGTCATTGCGCTGATCGGTGCCAACGGAGCAGGAAAGACGACGATCCTTCATACGATCACAGGTCTGCTTTCCCCGAAAAAGGGCTCTGTGCTTTTTGAAGGAACAGACATCACCAAAGTGCCGGCGCACAAGATCGTGTCTATGGGAATGGCACACGTGCCGGAAGGAAGGCGAGTGTTTTCAGAGCTGAGTGTGCTGGAAAATCTGAAAATGGGGGCTTATACACGAAAGAATAAAGCGGAAGTCGAGGAGGCTCTTCAGGGGGTATACAAAAGATTTCCGAGATTGGAAGAACGGAAGAATCAGATGGCAGGAACGCTCAGCGGGGGTGAGCAGCAGATGCTGGCAATGGGGCGTGCTCTGATGTCGAAACCGAAGATCATTTTGATGGACGAGCCTTCGATGGGACTTTCCCCGATTCTGGTAAATGAAATATTTGATATCATACAGGCAGTATCGAAAAGCGGGACGACGGTACTTCTGGTAGAGCAGAATGCAAAGAAAGCGTTATCCATTGCGGACAGAGCTTATGTATTGGAAACCGGAAATATTACATTAGAAGGAAACGCAAAGGATCTTCTGGAAAATGATTCCGTAAAAAAAGCATACTTAGGAGAATAGGAGGGAGCCTTTTGGAGAAAAAAGTTGTAGTTACGATCGGCAGACAGTACGGAAGCGGCGGAAAAACCATCGCTGCGATGCTGGCAAAGAAAATGGGAGTAAACTGTTACAGCAGAGAAATCCTTCGTATGGCATCTGAGGAAAGCGGGATCAATGAAAAATTGTTCGGTATGTCCGACGAAAATCTCAGACATGCGAGCTGGTTTAAAACCCTGAAGCGCCCCTATGAGGGACAGCTGCTTCCGCCGGAGGACAAAGGGTTTACAAAGGATGACAATCTTTTCAACTATCAGGCAAAGATCATCAAGGATCTGGCAGAAAAAGAATCCTGTGTGATCGTCGGAAGAGCTGCAGATTATATACTGAAAGATAGTCCAAATATGGTCAGCGTGTTCGTATATGCTTCCGAAGAATTTAACCTGGCAAGATCCATGGAGCGACACAGCATGTCGGAAGCAGAGATGAAACGCTATATTGCCAAGACCAATAAGACCAGAGCAGACTTTTATCGTTATTATACCGGGCAGGAATGGGCAGATATGCAGAATTATGATCTGTGCATAAACAGCGGAAAGCTTGGTTTTGAAAAAACGGTAGAAGAGATCCTGGCGTATATCCAGGTGCGTTTTGCATAAGAACCGGTAAAGAGCGGTTCTGTCGGAATTCCCTGAAAAACAGGAAAAAGTAAAGATTTGAACTGAAAACAAGGCGCGGGAAATAACCCACGCCTTTTATCGCTATGTGCAGCCTATTCCAGGATCTTTCCGTCGATGGAAATGGTGATGACCTGGTGAGGCAGATGTTTTTTGCTGTTTTTCAGGGCCGTAAGAGCAGCATATTCCAGACCGCCGCAGCAGGGAACTTCCATGCGGATCACGGTAATGCTGCGGATCGTATTTTCCCGGATCATCTCCGTCAGTTTTTCACTATAGTCGTTGGCATCCAGTTTCGGACAGCCGATGACGGTGATCCGGTCTTTCATAAATTCTTCATGCATGTTTGCGTAGGCATAGGCGGTACAGTCTGCGGCGATCAACAGATCTGCTCCGTCTAAATAGGGGGCTTTTACAGGCATCAGGCGGATCTGGCAGGGCCACTGTGCCAGCTGGGATTCGGAGTCAGTTGATTCTCTTCCGTTTGTTGTCTTTCCGTCTGTTGCTGTTCCTTTTACTTCCAGGTTCTTTTTGACTGCCTCTTCATCATAGGCTGCCGCTTCCCGTTCCGTAAAAGTGATCGCTCCTGTGGGACATTCCGGCAGACAATTTCCCAGGCCGTCGCAGTAATCGTCCCGCATCAGCCGGGCCTTTCCGTCCACCATAGCCAGGGCACCTTCGTGACA
>CAKRWZ010000044.1 GCA_934418295.1 uncultured Mediterraneibacter sp.
GTGATGGTCATGCTCCTGTGTATGCTCATGGGTTTCCTCATGCTCGCAGCCGCACGTTTCTTTTTTCTCTGATAAATCTCCCATAATTCCCTCCAAATGTTTTTCTTTCATATGAATGACTGTTCATATGTTCATATAATCACATCTGTGCGGATTTGTCAATAGGTTTTGTAACAGAAAATAAAAAAAGAAGATATTTTTCTGCAAACGGGCTTCACAAAATAATATCTTCTTTTACACAAGTGCTCAGTCTTCGATCTGCCAGTCGATCGGGTCGATCCCATGGGCTTCCAGGAAGCGGTTGGTCTGGCTGAATGGTCTGCTTCCGAAAAAGCCGCGATAAGCCGAAAGCGGGCTGGGGTGCGGCGCTTTCAAGATCAAATGCTGTGGGTTCGTCAGCATCTTTTCTTTTCGCTGTGCCGGAGCTCCCCACAGGATAAACACGATCGGCCGATCTTGGCTGTTCAATGCCATGATCGCTGCATCCGTAAATTCTTCCCAGCCGATCCCGCGGTGGGAATTTGCCTGATGCGCCCGCACGGTCAATACCGTATTTAAAAGCAGCACGCCTTTCTCCGCCCATTGCGTCAGACATCCATGGTGAGGAATGGTGCACCCCAGATCATCATGCAATTCCTGGTAAATATTTACCAAAGAGGGTGGGATCTCGACGCCTTTCTGCACCGAGAAGCACAGACCGTGAGCCTGTCCCACGTTGTGATAAGGATCCTGTCCCAATATGACTACTTTCACCTGCTTTAAAGGTGTCAGGTGAAAGGCATTAAAAATATCCTGCGCCGGCGGAAATATCTGCCGTGTATGATATTCCTGGTTGACAGTTTCAAACAGTTTCCGATAATAAGGTTTTGCAAATTCACCTTTTAACGCTTCGTACCAATCTCCGTTGATTCCCGGCATAATATCCCTCCAAACACATTTACAGCCGAACTGAAATGCCTTCTTTTTTCAAATATTCCTTTACTTCCCGTATTTCCAATTCTTTGTAATGGAACAAAGACGCTGCCAGCGCTGCATCTGCGCCACCTTCGGTAAATACTGTCCTAAAGTGCTCCAGTTTTCCGGCTCCTCCGGATGCGATCACCGGGATCGAAACCTGCTCTGCTATGGTTTTGGTCAGCTCCAGATTGTAACCGTCTTTTGTGCCGTCACAATCCATACTGGTCAAAAGGATTTCACCGGCACCAAGGCTTTCCACTTCTTTTGCCCATTCTACCGCATCAATGCCCACGTCGATCCGGCCGCCGTTTTTGTAAATGTTCCATCCGCTTCCATCTGCTCTTTTCTTCGCGTCTATGGCCACTACCACGCACTGGCTTCCGAACTTGTCTGCTGCTTCCCGGATCAGATTCGGCGTATTGATGGCCGAGGAATTTATTGATATTTTATCGGCTCCCTCTCTCAGGATCGCACGGAAGTCTTCTACCGTCCGGATCCCGCCTCCTACCGTAAACGGGATAAACACACATTCTGCCACCTTCCTCACCATATCCGCCACAGTATTTCTCTGATCGGAGGATGCGGTGATATCCAAAAACACCAGTTCATCTGCTCCCGCTTCGTTGTATGCCTTTGCAATTTCCACCGGATCTCCCGCATCCCGCAGATCTACAAAATTGACACCTTTTACCACTCGTCCGTTGCTCACATCCAGACATGGAATGATTCTTTTGGTAAACATCTGCCTTCCCCCTCTTAAAGTTCTACAAAGTTTTTCAAAATCTGAAGTCCGGTCTCACTGCTCTTTTCCGGGTGAAACTGGCATCCGAACACGTTTTCCCTTTCCACAGATGCGTGGATCTCTACGCCATATTCCGCAGAAGCTTTCACGATCTGTTCGTCCTTGGCTTTCAGATAATAAGAATGGACGAAATATACGTATTCCCCTTCCTTCATATTCCGGAAAAGACGGCCTTCATGGGACAAATGCAAAGAATTCCATCCCATATGCGGGATTTTCAATCCGTCTGCCGGCGGAATTTTCAAGATCTTTCCCTCCAAAATCCCAAGTCCCGGCACACCGGGTGCTTCTTCACTGGTTTCAAATAAGAGCTGCATTCCCAGACAAATGCCCAAAAAAGGCGTTCCTTTTTCTATGATCTGCCGGATCACTTCCGTCAGATGAAAATTTTGCAGATTTTCCATGGCATCTCCGAAAGCGCCTACCCCCGGCAGGATCACTTTGTCTGCCGCCAAAAGCTTCTGCGGATCTCTGGTGGGCTCCACATCCTGTCCCAGCGCCTGCAGTGCCTTTTCTACACTTTTCATGTTTCCTGCATCATAGTCGATCAATGCGATCATTTTTATCCCCCTGCTATTGATATTGAATCATAGTTTTCCTGTTTCTTCTTTCCAAGGTTTCAAGCCCCATCCGTTTTTGTGTCCAATTCAAACCAGAATTCAACACCATTGTCATAATTTTTCACACCATACTTCTGATGGAAGGATTCCATGATCGCGCGTACAATGGACAATCCGATTCCGTTTCCGCCGTATTCTCTCGTATGTGCTTTGTCTACTTTATAAAATTTATCCCACAGCCTGTCCAGATCCTCTTCCGGGATCGGTTTTCCGCTGTTGAATACGCTGACTCTTACCACATCTTCTTTCGGATGCAGCCGGATTTCAATCCGTTTTTCAAAATCTACGTGATGGATTGCATTGGTCAGGTAATTCCGCACCACCTGTTCCGTCTTAAACTCATCCGCCCACACATAGACTGGCTCGCTTTCCACAAAGTTGGCCGTCGCTTCCGCCTGCTGGATCAGGATCTCACAGCTTTGCAGAACCCCCCGGATCAGGCCGGTCAGGTCAAATCGCTCAAATTGGATCTCCTCTTCCCCGAATTCCAACTGATTCAGCGTCATCAGATTTTTTACCATCTGGTTCATCTTTGCCGCTTCATCCATGATCACGTCACAGTAAAACTCTCGACTTTCCGGATCGTCATTTACACCTTCTTTCAGTCCTTCCGCATATCCCTGGATCAATGCGATGGGTGTTTTCAGCTCATGGGACACATTTCCCAAAAATTCCGTCCGCATCCGCTCGATCTCTTCTTTCCGGGCAATGTCTTTCTTAAGCTGATTGTTTGCGCTCTTGAGTTCTGAAATGGTATTTTCCAGCGTCTCCGACATTTTGTTGAAATTTTCTCCCAAAACGCCGATCTCATTTTTTCCCCCGCTGACGTATTTTGCGTTAAAATCCAATTTTGCCATTCTCTTGGACAGCTCCGCCAGTTCCAGGATCGGCCCGGTGATCCGGCCGGAAAAATACTCCACCAGGAAACTTCCGATGATGATGGCGATACAACCCATATACAGCAGAAACCGATTGGCAAGCCCTGCATTTTCCTGGATACTTACCATGGGGCTTCGGATGATGAAAAGATCCGTATCATTGATGTAACCCCACATTTCCACGTATTCTGTGTTGTTGGTGGGGTCCGTCATCTTCCGGACTTCATAATCCTTTTTACTTTCCAAAATCTTTCCTTTTTCCTGGTTTTCCCCCAGAAGATATCCCATCAGCTGTGCAAACAAGATCCCGTTTTTCTCCCTGGCTGTCATGTACAGGATATTCCCGCTTCCGTCCATAATGATGGCTGATATATTGCTCTTTTCTGAAATGCCGTTCAGCTTATCGGTCACATCAGAATCGTCAATGTTTCCTTTTTTTACCGCCTTTGCTGACGCTTCATACATCTGCTTGAGTTCATAGGTCTTATTTTTTACATAATATTGTTCCAGATACCGTCCGTTGACCAGGCACATCATCACCAGGATAAACACGATCAGTCCGATAAACATGACCGATATCTGTCGCTTCAATGAACGCATCATCAGGCGTCCACCTCAAATTTATATCCCATTCCCCAAATGGTTTTGATGTATTCGCCGTAGCTGCCCAATTTACTCCGCAGTTTCTTTACATGGGTATCGATAGTCCGCGCATCTCCAAAATAATCATAATTCCACACATTATTCAAAATCTTTTCCCTGGAGAGTGCAATCCCCTGATTTTCCATAAAATAGGTCAACAGTTCGAATTCCTTGAAGCTAAGCTCCACTTCGTTTCCATCCAGTGTCACCGTATGTGCAGATTTGTCCACGCAGATCGCCCCCGCTTCCAGGATATCTCCGCTTTCTCCGCCTGCCGTCCGCCGCAGGATCGCCGATACTCGCGCCACCAGGATCTTGGGGCTGAACGGTTTTGAAATATACTCATCTGCCCCGGATTCAAACCCCTGTAACTCATCATGTTCACTGGAACGAGCTGTCAGCATAATGATCGGGATTTGGGAAGAATGGGTACGGATTTCCCTGCAAACCTGCCAGCCGTCCATTTTGGGCATCATTACGTCCAGGATCACCAGATCGATATCCTTATTTTCATAGAAAATATCCATCGCTTCTATCCCGTCTCCCGCCTCCAGCACTTTATAGCCCTCTCTGCTCAAAAAGTCCTTGACTAGTTTGCGCATTCTGCTTTCATCGTCTACTACCAGGATCGTTCCTTTTCCCATTGTGTTTCCTCCATTTCTGCCTTCTTCGCTCTTTTCACGCTATTTTATAATTCTATACTATATCTATTCCACACTTTTCAGCGATTCTACCATATCAATCTTCCGCAGCTTGTAAAACATAATCCAATTTACAAAGCAGGAAAATCCAAAGGTGAGCAAAATACCGATCACAAAGCTGCTGAAATCAATATTCCGTCCGAACATAACGGTATCGATCTCCACCGTTTCTATCACAAAGCGATGGAGCAGTTTTCCCAAAATACAGCCACCTGCCGCACCGAATATGGTCAGAAGTATATTTTCTCGATATACATATTCCGCCACCTCCAGATCATAAAAGCCCAGCACTTTCAGCGTAGCCAATTCCCTTCTTCTCTCTGTGATATTGATATTGTTCAGATTATATAATACGACAAAGGCAAGCATTCCTGCAAACAATACGATGACGCCCATGACCGAGTCCAGACTGGTCAGCATGGCATCTACTTGATCCTGGATCTCTGCTACATATTTCACACTGAATGCGCCGTCGGTGCCCAGAATTTTTTCGCCCACTGCTTCCAGCTGATCCTCTTGTCCTTTTTTCATCCGAAAACAAACCGCATTGTACTTCGGTTCTCTTTCGAACAACTTTTGGTAAGTGTCCGGGCTCATGTACAGATAATGTCCCATATAATTTTCGCACACTGCCGAAATTTTCGTCTGAATTTCTCCTCTGACCTCATCTCGGATCACAATCGTGTCCCCTGCCTGCACCCCCAGCAGGGAAGCCGCTTTTTCTGTCAAAACCACTCTATCTTTTTCCAGGCTGTAGTTCTCCTCGCCGATTCTGCTCCGCAGTGTGACAAACTCCCCATAATCCTCCGAGCTTTCCGGAATATCCAGATAAACATCCAATGTTTTCCCGTGACCGCTGACCTTCACTTGCTCCATCAGGACCCGCTTTGCCGCACCTACCTTCTCATCTGTTTCTACTGTTTCCACCGTCTTTTCCTGCTCTGCGGCAGACGCCGTAGGATTCAGGATCAGATTGGCATCATACCGTTGGATCTCACGGTACTGTAAACGGGCAATATTCGAAATAGAATCCTCCAGACCAAAGCCCACCAATAAAAGCCCCATGCAGCCTCCGATCCCGCTGACCGTCATAAAAAACCGCTTTTTATAACGAAACAGGTTCCGGACTGTCGCTTTCCAGATAAAGCTTAAATGTTTCCAAAAAAAGGGGATTCGTTCCAAAAGTACCCGTTTCCCTGATTTTGGTGCCGGTGGCCGCATCAGCTCCGCCGCCGTTCCACGCAACTCACGGCCACAGGCAAACCAGGCGGCTCCTACCGTACAAACCGCCGCAATCACAACCGCCGCAACCGTATACTTGACGTCATACGGCGTCCGCACCGTCGTTACATGCGGATACATCATCTGATAGGCCCTAATAATAATCTGGGGCAATAGCTTTTCTCCGATCAAAACCCCCAACACGCCGCCGCCAAGCGTTGCCAAGAGTGCATACCCCAGATATTTTACAGAGATACTTTTTCTGGAATAACCCAATGCTTTCAGCGTACCGATCTCTGTCCTCTGCTCCTCTACCATCCGGGTCATAGTCGTCAGACTGATCAGTGCGGCCACCAAAAAAAAGAGCACCGGAAAAACCTCCCCAATGGCACGCATACGGTCTGCATTCTCTCCATATCCTGAATATTCTGTCAGGACACTTCGGTCATTTATATACCATTTTGCATTTTCAATCTTGGAAACCTCATCCTCTGCTTCCTGAATCTGCTGTTCACCGTCTGCAATTTTTGCCTCGGCTTCTGCTTTTGCCGTCTCATAAGAAATTTGCCCCTCCTGCAGTTTCTGTTCATTGGAGGCGATCTCCCGTTCTCCCTGAGAAAGCTGCGCTTCCCGGGCTGCCAGAGTCTCTTTTGCAGAAGCGATCTGCGCCTGTCCTGCTTTCCATTCCTCCAAAGCCGCATTCAGTTTCTGTTGTCCCGCATCCAGCTGGGTGCTCTGATCCTGTAATGCATTTTGCTGCGCCAAAAGTGCTTCCTTTTGCGCCTGCAGTGCCATGATCTGTGCCTGCAGCTGATTCAAGGTCTCCGGATCTGCTCCGCCGGAGCCTGCCAGCTGGTCATACGTTTCCTGCAGCTGTGTCAGGTTTGCATCCAACTGTGCCAGCCCCGCGCTGAGGCTCGCCTGCGCCTGCTGTAATTTTTCTCTGTTCTGATCCAATGTCTGCTGTTGCTCTTGCAGTGCAGTCTGTCCCTCTGCTAATTCTTTCTCCTTTGACGCCAGTTGCTGTTTGGCTGCCTGCAACTGATTTTTGCCGCTGATCAGCTGCTGTCTGGCCGCTTCCAGCTGTGCTTTTCCTTCTTCCAGTTCTTCCTGTGCCGCTTCCAGCTTACCGGCTGCTTCCGTTTTAGCCGTCTCCAGCTCTGCTTTTGCATCCTCCAACTTTTGCGTCGCTTCCCCCACGATTTCCTGATAACGCGCCGTCTGGCGGGTATCTTTGATCTTTTCAATCCGATCCGACGCATCTTGCACCTTTGTATCATAAGCTTCCGTAAACGCTGTCAGCTCCTGTGCACCCGCAACCTGTACATAAATTTCTGTATAAGCCTCTGTCACAAAGTTCTCTGCCAACACATAAGCAAAGCCCTTGACCGAGCCGGTCCCTATCGATGCACTTCCCCGATAAAAAGAGAGATAGCAGGGACTGTATCCGCTCCCCACAATCGTAAAGGTATCTCCTTTGAATGTATCTGTAATCTTTGCATCCGTTCCGGAAAGAAGCTGAATCTGATCTCCCAGCTTATAATCGCTGTTTTTTAAAAAATCGGCATCCACCAGACACTCTCCTGCAGTTTCCGGAAGTCTTCCCTCTGCCAGATCGATCTGATTCATAGTCGGCAGCATAGACATGACATGCAGAACATCCTGCCCCTCATGATTGACACATAAAACATCTGCTGAATATCCAGGTTCTACCGTTTGAACCCCGTTCACCTCCGACAGCGCTTCCACGTCCTCGCCTGTCAGACCCAGTGTACTCACCACCTGGAGATCCATCAAATGAAACTTGTCCGTATAGGCATCTCCTGTATACCGCATATCCGGTTCTGTTGCCCGAATCCCGGCAAAAAAGGCGGTTCCCAATAGCACAATGCAGAAAATCGACAGAAAACGACCTTTACTGTTCCTGATTTCCCGCCAGAAATTTTTTCGCAATGCATCTTTCTTCATAGCGTTCCCCCGCTGCTTTTCTACCACTCGATCTGATCCACTGACACAGGATGCTCGTTCAGCTCCATTTTTGAGACTCTCCCGTTTTTGATCTGGATCAGACGATCTGCCATGGGTGCCAGAGCAGAATTATGAGTGATTACAATCACCGTCATGTTGCGCTCCCTGCAAGTATTCTGCAAAAGCTTCAATATAGCTTTTCCTGTGTTGTAATCCAATGCCCCCGTCGGCTCGTCACACAGCATCAGTTTCGGATTTTTCGCCAACGCCCTGGCAATCGATACCCTCTGCTGCTCCCCGCCGGAGAGCTGCGCCGGAAAATTGTCCTTTCTGTCGCCCAGCCCCACCTCTTCCAAAACCTCCAAAGCATCACGCGGATTTTTGCAGATCTGAAGCGCCAATTCCACGTTTTCCAAAGCTGTCAGATTCGGCACCAGATTATAGAACTGAAAAACGAATCCGATATCGTCCCGGCGATAGGCCGTCAGCTGCTTTCTGTTAAAGCCCGTCACATCCTCGCCGTCCACCAGTACCTGACCTGTAGTCGCCGTATCCATTCCTCCGAGAATGTTCAGCACCGTCGTCTTTCCGGCTCCGCTTGGACCTACGATCACTGCAAACTCTCCTCGACTGATGGCAAAATTGATTCCATCTGCGGCGTGGATCTCCACTTCTCCCATTTGATATATTTTTGTAACCTCTGTCAGCTTTACAAACTCTTCCATCTTTTTCCTCTTCAAAACTTTGATCCTATCGCTCTAAACTAGCATGTTCCTATTATAATATAGCATATACTTTTGAAAAATCAGTGAATTTCTTTTCTTTTTTGTATTCCAAGACCCCTTTTCCTTGACTTTTTTTATATTATCGCATAGAATAATTTTGCATTTCATATCTTGGGCTTGTACTGGTTTCGACAGGGATCTCGAAAATGGAGAAGCTATCCGCAGGCGATGCGTCAAATCGCAACCTTAAAATTAAACGCAAACGAAAATTACGCGTTAGCAGCCTAATTGCTGCTTGTCAGCCTTAGAGCACTCACACTTTAAGAATCTGGCATCGACCTTGTGAGAAACGATGACGGCAAAGCTTTGAGCCGTCAGGCGTATCATGAAGCTACTGAAGCTGTAAGGATGTCCGTTTCCGTGCAGCGGAGGAAATGAAAAAGAACTGACTATGATAGTAGAAGGACATGGGACAGGTTTCTGGACGCGGGTTCGATTCCCGCCAGGTCCATTTTTTTCTTAACTTTTTCCAAAAACTATGGAACATTTTATAATTCTCTGCAATAATATAATTGTTCATACAATTTTATTATAAAGGGGATATAAAACATGCCAACAACTTACACACATTACCGTTTCGGGAAAGAAGTGCTGTCTTGCCTTCCTTTCCCGATCCGCACGTCTATAGAAAATCACCGGGAGCTTTATGACATCGGCCTGCACGGACCGGACATTCTGTTTTATTACAAGGCTCTCAGCAAAAATCACGTAAACCAGAGCGGCTTCCGTATGCACGATGAACCTGCTTCCAAATTTTTCCTGCAGGCCAGACAGCTTTTGGAGCATTGCCCGGATAAAACCGCCGGTCGCGTCTATCTCTACGGCTTTGTCTGCCATTTCGCACTGGACAGCATCTGCCATCCTTATGTAGAGAAAAGCATCCAGGTCAGCGGCATTTGCCACTGTGAGCTGGAATCGGAGCTGGATCGCGCTTTCCTTTTGGAAGATAACCTCAATCCGGCCAAATATCAGACTTGTAACCTGGTTCAGCCCAGCGAAAAGAACGCAGAAGTGATTTCCACTTTCTTTGAAGGGATCACCTCCAAAGAAATCCTCGGCGCATTAAAGGGAATGGTACAAGACCTGAAGCTTTTGCATCCAAAGTCCCGTCTGATGAAGAACACCATGCGCTCCATTTTGCATATCTTGAAGCTGCCGGACATTGAGGGCATGATCCTGCGTCCGGAAGCAAATCTAAACGCCGAAAAATACTGCAGCATCTTGAAAAAAATGTACGAAGAGGCGATCCCGGTCGCTTCCAGCCTGATCCAGCGTTATCAGGATGTCTTGCTCAACGGAGCCCAGCTGCCGGATCGTTTTGACCTGACCTTCGGTGCCGGCAACCACTGGGAAGAACTGTTGCTGTAAACCGGTTTTGCCGCGATTTTACTTTGATCGTATCTTGTTTTTACAAAAACGGTATATGGTCTATTTGTTACCGGGCATACGACGAAAAGATCCTGTAAATCTTTTTTAGTTGCCAAATACACAATAAACAAAAGAATGAGGGAAAATACATGAATAAAAAACTGACACCACTGGAAAAGAAGTGGATTTTATACGATGTGGGAAATTCTGCTTTTACCATGCTGGCCACCACGATCCTGCCGATTTATTTCAACTATCTGGCAGAGTCTGCAAATGTCTCAGCCGTAAATTACATGGCTTTCTGGGGATATGCTGCTTCCATCTCTACCCTTTTGGTTGCACTTCTGGGGCCTACTCTCGGCAGCCTTGCAGACACACAGGGATACAAGAAAAAGCTGTTTACCGTCGTGTTATTGATCGGTGTGATCGGCTGCATCGTGCTGGGGATCACTTCATCCTGGATCATTTTTTTGGTTCTTTTCATCATTACCAAAACCGGTTATGCCACCAGCTTGATTTTTTATGATTCTATGCTGACTGACGTCACCACCGAAGATCGGATGGACCGGGTTTCTTCTTACGGCTATGCCTGGGGATATATCGGAAGCTGCATTCCTTTCGTCGCTTCCATCGGTGTCGTATTAGGGGCAGATTCATTAGGCCTGAGCATGTCCGCCGCTATGCTGATTGCCTTTGCCATCACCGCTCTTTGGTGGCTGGGAAACACTATTCCGCTGCTGAAAAGCTATCAGCAGAAATATTATTCTTCGTCTGCAAAGAAAGGCGTGGTGCGCAGCAGTTTCAAGCGTCTTGGCGGCACTTTCCGCGAAATCGCCCACGACAAGAAAGTTTTATTCTTTCTGTTAGCCTTTTTCTTTTACATCGACGGCGTTTACACGATCATCGACATGGCCATTGCCTACGGACAGGCTCTGGGCCTGGACAGCACCGGACTTTTGCTGGCCCTTTTGGTAACGCAGCTGGTCGCATTCCCTTGCGCTTTGTTGTTTGGCCGTTTCTCCGACAAGTTCCGGCCATCCAAAATGCTCAGTATCTGTATCATCGCATATTTCGGCATCGCGCTGTATGCGATCTGGCTGGATTCTCAGGTAAAATTCTGGACATTAGCCGTTTTGGTGGGTATGTTCCAGGGCACCATCCAGGCGCTGTCTCGTTCCTATTTTGCCAAGATCATCCCGGCTGAAAAGTCCGGCGAATACTTCGGCATCCTGGACATCTGCGGCAAGGGCGCTGCTTTCTTCGGAACCTTCCTGGTCTCTTTTGTAAGCCAGATAACCGGCTTAGTCAATGCAGGTGTGGGAAGTCTTTCCCTGATGTTCCTGCTGGGATTTTTCTTCTTCCGCAAAGCCGTCAAACTGAATAAATAATTTTCTAAAGTCGAAGCAATTCTAATACTTCTTTCAGCCGCCCCGCTTCCGGTTGCCCGGGAGCAGAGGTCTTGCCTAATGCGCCAAAGGTCATGGCGGAACCTGTCAGTTCTCCGCTGATCCGGCTGAACGCTCCCATCCGTCCCATAGACATGGTCACGACGGGGATCGTCGTTTCGTCCGCGGCAGTCACTTGCTCTGTGGCGCAAAGAAGCTCCAACACATCTTTTGGTGTCTGCGGCATCACTGCGATCTTGCCTATGTCTGCCCCGATTTCCTGCATATGTCGCAGCCTTTTCCGGATTTCTTCCTCGTCAGGGGTTTTCGCGAAATCATGGTTGGATGCGATCACCTTTCCGCCGCAGGCATGAATCCTTCGGATCAATTCTTCTGCGATACCGTCTTGGAAGTATGCTTCCACATCGATGAGATCTGCCAGACCGGACTCTGCCGCCTTTTGATTTAAATTTTGATAAGCTTCCGCGCTGATCTCTCGTTCTCCGCCCTCTGCGGCAGAACGGAAGGTAAACAAAAGCGGAATTTCTCCCAAAATCTCCCTCAGCTGCTGCAATACAGATTCCGCTTTTCCCCAGTCGTCTGTTTCTTCGTACCAGTCGGCTCTCCATTCTGCCAGATCGGCTGTACTTTGCGGTATTTTTCTTGCTTCCTGCAGGATTTCCTCTTCTGTTTTTCCGACGATGGGCACACAGATTTTCGGACGTCCTGTTCCGATCGTTATCTCTCTGATTTTCACAGTCTTCATCGTTCTCATTTCTCCTGTTCCCCGGCGATTTTTTATAATCTATAAAAAGATCCTTTTTTAAAGATTGTTGACTTTAAACTCTCTCTGGGCTTCCCTCTTCTGATCTTTTTTGGCAATGTCGTCCCGTTTGTCGTACAGCTTTTTACCTTTTGCAAGACCGATCTCTACCTTGACCAGACTGTCCTTAAAATATACTTTCAGAGGAACTACCGTGTTTCCTTTTTCTTTCATCTTGCCAAAAATTTTGTTGATCTCTTTCTTGTGAAGAAGGAGTTTTCGCACCCGCAGCGGATCCTTGTTGAAAATGTTGCCTTTTTCATAGGGACTGATGTGCATCCCGTAAATAAACATTTCTCCGTTCTCGATCCGGATAAACGCTTCTTTGATGCTGCACGCTCCCTGCCGCAGGGATTTCACTTCCGTCCCGTGAAGCGCAATACCGGCCTCATAATTTTCCAAAATAAAATAGTCATGATACGCTTTTTTATTGTTGGCAATCAATTTACCATCTGTTTTTGCCTTTGCCATTTTATGCCTCCCCGCAAAATTCAAAATCGACCGTATGCAGAAGCCGGTCTACGCTTAACACCTTTACCCGGACTGTCTGCCCCAGTTTATATCGTTTTCCGGTCCGTTCACCGGCCAGTTCATACCGATCGTCCAGATACCAATAATGATCGTCCTTCATGTTCATTACATGCACCAACCCCTCCACGGTGTTGGGCAGCTCCACATAGGCCCCCCATTTGGTGATCCCGGAGATCACACCTTCGTACTCTTCTCCAATGTGTGCCAGCATATATTCTGCTTTTTTCAGCTTGATGGTCTCCCGCTCTGCCTCGTCGGCTCTTCGCTCCAGTTCACTGGCTTTTTGCGCCACACCCGGCAAAATTTCCGTATAATGGCGGATCTTCTCTTCTTTCATCCGCCCGCGCAGTGTATCTTTGATGATACGATGGATCTGCAAGTCCGGATACCTTCGGATAGGCGAAGTAAAATGGGTATAGTAACGGGCCGCCAGCCCGAAATGGCCGCTGTTTTCTGCCGTATAACCAGCCCGCTTCATCGACCGCAGGGCCAGGCGGCTGATCATCGCCTCCTGGGGCGTATCCTCCGCTTTTGCCAACAGCTTTTGTACTTCCTTGGGCCGGATCTCCTGGTTTCCTACATGGATATGAAAGCCGAAATTGTTGATAAACGTGCTCAGTCTTTTTATCTTGTCTTCGTCCGGCGCCTCGTGATTCCGGTACAGAAAAGGAAGCTCTCTCCAGTAAAATTCCTCTGCAACGGTTTCATTGGCGATCAGCATAAAATCTTCGATCAGTTTCGTCGCCACATTCCGCTCATACGGCCGCAATTCCACCGGTTTTCCCGTTTCATCCAAAATCACTTTTGTTTCCGGAAAATCAAAATCTATGGAACCTCTCTGGCGTCTCTTCTCCCTTAAAATTTTAGACAGTTCTGCCATCTGTTCAAACATCGGCACCAAATCTTTGTATTTTTCTCGTTCTTTTTCGTCATGGTCACGCAAGATCTTGGCCACACTGGTATAGGTCATGCGCTCATCCACACAGATCACAGTCTCTGCGATCTCATGGTCTGTCACTTCGCCCCGGCTGTTGATCGTCATGATACAGCTCAAGGCCAGACGGTCTTCTTTTGCATTCAACGAACAAATCCCGTTGGAAAGCCGCACCGGCAGCATTGGGATCACGCGGTCCGCCAGATAGACACTGGTGCCTCTCTTTAAGGCTTCCTGGTCCAACGCGCTGTGTTCCTGCACATAATTGGCCACATCTGCGATATGCACGCCCAGGCGGTAACCCTGTTCCAGGCGCTCCACCGACACTGCATCGTCCAGATCTTTTGCGTCTTCCCCGTCAATGGTGACCATCTGCACCCGGCGCAGATCTTTCCGGCCTGCACAATCTGCCTCGCTGATCTGCAGCGGGATCCTGTCTGCCTGACGCAGCACTTTTTCCGGAAATTCCATGGGCAGTCCGCAGTCTTTTGCGATGGACAGAATGTCTACCCCCGGCTCGTTGGAAAAGCCTAAGATTTCTGTGATCTTTCCCTCCGGCTTCTTCCCCGTCCCGCCGTAGGATGTCAGTTCTGCCACCACTTTCTGCCGGTTCTTCGCTCCGCCCGTACATTCCTTCGGAATAAAAACATCCTGCAGGATCCGCT
>CAKRWZ010000045.1 GCA_934418295.1 uncultured Mediterraneibacter sp.
GCAACAATACCGGCGGCAACACCGGCGGCGACACCGGCGGCAACACCGGCGGCAACACCGGCGGCGACAATACCGGTGGTAACACCGGCGGCGGAACCACTCCGTAATCTCGATATTTCATTATTTTATTAAAACAACTAAAAAACTCCTGGAGTTGTACGATCAAGGTACAAAACCAGGAGTTTTCTTATTCTTTCTTGTGCTTCCTTATATTTTTATATCGTTTATTATCACTCATCCAAGATCATTTTTGCAGCCCCGTAAATCCCTGCATCATTTCCCAGAGAAGCCAGCAAAAATTTCACATCCCGATTGGCAAAAAACGCTCGACTTTCATAAGGTGCTTTGATGTAATCCAGCAGCATCTCTCCTGCTCTCGACACACCGCCGCCGATCACGATCGCTCCCGGATCTGTGATAACCGCCAGGTTTGCCAATGCCTGACCCAGATATTTCCCAAAATCTTTCAGCACCTCACAGGCCAATACATCTCCTTCTTTGGCGCTGTCGATCACCTTTTTTGCGCTTAGCTTTTGTGACGTCAATTCTGTCGGAAGTTTTTTCGCCCTGATTTTCTTTTTCGCCATCCGGACAATTCCGGTAGCAGAAGCATATTGCTCCAGACATCCCCTGTTTCCGCAGCCACAAGTTGCCATCTCTCTGTAATTGACACAGAGATGCCCGATCTCCCCTCCGGCTCCATGGGTTCCGGCAACAACTTTTCCGTCTACGATAATACCGCCGCCAACCCCGGTTCCCAGAGTCACCATGATCATATTACGGAATCCGGCTCCGGCTCCTTTCCACATTTCGCCCAAAGCTGCCACATTTGCATCATTTCCCAGCTTTGCATGAAGCCCGGTCAGCTCTTCCATCTCTTTCTTTGCATTTTTATAACTCCAACCTAAGTTGGCGCTGCCGTTCACGATCCCTTCTTCCGTTACCGGAGCCGGTATGCCCGCTCCGATCCCGATAAAATCTTCATGTTTCAGCCCTTTTTCCTTCACAACTTTTTCCAAAGATGCCGCAATATCCGGAATGATCGCCTCCCCTTCATTTTCTGTACGGGTTTTGATCTCCCACTTTTTCAAAAGGACTCCGTCCTCCTGAAACAACCCCAATTTTACACTAGTTCCTCCAACATCTGCCCCAAAGCAATATCGCATCGCTGTCTTTCCTCTCTTTTTCCGAACTCTTTTTCTTTTTATTTTATCTTTTCTCTTATCTGTTCCTTATGTTCTCTATGATTCCCGCCGTCTATCTCTTGATCAGCCGTTCCTGCACTCTTCTGTACAGCTCCTGGGCCGCATTATAACCCATCTGTTTCTGCCTGTGATTTACAGATGCTGATTCTACAATGATCGCCAGGTTTCGGCCCGGTCGTACCGGCAACGTATAACAGATGACCCGGTTTCCGAGGAATTCTGTATATTTTTCCTCCACACCAAGACGATCATAATCTTTGCTGCGATCCCATTCTTCCATGGTGATCACCATGTCGATGGTCTGTGTCTCTTTTACGCTCTGCACACCGTAAAGGGATTTGATATCCACGATCCCGATCCCTCTGAGCTCGATAAAATGCCGCGTAATCTCCGGTGCGCTTCCCACCAGTGTATCATGGCTGACCTTCCGAATCTCTACCACATCGTCCGTTACCAGTCGATGTCCTCTTTTGATCAGTTCCAGCGCCATCTCACTTTTTCCGATACCGCTCTCGCCAAGGATCAATACTCCTACACCGCAGACATCCACCAGAACCCCATGGATCGTAATACACGGTGCCAGCTTTACATTCAGCCACCGAATGATCTCTGCCATAAAAGAAGAAGTCTGCATGGACGTCTGAAATACCGGAACATTGTAATGATAAGCTTTTTCGATCATGATATCGCTTGCCGGAAGATCTCTGCACAAAACGATGCACGGGATCTGATGCGACAAAAGCAGATCAAAAATCTCACTCTTTCTTTCATTCGTCAATGTCTGCAGATAGGTGTGCTCCACATGTCCTATGATCTGCACACGGTTCGATTCAAAATGCTCAAAAAATCCCGTCAGCTGCAGCGCAGGCCTGTTAATATCCGGGACATCTATGCTTCTTCCGTCCAAATCCAGCTCCGGAGTCAGATTTTTTAAATTCATCTTTTCAATGATTTCTTTTAGCGTAACCCCCTGTTCCATCCCTTTTCTCCTTTCGTGAAACAAATCCTTTTTATTATATCATTTATGGAAAAAATTGTACACGCTCCGGGCTGCCTTTTCATTCATGGCCGGAAGTGCTGTCAGCTCCTCCAGATCAGCATTTCGGATCTCATCCAGATTTTGGAAATGTTTCATTAATTCCTTCCGTCTGGCCGGTCCGATATCCGGGATATCATCCAACATCGAATGCACCTGCCCTTTTCCCCGAAGATTTCTGTGGTACTCGATGGCAAATCTGTGGGCTTCATCCTGGATACTGGTGATCAGTCGAAATGCTCCCGATGATTTTTCAATATCCAGTTCCTTGTTTTGATAATACAAACCCCTGGTCCTGTGGTGGTCGTCCTTGACCATGCCGCACACCGGTATTTGCAGATGCAGCTCTTCCAGTACTTCCAGGGCAATATTAACCTGTCCTTTTCCGCCGTCCATCAAGATCAGATCCGGAAAAGAAGAAAACGCTCCTGCTTCTTTGCTCTCCTGCTGCTCCCTCAGACCGTGGGAAAAACGTCTTGTGAGAACTTCCCTCATGCTTCCGTAATCATCCGGTCCTTCTACACTTTTGATCTTAAATTTCCGGTAATCGTTGCGTTTTGGCTTGCCACGCTCATAAACCACCATGGAGCCTACCGACTCAAAACCGTTGGTATTGGAAATATCATAGGCTTCCATCCTCCGGATTTCTTCTAATCCCAAGATACTCTCCATTTCTTTTACGGCGCCGATCGTCCGGCCCTCTTCCCGCTTCATCCGCTCTCTGTCTTTGCTCAGAATCATCCTTGCGTTATCGGTAGCCAACTCTACCAGTTTTTCCTTCGTTCCTTTTTTGGGCACCCGGATCACAACCTTATGCCCTCTTTTCGCCGTAAGCCACTCCTCCAATACCTCCCGGTCTTCCACCGCCTCCGGAAGCATCAGCTCCGCCGGTATAAAAGGAGTTCCCGCATAATATTGTTTGATAAAGCTGTCCAAAATTTCTGCCTTTTTCTCCCCGGAAACGGTCCGGAGATAAAAATGGTCTCTTCCGATCAGACGGCCGCTCCGGACAAAAAATACCTGCACCACCGCATCTCCGCGATCCGAAGCCACCGACAAAATATCCCGGTCTTCCCCACTGGAATCCGTAATTTTCTGTTTCTGGGCTGTTTTTTTTACACTGCTGATCAGCTCTCGATATTCGATGGCCTTTTCAAATTCCATCGCCTCCGCCGCATCCGCCATCTTCTTTTCCAGATCTGCCAAAATCCCCTCATAGTTTCCGTTCAGGAAGCGAAGCGCTTCTGTGATATATTTCTGATATTCTTCTTTGGAAATGTAACCCTGGCAAGGTGCATCGCACTGATGAATGTGATAATTCAGGCAGGGTCGATCCTTTCCTATATCTTTAGGTAAACTTTTATTGCAACTTCTGATATGATATAGTTTACGAATCAACTCTATCGTGTCTCGAACTGCCTGTCCACTGGTATAAGGGCCAAAATATTTTGACTTGTCTTTCAGGATTTTTCTGGACAACATCACCCTGGGGAAGTCTTCTCCCGTTGTCACTTTGATAAAAGGATAGGTCTTATCATCCATCAACATCGTGTTGTATTTTGGATGATGCTCTTTGATCAGATTACATTCCAGTACCAATGCTTCCAACTCGGAATCGGTTACGATATATTCAAACCGGGTAATGTGGGTCACCATCTGTTCGATCTTCAATCCCTTATTCCGACTGCTTTGAAAATACTGGCGAACACGGTTTTTCAGGCTGATCGCTTTTCCTACATAAATAATCTGATCCTTTTCATCGTGCATCAGATATACTCCGGGTCTTCCCGGAAGCTTTTTCAACTCTTCTTCTATATTAAAAATACCCGTATATGCCACCCCCAGTGATCAAAAGACCCACAAAATCAAAATCATTTTCTGATCCTGTGGGTCTGAATCAACGTTTCTGAATCGCCTCTTTCCTATTCGTTCTTTTTATCTGTCTCATCCTGAACAGAGGCATCGCCTTCTGTTTCCATCGGCTTCATGACGATCCGTTCCTCTTTTGAGCCCTTTTCATTTTCTTCTTCCGGCTCAGGCAAACCTTCTGTCTCTCGGAAAATCTTCATAAATTCCTTTCCTGTGATCGTTTCCTTTTCGATCAGGAAAGCTGCGATATCATCCAGCGTCTTTCTATGCTCGCTCAGCAATCTCTTCGCTTCTGCATAAGAATTCTTAAGCATTGTCATCACTTCTGTATCAATCTCGGCTGCCGTCGCTTCCCCGCAATTTGCCACCGGTCTTCCGTCCAAATATCTGTGCTGGATAGATTCCAGACCGATCAGGCCGAATTTTTCCGACATACCGTACTGGGTGATCATTGCCCGGGCGATCTCCGTCGCTCTTTCGATATCATTGGAAGCCCCCGTCGTCACCGTATTAAACACGATCTCCTCCGCAGCCCTTCCTGCCAGAAGGCCTACAAGCATTGCCTCCAACTCATTTTTAGTATTCAGGAATTTTTCCTCTTCCGGAGTCTGCATCACATAGCCCAACGCACCCATGGTACGCGGTACGATGGTGATCTTCTGCACCGGCTCTGCATCTTTTTGCAATGCGCTTACCAAGGCATGTCCCACCTCATGATAAGAAACGATCCGACGTTCCTCCTTGCTCATGATCCGGTCTTTCTTTTCTTTTCCTACCAACACCACTTCTACCGCTTCAAAAAGATCGCTCTGGCTTACCACCTGGCGTCCGTTCTTGACTGCATTGATTGCCGCCTCATTGATCATATTGGCAAGATCCGAACCGACCGCTCCGGACGTCGCCAATGCAATGGCTTCCAGATCCACCGTTTCGTCCATGCGAACATCTTTGGAATGCACCTTCAACGTGTCGATACGGCCTTTCAGATCCGGTTTGTCTACAATGATCCGACGGTCGAAACGTCCCGGCCTCAACAGTGCCGGATCCAATACTTCCGGACGGTTTGTCGCCGCCAGCAAAAGCAGTCCTTTGTTCGTATCAAAGCCGTCCATCTCCGCCAGCAGCTGGTTCAAAGTCTGCTCACGCTCATCATTGCTGCCCAGCCCGTTGTCACGGCTTTTCCCGATGGCATCGATCTCATCGATAAATACGATACACGGTGCCATGGATTGCGCCTGCTTAAACAGGTCACGCACTCTGGATGCTCCGACACCGACATACATCTCTACAAACGCGGAACCTGACAGTGAGAAAAACGGAACCTTCGCTTCTCCTGCCACCGCTTTGGCCAGCAAGGTCTTTCCGGTTCCCGGAGGGCCAACCAAAAGGGCTCCCTTCGGCAGCTTTGCTCCGATCCCGGTATATTTTTCCGGATTGTGCAGGAAATCTACCACTTCCTGCAGAGACTCCTTGGCCTCATCCTGTCCTGCCACGTCTTGAAATGTCACGCCGGTCTGCTTCTCCACATACATCTTGGCATTGCTTTTGCCAACGCCCATCATTCCGCCGCCTTTTGACATTTTTTTCATAAGGAAGCTAAAAAGGACCACCATCAAAACGATCGGAAGTACGACTGTGATCAACATATCAAATATCGTCCTCTGGGTCGTATTCGGGATTTCCTGTTCGTAAGTGACTCCCGCCTTGTTCAAGCGCTCTGGCAACGAATCGTCATCCACTTTCCCGGTGTAATAATCCGGATCTTTCTCATTTTTCGAACTCGGCAAGATCCCGGAAAGCGGATCGTCATCCTCTTTTTCATCCGTTTTGGAAGTGATATAGATCTTGGAACTTCCGATAGTGACCTTTTCTACTTTCCCCTCATCCACCATTTTCAGAAATTTATCATAAGTAATTTCTTTTATGGATGCTCCTTGCAGCATGGAATATAATCCCAAAAACAAAAGGGCTGCCAATATCGTTGCAATTGTAACAATTCCCCAGCCCTGTTTGTTTTGATTATTTTTTTTATCGTCCCGTCTGTTATTCATTTTGTCCTCCTGATTCTGTACACCCCTCTGCCCGGTAAACGGGAAACCGAAAGGGTATCATCATTATTATAAGTAGCGTTTCTATATAAATCAACCAAAACATTATGAAAATATTATGAACGATTCTACATGGAAATCTGTTGTAAAGCGACGCTTTTCTATGTATACTGATACTGTATAAATCATAATGAAAATAATCCGTTTCCCGGTATCAGCAAAAAATGTGCCGAGGAAATTCTTTATTTTCCACACATAAAAGTACACAGAAGAGGATGGTAATTGGAAATGAAAATAGGGTTTGACAACAATAAATACCTGAGTCTGCAGTCAGAGCATATTCGGGAGCGCATCAGCCATTTCGACAACAAACTGTATCTGGAATTCGGCGGTAAATTATTCGATGATTTTCACGCTTCCAGAGTACTTCCGGGTTTTGCTCCGGACAGCAAGTTTCGTATGCTGATGCAGCTCAGTGATCAGGCTGAGATCGTCATTGCGATCAGTGCAAAAGATATCGACAAAAATAAGATCCGCGGAGATCTGGGCATCACTTACGATTCCGACATCATCCGCCTGATCAATCTTTATCATGAACAAGGCCTGTATGTGGGCAGCGTTGTCATCACACAATTTTCCGGACAGGAAAGCAGCCTCTTATTCAAAAACAGACTGGAGCACTTGGGAGTAAAGGTGTATATCCATTACAATATTCCGGGTTATCCCAGCAATATCCCGCTGATCCTCAGCGATGAAGGCTACGGCAAAAACGATTATATTGAAACAGAACGTCCTCTTGTGATCATCACCGCTCCCGGCCCTGGAAGCGGAAAAATGGCAACCTGCCTTTCCCAACTCTACCACGAGCACAAAAGAGGAATCCACGCAGGGTACGCCAAATTTGAGACTTTCCCAATCTGGAACCTTCCTCTGAAACATCCGGTCAATCTGGCTTATGAAGCAGCTACCGCCGATCTGAACGATATCAACATGATCGATCCGTTCCATCTGGAAGCTTACGGAAAGACCACTGTAAATTACAACCGTGACGTAGAGATCTTCCCGGTCCTGAACACCATTTTTGAACGGATCTACGGAGAAAGCCCTTACAAATCTCCGACAGACATGGGTGTCAATATGGCCGGAAACTGTATCTGTGACGATGCCGTATGCCAGGAAGCATCCCGCCAGGAGATCATCCGCCGTTATTACCAGTCACTGGCAGACATGCTGACCGGAAAACGTCCGGAAAGCGACGCCGAAAAGATCGAACTTCTTATGAACCAGGCACAGATCACGGTTGCAGACCGAAAGGTTGTTTCCGCTGCATTAGAGAGAGCCGAGACCTCCCATTCTCCTGCTGCCGCTCTGGAACTGCCGGACGGCACGATGGTGACCGGGAAGACTTCCCATCTGCTTGGCGCTTCTGCCGCACTTTTGCTGAACGCTACCAAACAGCTGGCCGGCATCGACCACAAAACCCACGTGATCTCACCGGAGTCGATCGAGCCTATCCAGAAATTAAAAGTGGAATACTTAAAGAGCAGAAATCCACGCCTTCACACAGACGAAGTCCTGATTGCCCTTTCCACCAGCGCCGCACTGAATCCGGAAGCCAAACTTGCCCTGGAGCAGCTGCCGAAACTGCACGATTGCCAGATGCACGCATCCGTCATGCTGTCAGATGTGGATATCCGCACGCTGAAGCGCCTGGGCATCCAGCTGACCTGTGAAGCACACTATGAAAGCGACAAATAAGTTCTGAGAAATTACTTCTCAAATCAAACTCGGACTTTGACTCGTTGCCGTACAGCGATAAAACAGCCGGTCTGTAAACACTTTATCCGTTTACAGACCGGCTGTTTTATACATCCTAATAATCTGCCACTTCTCCTGTCAGTTTCACGCGCAGCGCCTCTATACGCTTGCCCTGCCCGCTGGTTCCACTGGATTCGCCTTCCTCTTTTCATAAATCCTCCTCTTCCGTAAGAAAAGGCATCAAATGCCAGAAATATCTCTGTCATCTGATGCCTTTTACTCTACTGCCTTACCTCGTAACTTTCTGCTGCTTTTATTATAAATGTTCCTCCAACATAACGCAACTGCTACTTCACAATATAAGACTTACTGTTTGTGGATTTGATACCTCCGAAATTCGTATTGATCTCTGCACCCTTTTCAACCACAATGATCTGAATTCCTTCCAGTCTCTTGCCGTATCCTGCTGTTCCTGATATCTCACCATTCTTTGCCCAGTTCAGCCAGCCATAGCTCTGTGCGTGTACACGATAGTATATGTCATACTTCTCCGCATCATCACCTGACAGTTCAATCTGAATTGCTTCCAGACGCTTGCCCATACCTACAGTTCCGGCATTTTCTCCATCCTTTTTCCAGGTTGTAGAATCATTGACATCCCCCTGCCAGCCGATAGACTGCACATGTGCATTATAGCGAATTCCAAGATCACTATCTTCGCCTGCAAGATCTTTCACACTGATAGTCATCGTCTCCATTCTCTTACCCTGTCCCATGGTTCCGGCAAGCTGTCCGTTCTTTACAGTCTTCTGCCAGCCATATGTCTGCACATGAGTACGGTAAGATACATCTACGGGGAATGATTTTAAGATCTGCTCTGTCTTGGTCTCACCACATTCTGTACAGGTGTAAGTCTTGATGCCATTCTGTGTATAAGATTCCGGTTCCTTTGTTACTTTTCCGCCATCCCAGCTATGTGCAGTATGAACATACGAAAGTTTGTTTGTGGATTTGATACCTCCGAAATTCGTATTGATCTCTGCACCCTTTTCAACCACAATGATCTGGATTCCTTCCAGTCTCTTGCCGTATCCTGCTGTTCCTGATATCTCACCATTCTTTGCCCAGTTCAGCCAGCCATAGCTCTGTGCGTGTACACGATAGTATATGTCATACTTCTCCGCATCATCACCTGACAGTTCAATCTGAATTGCTTCCAGACGCTTGCCCATACCTACAGTTCCGGCATTTTCTCCATCCTTTTTCCAGGTTGTAGAATCATTGACATCCCCCTGCCAGCCGATAGACTGCACATGTGCATTATAGCGAATTCCAAGATCACTATCTTCGCCTGCAAGATCTTTCACACTGATAGTCATCGTCTCCATTCTCTTACCCTGTCCCATGGTTCCGGCAAGCTGTCCGTTCTTTACAGTCTTCTGCCAGCCATATGTCTGCACATGAGTACGGTAAGATACATCTACGGGGAATGATTTTAAGATCTGCTCTGTCTTGGTCTCACCACATTCTGTACAGGTGTAAGTCTTGATGCCATTCTGTGTATAAGATTCCGGTTCCTTTGTTACTTTTCCGCCATCCCAGCTATGTGCAGTATGAACATACGAAAGTTTATTTGTAGACGTTATACCGCCAGCATTTCCCGGTGCATCTGCACCTTTTTCCACTATAACAATCTGAATTGCTTCCAGACGTTTAGCCAATCCTGCTGTGCCCGAATATTCTCCGTTCTTCGCCCAGTTCAGCCAGCCATAACTCTGTGCATGTACGCGGTAGTACACATCATACCTTTCAGCATCGTCACCTTTCAGCCTGATCTGGATTGCTTCTAACCGTTTGCCCAGTCCAACTGTTCCGCTGTTGGCACCATTAGATGTCCAATTCTGCCAGCCAAAGCTCTGCACATGAGTACGGTATTCAATATTAAGATTGTCTGAACCTTCTGCTTTGATCTGAATGGTTTCCAACCGTTTGCCCTGACCCATGGTTCCGCTGACGCCGCCGTTAGAAGTATAATTCTTCTCCCAGCCATATGTCTGCACCTGGGTGCGGTAAGATACCTTTGGCAGAATCGTAAAAAATCTGTCTACTTCACCAGTATATTTCCCGATGCCCGCAACAGTTACTGTTGCAACTCCTGCTTTGATATTGTCTGAATATGTAACTTCATAGTCCACATTTTCTTCTAATACCTTATCCCCGTCTACAACCGTTACTTCTGGTGTAAACGCTTTTCCATTGTATGTACAATCTATCCCATCTAATATGATAGCCGCTTCTGAGATACTCCGCTGAACAACATCTATATTAACTGTATCCGTATATCCATTTCTCTCTGCTGTAATCTCCGCTGTGCCATAATTGATTGCCGTTACTTTTCCATTCTGATCTACAAATATTCTTTCCGGTTCGCTGGATGACCAGTGAATCTCACCTTTCGCAGCATCCTTCGGCCATTCTACGTTTAGCTGTAATGCTTCTCCAAGACTCTCTATATCAAAATACAGACCTTCTTCCGGCTGTTCCAGATAAACGCCTTTGGCATATCGGAATTCCACATTTCTTTCTGTTGTATCACAATATGCTTCTGCCGCTGAGCCTTCTTCTCCATATACATATAAAAGCTCCCACTCTGCTCTCGAAAATGCAGCGTTTCCGATTTCTGTAATCGAATCCGGCACTTCAATCTCTGCTGCACCAATATTGCGAAATGCATTAGTTCCTACTGTTGTCAATTTTTCAGCTTTGGAAAAATCAATATCTGTAAGACTTTCACAATCAGCAAATGTATATGCTTCAATCTCCTGTACATTCGCCGGAATTACTATACTTGCCAATGATGTATTTTCATAAAATGCATCCTCGCCAATTTTACTCAATTCAGCTGCATCTTGTAAATTAATCGACTTCAAACTTCTGCATCGGCTAAACGCTCTCTCGCCGATCACTTCGAGTTCAGATCCCTTTTCCAATTCCACTGATTGTAAATTCGTACAGTAATTAAATGCTCTCTCCCCAATCTGTTTTATGCCTGAAGGAATGCTTACTTTTGTAATATCATCATTACTTCCAAATGCATAATCATCAATTTCACTGACCTTATAGTATCGACCGCGATATTTCAAGACCTTCGGAACTGATATCTCCGTATCTCCGCCAGTGTATTTTTGTATTTTGAGTGTTCCGTCTTCTTTTTTTGAAAAGCTCCACTCTTCCGCTTCTTTCTGATCTTCCTGGTCGTCACCATTGAAAGTCAATTCTATGGTACAGCTCATACTGCCTCTTTCTGCTGTAATTTTAACCGTGCCTTTATGTACGCGGGTTACCAATCCATTCGCATCTACTGTTGCTATAGATTCATCAGAACTTGTCCACTGAACATCTTCCATTGACTCCGGCCAATCCACCTTTATTTGATATGCTGACTGATCCGCCGGAATACTGACCTTCGAATCTTCATTCAGATAAATTCCTGACACATCATAAAAATCTGCATCGCCCGCTGATTGACAGTACTGTTCTGCAGACGATCCCGCCTGTCCATAAATTTTCACTCTTCCACTTAGCTTAAAAAAGGCATCCGTTCCAATGCTTTCTACGCTTTCCGGAATCACAGCCTTCACAATACCAGTTTTGCTAAATGCCGAATTTCCAATACTTTTTAATTTCCCATCACCAGAAAAATAAATTTCCGTTATACTTTTGCAGCCTGCAAAGGCATTGTCATCAATGCTTTCTACATTTTTGGGAATTGTTATATTTTTTAAAGCTGCGTCCTCATAAAATACTGAAGAATTAATAGTTGTTAATTTGTCTGCATTTGTTAAATCTACACTTTCTAATCCGGCACATTCTCTAAATGCATTCATTCCTATCGTCTCTACATCAGCAGGAATAATAATTTCTTTTAAAGCCGTATCTCCATAAAATGCTGACGTTCCAATTGTCTGTAATTTTGATGTACCAGTAAAATTTACAGCCGTTAAATTCGTGCATCTCGCAAATGCCTGATTGTCTATTTCCTTAATATTTTCCGAAATCCAGAGCTTCTGAATCGATTGATTATCTTGAAATGCCGCCCGTCCTATTTTTTGTACTTTATAATAACGGCCATTATATTTCATTTCATCTGGAATCACAACTTCTGCTTTCGTACCTTTGTATTTATTAATTGCGATGGTATCATCACTTTTTAAAGAGATATCCCAGCTTGCTTCCTCTTCTGCCTCTTCCTGTTCGCTGCCTGAAAATGTAATCTCCACTGACCGGCTGTTTTTCCCTCTTACAGCAGTAATGGTCACCGTACCCTTCTTCACCTTGGTAACAAGGCCATTACCATCTACCGTTGCTACAGATTCATTAGAACTTGTCCACTGAACATCTTCCATTGACTCCGGCCATTCTACTTTTATCTGATAAGATGAACTGCCGGCCGGAACACTGATACTTGCCTCTTCATTCAGATAAATATCTGACGCATCATAAAAATCTGCTCCACTCGTTACCTGACAATATTGTTCCGCTGCTGACCCCGCCGCTCCATAAACTTTTAACTTCCTGCTAAGTTTGAAAAATGCACCTGTCCCAATGCTTTCTACACTTTCTGGAATCACAACCTTTTCAACACCAGTTACGCTAAATGCTGAATTTCCGATACTTTTTAATTTTCCATCATTAGAAAACCGAATTTCCGTTATATTCTTACAGCACGCAAAGGCATTACTTTCAATGCTTTCTACATTTTCCGGAATTGTTATGCTTTTTAATGCCGTATCGCCATAAAATGTTGAAGAATTGATAGCTGTTAATTTAACTGCTTTTGTTAAATCCGCGCTTTCTAATGCAGTACACTCTCTGAATACATTCACTCCAATCGCTTCTACACTGGCTGGAATAGAAATGGTCTTTAATGCCGTGTCACCAAAAAACACACCATCTTCAATCGTCTGCAATTCTGCGTCTGATGCAAAGATCACTTCTTCCAGATTTGTACATTCTCTAAATGCATTCTCTCCAATTGTCTTTACATTCTTTGAAATCGTAATTTTCTGAATAGATGCATTGCTGATGAAAGAATTCCATCTAATCTCAGATACTGGATAGTCCTGCCCATTATATTTCATAGTATCTGGAATTACAACCTCCTCCAATGTTCCCTTATAATGCTGAATTGCAATTGTATTATCACTTTTCAATGAAACATCCCAATTTTCTGCCTGATCTTTCTCCTCTTGATCCGCATCGGAACTTTCTTCTACAGCATTTTCAACATAGGTGCTTGTACTCTGCTCTGCAGCCTGTCCAGATTCACCGGATACACTGCCATAATCCACCTCATCCACAGAGTCTCCTTCCGCTGTTTTATCCTTCTCCACATCTTGCGCTGTGTCTGACATTTCCAATGCATTCGCATCCTCAGCGTGAACTGTCAGCCCGCCTGCATAACAACTAGATGAAGCCATTATTACCGCTAGGCTCATAGCAAGTATGCGCTTTCCTTCCTTTTTCATAAAACCTCCTCTTCTGCAGAAAAAGCACCACACAACAGAAATAACTCTATCATGTGATGCTTCTCACTTCATTGTATCGTCTAGTAACTTTCTGCTAATTTAATTATATAGATTTGGTTACCAGAATTCAATGGATTCTTATTAATATTCCTTATACTTTTAGTTATACACTACAACGGTTGTTCCTCTCGGGATATTATCATAAATCCATTTACAATTTGCCATTTCCAATCTGACACATCCATGCGATAATCCCATACCTACACGTCCATCTGCAATCGATCCATTTGGCCAGCACAGTACACTGTGGAACAGATAGTCACCATAGAACTGCGTCCACCAAAAGCATCTGTATGCTCCTGAATTGAAATAGTAGCCTCTGTTTCCTACACTGAACACACCTCTGACTGTTGGTGTACTCGGCTTTCCGTCTCCACACGCCCAATACTTCACACATGTCCAGAAACCTCTTGACCCCTGGTAGATACCTACTCTGTGAGTTCTTCCATCTACCAGAATAATATATGGTGTCGGGCTGCTGTACATATTTGCTCTTGCATACATTGCAGCATCTGGTCCGGATACCATTCTGGTTTCAGTATAATATCTGGAATTAGCTCCCGGTGCAGATGCATCTTTAGATACAAGCTTAATCTGCATTGCCTCCATACGATATCCAA